>JAEYNQ010000020.1 GCA_023412455.1 Bacillota bacterium
TAGGGGTAAATTTAACAAGCACTGTAGAAGCAGGGCTATTGACAGGAACAACACCTGCGATAACCTCTATTTTGGCTTTTTTTGTCCTTCGGGAAAAACCATCGGTTTGGACAGCCCTTGGCATTACGTTTACTGTTTTAGGTATCACATTGTTGCAGGGAATGAACCTATCCTCTATGCAGCTTTCCTTACAACATTTTTGGGGAAATGTATTGATACTTTGTGCTGCAGCAAGTGAATCCTCTTTTAACATTATTTCAAGGAAGCATAAACTAATGAAACAAGACTCACTAGAAGTGCAAATTCATCCTGTGGTACAAATGTTGATCGTATCAACAATTGCTTTTGGACTGTCTCTTGTTCCTGCGCTATTGGAACATCCTTTTGTGGCATTACAAGCCATTGGAGTGAAAGAATGGTTGGCTTTAGTTTGGTATGGGCTCATTGTTACGGCATTGGCATTTGTTTTTTTCTATTCAGGAGTTAAACGCTGCGATGCCTATACTACCGCAGCTTTTTCAGGAATGATTCCTTTAACTTCTATGCTTTTATCTCTCTTGCTTTTAAGAGAGACAGCCGGCTTAGCCCAATGGGTAGGGGGATTCCTGATTGTTTCAAGTATGCTGATGATTAAAAGTAGGCAGCCAAAAGTACATCCCCAGTTAATAAATAAACTCGGCTAAATGAGAGAGGAGCTCTTGGGGTAGAAATGGACAAATACATTTAAGAAATTCCTAATGTAATGCCTAAAGAGGAAACGAATAATAATTATTAGAAGCTGTGGAAGTAATGTTTGAACAAATAAAAGCGGCGATTTCTTGAAAGAAATCGCCGTTTTTATGATGTGAAACACTTTTTAAGATAAATAGGTGGTCAACGTATAGTAAATTAATTATTTCCCCATTTTCGAAGCAGAGAAGGAACAGGAACTTTTTCTGGAACTTTAAAGGTTACTAGTTCTTTAGGATGAGGTGCAGACGCAATGGCTTCACCCACCTCATTCCACATTTCTTCAATAACAAAAGTAATAACCTCACCTTTTGGACGTAAGATTTCTACTGTTTCACCTACAGAGAACTTACGACGTTGTTCAACCGTTACTTTTTGAGTAGCTTCATCATAGTCAATAATCATTCCAGAGAAGTCATAGTTTCGTACATAAGAATTATGGGTATAGGTTTGATCCTCTGAAGTAGGTTTGTGTTCATAGAAACCAGTGGTAAATTCACGATGACTGGCTTTACCTACCTCTTCATAGAATTTAGCTTTTTGTGCTTCATAAAGCGCAGGGTCCTTAAGATAGGTATCAATGGCATCACGGTATGCTTTAGTAACAGTGGCCACATAAAGAGGGGTTTTCATACGTCCTTCGATTTTAAAACTATAGACACCTGCTTCTATCAGCTCTGGAATAAATTCAATCATACATAAATCACGAGAATTATAGATGAAGGTGCCACGTTCATTTTCTTCAACAGGCATGTATTCCCCTGGTCGTGTTTCTTCAACAACATGGTATTTCCAGCGACAAGGTTGCGCACATTCACCATGATTGGCATCACGGTTGGCCATATAGTTACTTAAGAGACAACGTCCTGAATAGGACATACACATAGCTCCATGAACAAAGGATTCAAGGACAACACCTTCTGGCAATTGATCATGAATCGCTTTAATCTCTTTAAAAGAAAGTTCACGGGCTGTTACAATACGTTCTGCTCCAAGATTAGCCCAAAAAAGAGCACTTTGGGCATTGGTATTATTGGCCTGAGTCGAAATATGGATTTCCATATTAGGAACTGCTGAGCGAGCTACACTAAAGACACCTGGGTCAGCAACAATCAGGGCATCTACCCCCATGGCTTCTAGGGAACGAAAATAATCCGCCATGCCTTCAAAATCGTCATCATGAGCAAAGATGTTGGCAGTCACATAAACGAGAACCCCATGTTCATGAGCAAAACGAATACCTTCTGCCATCTCCTCAGGGGTAAAGTTCTTTGCCTTAGCACGTAAACTATAGCTCCCTCCACCAATATAAACCGCATCAGCACCATAGAGTACTGCAATTTTCAAGGTTTCTAGACTCCCAGCAGGGCAGAGTAATTCAACTTTATTTTGATGTTTCATTTGATGTTTGGTCATGTAGAGTTCCTCCTATTTTATAACTTAAAGCTACACCGTCTCCAATGGGTAAAATACTGGAACGAAGTTCTGGCGAATGGGTAAGTGTCCAGAGATAATCCCTGAGTCTGGCATGAGTAGTCCGTTGACGCCTTTCAATAAGATAACGTGAACGGGCGACTGCTCCTTTGTGTAAAACATTATCTGTTATTAATAAGCCATTAGGCTTTAAAAGACGAAGACATTCGGGTAAAAAGTGGATATACTGGGCTTTAGCACAATCCATAAAAATCACATCATAGGTATCACTAGGAAGTGTGGGTAAAATAACTACAGCATCCCCTTTTATTAGGCGAATGGTTTCTGTTAGATGGGCGCGTTCTATATTTTTAACAGCTATATCGTACATATAGTCAAAACGCTCAATCGTTGTAATATGACCATCTTCCTGAAGATAGTCACTCATAAGAATAGACGAGTAGCCAACAGCAGTACCTAGCTCCAAAATCTCTTTTGGCTTGACTAAGGAAAGCAGTACTTTAAAGAAATCAGCTACTTCGGATTTTATAATGGGCCATTGCTCCTCACCTTGTGCAATTTTCCTTTCGATTTCTTGTAAAACAGGAGAAGTTGGCGAAGTGTGAAGGGCACGTATATATTCTATAATATAGCTATAACTAATTTCGCTCATAAAAGCATCCTTTCTAGACACCAAAAACGTATGTCACTATACAATATAAAGGAATTTAGGTGGTTATTCAAGCCTAATACAAATAAATCGCCTAGTAGGCGATTTATTCTCTAAAGTTCATATCCAAGGTTTGCTTGTATTTTATCGTATTTCTTTCATGATCCGCAGCTGTTTCCCCAAAAGAATGAGAGCCTGCTTCATCGCCGGTTACAACAAAGTAGTAATAATTATGTTCAGCGGGCATAATAGCTGCACTAATGGCTGCCTCACCAGGAGAGCAAATAGGTCCAGGTGGTAAACCTTTATGCTGATAGGTATTATAATCTGAATCTACTTCTAGGTCTGAATAGCTTAAGGCCTCTTTTCGTTTTTCAAGAACGTATTGAATGGTTGAACACATTTGAAGTGGCATATCGGTATTGATACGATTATAAATAACTCCAGAAATGACAGGTCGCTCTTCACTAATTTTTGCTTCATGCTCAATGATAGAGGCAATCGTTAGAATTTTATGCATACTATAACCAGAAACATTTATAGCACTTGTATAGCTAGAGAGCACCTCATCAAATTTATGGAGCATTTGATAAATAACTTCTTCTGGTGTAGCATCCTTACGAAAGGTATATGTAGCGGGAAATAGATAGCCTTCCAGAGAATACTTAAGATTATTAGGTAGATTCTTTAAAAAATCGTATTCATAAGAGCGATTACGCACATTGACGGCTTCTAAAAAAGCTTC
Source organism: Bacillota bacterium (assembly GCA_023412455.1). Classification (GTDB taxonomy): domain Bacteria; phylum Bacillota; class Clostridia; order Lachnospirales; family Cellulosilyticaceae; genus Sporanaerobium. The sequence goes on from JAEYNQ010000020.1 coordinate 3,558, forward strand.
TCGTGAAAATAGACCTGCATTTTCCAAACGATCAGCTATGTTTACTAAGGTAAACCCTTCAGGAATAATAACCGTAACCGTTTCATCAGCTGATTTTAAATCAGATGTTAAGAGCTTTACAATTTGTGTACTACTCATATTGCTAGTAATGGAGTAGTCACCTGGTCGAAGAGAGGAAGCCGTTATCTTATCCAGTTTCGTTTCAAGTAGGAAGTAGGGGACACTGGCGATTAGATCCTTTGTATAGAGCAACTGGGCTAAGTCTTCAAGGGTCATCTCGGGTGTTACTGTTATTTCTTCTTCACGTATAACTGTATTTTTTTGGCGTTCATGATCCGAGGTAATAATGGTAGACGTATAATTGAAACAATAATTAAAAACCTTTATACTTCCTATCACACAAAGTGCTAAGAGGAGGACACTTAACAGAAAACTGAGGATAAGACGCAAGGCGAGTTTCTTTTTAGACATAGTAAACTCCTTTAATAAGTATTTTATAAAATTATAACTACTTTTTTGAAATAATTCAACTAATGTTGCGTTAAAAGCAAAATAGTAAACAATATTATAAAATTTACAAAGTTTTCTAACATTAAATTGAAGTCCCTTTCTAAATTAGGTATAATAATAGCAAGAAAAGGCGAAACAGTGGCCGACAAAGAGGGAGATGAGGGCGATGTTTTATAGTTATAATCCAAAATTAAATACTATTTATAGTTATGAGAAAGTAACAGATGAAAAGAAACTAGACCCTACTTTTGACCAAGCAGTTCATCACTATTGCCAGATACACCATCTAACTTATAATGACAAGTATGCTATTAAGGAAATGGGGACAGAACAACAAGGGGACTCGCGATTAGTAGAACTGTTGCTACATCTTAAAACGGGAGACTTATTGATTATCCCTAGCCTAAGAACCATTACAACTGTCAAAGATGAGATGGAACAGTTTTACTCACTATTAGATAAGCGAGGGATTTTACTCGTTGTCTTAAGTGGGGAAACATTACTTTCTACCTATCCTTCTGCTATGTCTCTAGAGGAACAACGTATACGGGCACACTATCGCCAATTAGCTATGCAAGGTTATTATGTTGGCTTAGGAGAAGCTTTAGAAGAAGTCCAAAAGTTACAGCAAGAAAAAAAGGTAACCTATAAATCACCTGGTGCACCACGTATTCAAGTGGATGAAGAAGTATTTAAAGAAGTCTATGCGTTATGGGATGCCAATCCTAATTACTCCTACACTCAAGCTTGTAAATGGTTAGAAGAAAAAGGACATCCTTATCGGATAAATCCTAAAACTCATGAAAAATGCTATACTAAAATTAATCCTACTACTTTTGTGGAAGAAACTCTCAAGATCTCTAAACAGACTTTTCAAAATATGGTGAATCGCTACCGTGAAGAGAACAGTATTATAGGTAAGCGTGTGGATACCACTGGAAAGTATACACAACTTGCAAAGTCATCCCGTAAAAGTTAAAGCTTGTCCTTTCAATTTATTCAATAGGATAAAAGGAGTCAGCTTAGTCATTCATTATTCCTTAAAAATGTCCATTAAGGAGAAAAGAAAGACTAATTGGACTCCTTTTTTGTATTAATAGATGATGAAGATAGGTTGTATTTGTTCTTTTTGTAGAGCCAGCTCAAGGGTTTGAGGGACTTTATTTAAGTCAGATACTAAAGAGTGAGGCTTATGAACAAAGTCATCCTGTCCCATAGGGACAAAATAAATGGACTCTGTTGCCATTAAAGTCCCTATATTTTTTAAGTTAAGACCTAAGCCGTCATTAGTAGCCAAAGCAATGATAACCGGTTTATTATTACGAAGAAGAGATTTTGCTACCATGTTCAAAATTACATGTAGTCGATGATAATGTGTTACTTATAAAAAAAGATATATCAATATTTATTCCATCCCAGCTAATACTTTTCACAACCTCTCGTATTAGCTGCCTTTTTTCATGTTTGGTAGATTTGTCAACCTCATTACAAAAACGCTTTATAGAACTAAAAATTGTATCAATATTAGCTATGTCAAAGTCTTTGCTTTTAGTTAATTCTCTAGCTGCATTAAGTTGATTAGTAAGCTCTGAGATTTCAACATGCAAAGCATTCACTTCATCCTGTATATATTTTTCCATTTGTGTATCGTCAAATCTAGCCAATTTTTTAATAAGTGATTGAATTGATTTTTCGTTATCTTTAATTTTATTTTCTAGTTGATTAATATTTAAGTTTAATTCATCTTGAGCAGAAGATAGACTTTTATGATGTTGTTTAATTGTATCAATTAGTTCTTTCTTATTATTTACCATGTCCTTAATGCGGTTAATTACAATTTCATCTAAAACATATCCTTTGCTAATATTATTTATATTACATACTTTTCCACGACTTATTAATTTATTTGAGCACCTATAGGTATAGCTTATTGTGCCATCAGCTAATACTATTTGATTAGTTACCTTCATTACGGAACCACAGTTTTTACAATAAATTAATCCAGTTAGAAGAGCAGGTGCACCAGTTCCTTTTGGTATTGCAGTATCTGAATTATTCTTTATTTGATGTTGTACACTTATCCATTGTTCACTAGTTATTATTGGTTCATGAGATCCGACTGCTAATATCCATTCTTCGGGATTATTTTTCATATTATATTTACCACTTTTATGCCTATTGTATGGCATAAAAGCAGTGCCATCATTACGTTCTAATTCATTCATTACTACACCTATAGATTTGAAATACTTATATGAATTATCATCTATGGCACAATAGGTAGGATTCATTAGAATACATCTAATCGTATTAGATTGAAAATACTTTCCATTTAGTGTTTTGAGATTTTTTTGCATAAGATATGTTTCAACTTGTGATATACTTCCAAGTTCTAAGTATTTATTGAAAATTAGAGTAACAATATCTTTCCCATAAGGATCTATTTCTAACACTGTATAGTGTTTTACTTTATCTCCAGACATATAATCTTTTCTAACAGCTATATAGCCAAGTGGAGCAGTTCCACCTAACCATCGACCAGTTTTTGATAATTCAAGTAGGTTATCTCTTATTCGCTCAGCTATTGTTTCCCTTTCTAACTGTGCAAATACACTGGATATGTGTATCATTGCACGACCCATTGGTGTAGTTGTGTCAAATTGCTCTTTAACGCTTACAAAACCTACATGATGATTAGTAAGTAATTCCAAAGTAGAAGAAAAGTCTGAAACATTTCGACTAATACGGTCTAAACGATAACAAATTAGTACATCATAAAGACCTTTTTTTATACCTTTAACCATTGCCTGGAATTGGGGTCTATTTGTATTTCCACCAGAAAACCCCTCATCCTGAAAAATAGTAAACTCACATTGTTCAAAATGAAGTGTAGCATATTCTTTACACAAGTTAATTTGATTTTCTATGGACTCGCCCTTGTCACTGATTTTTGACTTCCTCGAATAAATAACTATATTCATACGCTACAATTCCTTTCTATTTGCAAATCTGCTTGGCTAGAAAATAGTTTTCCTTGAGAAAATTCCTCCTTTTCTTTAGCCATATCCTTTGAAATTTTCCGTCTATCTTTAGTATTTAATAATCCGTCTATTTCCTCATCACTCATTTCTCCTATTTTGCAAAATGTTTCATGATAAGTATGACTAGTTTTATTCATACCTATTCCCCCTTACAGTATAATATTACTCATTAATAACGAACATATGTTCGATTTTGTGGGTAAAATAAAAAGCCCCTGGCGTAATAAATTTTAAGTGTAGTAATTCAACTGGTAAATATTCAGCGGCTGCAATTTCAGTTATCGACTTCCCTATGTATTCTCCTAATAAATCATCATTTATAAGTAATTCACAAGCAAATATATTAGCTTCTCGTTCAATTTTAGATTTCAGGAGCAATGTTTTATTCTCTATAAAATAACAATTCACTTCTGGATGCAGTATAGCGTGACCTAGCTCATGGGCGATTACTATTTTTCGTTGATGATAACTTAGATTTGAATTAATAAATATAACCTTTTTTCGATTTAATAAGCGATAAGAACCAAGTTGCTTACCTAAATTCCATTCAACAATCTTGATATTTAGGTAAGTGGCTAATAATTCAGGATTACTTGTTTTATATTTATACATTAGATGATGAACTTTTTTGCGTATAAATTGATGCATTCACATTCCCCCCATAAATGCAGTTATAATTAATTTATTTCCTATATTTCTTCGGAGTATATTTCTCTTTGTTTTCTATTTTTATACTTTTAAGAGCAAATTCTAATGCCTGTTCAAACAATTCAATATCCTCTAGATCCATTTCTACTCCATTATAATAAGTAGGTCCATCTTCTCCAGATTTAATTTTTTCTATAATGGAAACTACATCCTTAGCAATATCCTTTTTGTCTTTTTCATTTAATTGTTCATTACTATCTATTAAATATGATGGCTTAACTTTTAATGCATCAGCAATTAAAGTTATGGTATTAATGTCAGGAGTTCTATATCCTGTTATATATCCGCTTAAAGTTGAAGGAGAAATGTTCATTTGCAATGCTAAATCTCGTTGGGTCATTCCTAAATCTTGTAATCGTTCTTTAATTTTTTCGCCTATCATATACAAAACCTCCTATATAGAATATATATTAATACGCATTATGCGAATAAACAACAATATACGCAAAAAGCATATTTTGATTAAAATAAACATTGACAATTCGCATAATGCGTATTAATATAAAACATATAGATACGCGAAACGCAAATAAGGATGGTGATATGATGAAAACAATTAGAGCGTTACAAGAAAAAAGAAATATAAGTAATATAGAGATGGCGGAGCTATTAGAAATCTCTGCATCTGCATATTCTGATAAAAGAAGAGGTAGGAGAAAGTTTCAACCTAAAGAAATCGTTATATTGTGTAATTTTTTTGATGTGAGTGTTAACGAAGTGGAAAATTTTTTAGCCAAAGATACGCGAAACGCAAATTAAGCTAACTAGATGATGCATGAAGTAATAGTACAAATTTAATTTTTCATATACATAAATCAAAGGAGTGAGACGCATGGCATTAAAGGACCCTGCTTGGATTAATAATGTTCACTTTATACTTGAAGACGGAACACCTCTTACGAAAGACAATGAACATTTAACAAAAGCTCACAGTGAAATTATTCAGTATCATACAAGAAATATCTACAGATATTTAAATAATCTACCATATTCCCAAAGGGAGACCATGTATAACAAGTTGATAGCTTTATAACTTGAATTTCTTTTAAGGTACAAAAGATAAAATCAAGTTTTTATATCGTAGCGTGACTTTTTGGTTGGTGGTTAAACCAAAGTATACAAGCTTATAGCCGAGTTTTAAAGGGGGCGGCCCCGATTAGGACAAGCATCTATTAATTAGTATTTTAAAGTATAAAGGGGATGAAGTGAATGGCTAAGCAAGTCAACAATGTATTTAAAATTGCACGCCAAGAAGCAAGTTTGAAGCAAGAAGATGCGATACAGCAATTAGGCATTAAAGATTCTACCACATTGAGTCGTTACGAGAATGATGTAACTATTCCACCTGATGAAATAGTTGCAAAAATGATCCAAGTATACAATGCCCCCTGGCTAGGCTATATGTATTTGCAACAGTATACAAATGTTGGGAAGAAGATATTACCACAATTGGTTTTAGGCGATTTTGGATTAACTGTACTAAAATTTCAGAAAGAGTTTAGTGACATTAACCTTGTAAAATCAGAGATGATTGACATTGCTTGCGATGGTGAGGTTGGTGTTGATGAGAAGCAGAGATGGAATGTTGCTATGAAAGAGGTAAAAGAACTTATAGGAGCCGGAATAAGTCTTTTGCTAAAAAAAGAAAAGCCCTCTCAAGGCTGCAACCTTGAAAGAGCACTTTGAAAAACTATTGTTAACTAGATTATAGCATAGGCTACAAATCTAGTAAAGGGGCCGTTAAAAATGCAAATAAAAATCGTATTAAAAGAAGTTATAGAAGCATTATTTCTTGGTACCTTCCTCTCAATTGCTACTGTAGGAGCATTCGCTTTTGTTGAGGTAGTTAGACCACTAATCTATGCATTAAGATAAGGAGTTGGCAATATGGTCGTAGAGAAAATAAGAGGTTTTTCAAATCTAAAAAAGGAGCATCAACAGCTTTTTATTAAGATTCATACAGCACATCAAAATTCTGTAGAGGATAAATCAAATTATCAGCCAACGTCCGTTAAATGGTGCAAGAGCTATTTAAAAGTAACATTTGCTAATGGTGAATGGCTGCATTATATGCAAGATGGTACTTGGTACTAAGGAGGGTATTTGATGGATGCTATTGTAAAAGGGACTAAGGATGAATTAGAACGTAAAGTACGCATATTACGGTCACTTGTACGGGCAGATAAGGCTAAGGGAGATAACAAGTCATTACAATATCACTCTTTAGCACTTAGCAAGCACGAAGAAGTACTCACTAATATGTAGTAAGCGGGGGTGAAATATTGATGGACAACTTAATTGAGATTTTTGGTTATGTAGTAGGTATTATTTTGTATTTTTCAATTATTATCAAAGGCTTTACTCGCATCAGGGCGCATGAAATAGCAAAAAGACTTAGGAGGAGATAGCTGTGGCTAAGGTAGAGTGGATTAGATTATCAACGGATATTTTTAGTAACCCCAAAATTAAATATATTAGATCTCTACCTGAGGGAAACAACATGATCCTAATATGGGTTATGTTGTTAACCAAAGCTGGAATATGTAATGAGCATGGATACATTATGCTTACTGAGAATATACCATATACACCAGATATGTTAGGAGAAGAACTTGGGTTTTCGGAAACTCTAGTTAAACTTGCATTAGGTACTTTTGAAAAACTGGGGATGGTATCACTGGATGATAGTGAGATATTTATACTCGGTTGGGAAGATCACCAAAATGCTGATGGATTGGAGCGCATTAAGGCTAAGAATAGAGAGCGCCAAGCTAATTTCAGAAATAGAAAAAAGATGTTAGAAATTGGTTTAAAAAGTGAATGCGTTACAAGTGATGTTACTAATAACGTTATTAATAACGTTATGTCACATCAAAATAACGCAATAGAAGAAGATAAAGAAGAAGATAAAGATATAAATAATAAAGTATCTAAAGATACTTATAGTGACGATAAATCGCCACATATTGACTACAAAGCAATTATTGACGCGTGGAATGATTTAGGCCTTAGTAGAGTAACTAAGATTGCTACAAGCACTAGTAGACAAAGAATGCTAAAGTGTCGTATTAAGGAGCATGGTCAAGAAAGCATAATAAAGGCAATAGAGCATATTAAAAATAGTTCTTTCTTAAAAGGGCAAAACTCTAGGGGATGGATTGTAACATTTGACTGGTTTATTAAGCCAGACAATTTTGTAAAGGTACTTGAGGGGAATTACAGTAGCAATAAACCTCTACAAATAACAAACAATCTAGAGCAAAAGAAAAATAAATTTACTAATATAGCAACTCATAATTGGGACTTTGATGAAATACAGAGGTTAGAACGAGAATATGTGCAACGTAAAATTGCCGAGGGTGGTGCATAGTGGCAATGTCTAAAGTTTTAGAAGAAATAGAAGGCCGTATTAAAGCTAATCAAGAAAAGCTTGATAGATGTGATTTTCACGAATTTATACCAGAATACCACGAACAAATTGCTATGAATTTCTATTGTGTTTGCAAGAAATGTGGAGGAAGGGTACTGGATGAATTTGCACGAGGTTATAAAAATGGATTAGATCATGGAGGTGCAAGATGAAAGTGAGAGTAATTAAAAAAAGATACAACAAGTTAAAAAAGATAACTGAACGACTAAACCAAGAAATTAGTGTCATGAGTACAGCACTGAGTAAATCAACTGGGAAAAATATTGAACTAGCTAGAGAGTGTGGGAAGTTACATCATGAAAATAAAGAGTTAGCTAAGGCATATGCCATAGCAGCTGTTGAAGTAAGTGAACTAGAAGAGGAGATTATTACTTTAGTCAATGAAAATGCAAAGTTAAGAAAAATATGCTCACATAAATTATTAAGGCCTTTTTTGAGAGGAGTTGTGTAATGTGAAAGGCAAAAAGACACGTCTTATACAGCTAGATTATGATGAGGATTACATAGTAGATGTATATGAGAGTATTGAAGAAGCGGCAACTGATAATTGGACAAGACCTAAGACAATTAGAAAAGCATTAAATTCAGATGGGAGAATAAAAAGACATATGCTTCGATTTATGCCAGCTTTTTAGGAGTGATTCTATGATATATATGGCAGTTACAGCTGATAAGTTTGAACTTCCTCTTTATGTTGGGAAAAGCATGTCAGACGTAGCCAGTTGGGCAGGAGTAAATAGAAACACAGTATCAAAAAATATGGATAAGCCTAGAAGTGTTAGCAAGATAGGAATGAGGTTCGTAAAAGTAGAAGAAGGTAATAGCTAAGAAAATTAGGTTTAAGTATTCAGATAAATTGAACTAAAACAAAGTTGATTTTTAAGGGGTGAATATATTGAGAAAAGCAATGTTGTTATATTCTTACGACATGACTGATAACGCAGGAGCTTCACAGCTATGCAAAGCATTACATGAGTCTATGATAAATGACTCAGTACAGGATCACAAGCTGTTATGTCAGTATGTATACAACATATTAAGAAAGCAGTTTGAATTAGATAATGTATTGCAACTTGTGGGTAATAATGATTGTTCAAAAGTAGCATTACTGGTATATGACTGTAAGCCTAGTGAATTAAATGGGCCATGTATCCCAGTAGATGATGGTAAAGATATTTACATAGAAATTCAAGATTAATAAAAGTGTTTTTTTAAAGGGGGCAATTAGATGGATTTGTTTGGAGAATTATCATATCGCGGTGACTACAGAGAAATAATGAGATGTATTAGGGAATGCAACTATCAAGTGCCTATTTGGGAAGTTACTGTTTTAATAACTAAAATAAAGCGTTTTGGGAAGAAGCTACTTAAGCTTATTAACTCTAAGGCTAGAACGGTTATACGTTTACAGAGGGCTAGAGAAAGCCACAAGCGAGTATTTCTAGAAGAGGAGGAAGAACAATGAGCGGATGCAAATGTGCAAGTGAAACAGATGAATGGCATGGATGGGAATGCAGCATTACAGAAGGACCATGTATGTATTTTATTCCAGATAGCAAACAGTGTGCTAAGG
>JAEYNQ010000117.1 GCA_023412455.1 Bacillota bacterium
ACCATACACTTTGGTGTTTCACAACAAATAATATCTAATCCATGCTATCGTAATAATCAAGTATTGCCTTCTTACGCAAAATATCATCCCTTATTCTTTTTACCTCACTTAATACAAGCTTTCATTGCTGTCTGCCTTTCAAATTTTGATTTACGGCCCTACTTCCTCTCTTATTAGCTTTTCTAGTTTAGTAATCACTTTCTCCTACAAGATTATGGGGTGTTAACGTTAATGGTTTCTCAAGTTCATACGTCACCATACCTATATTTACTGTACTCTCGTTATAGAAAGTTATGCACACAACTCTATTATATTCTTCATTTTTTCCTATCCTCCATCTTGTGATTTTATATCTTCTTCTCATAGTATATAGTCCTACTCTAGACAAGGTACCTCTTTATGTATTCAAAAAAGAAAAAAGAGATTGCATTAAAAGTATTTTATCAGACAGATTCCATTTTTGAACAAGGTGAAAGTATACCTATCACCAATAGTGGATTGCTTTGATGAGTTGTTAGTCACATAGAAAATGGGGTTGTCCCCGAATGCAATCCTTGTAAATACAATGTTAGATGATGCAATTAGCCGATTATCCCCAGAAGAAAAACCCATAGTACATTTTAATTGTTTCCATTATCAATATTTGATTGCACTATTCTGGAATTTTAACTAAGATAGAGTTATCGACAAATCGGAATTTAACTAGTTAGTAAAAAAGAACAAAAATGCAATGTGGAGGTTTTTATGAAAAAGATAGCATGTATTTTTCTTATTATCAGTATAATTTGTTTAGTAACTGGTTGCTCACACAAAAAAGCAGATCCAACAAATTTACAAGTGGAAGACAGCAAACCGTCAACAGAGATGACTTTTGAAGATATAAAGGACAATATTTCGGATAAGGAATGTACAGAACAAAATAAAGCATATGGCGAGATACTCTGGAATGTATGTTATCTTGGTCAAATAGAGGGAACAGAATATAGATTTCCTAATTCAGAAGGAAATAATAATGGAGAGTTTGCTATTTATGACATTGATGGGGATGGATACGAGGAACTGTTGCTTTTCTTTGATGGAGGTACAACGGCTTCTAATGTAGTATACATATGGGGATATAAAGATGGAAAGACACATCTACAATTAAGTGAATTTCCGTCAATGAGTTATTATAGTAACGGTATTATTGAAGTGGAATGGTCTCATAATCAAGGTTTAGCAGGAGACTTTTGGCCATATTCAGTTTATCTCTATAATTGTGAAATGGATGAATACCAAAAATATGGAGCAGTAGATGCTTGGGATAAAATTACTACAGAGGTAGAAATTAATTCAAAAGGTGAAAACTTTCCAACTAACATAGATGAAGATGAAAATGGAATTGTTTACTATATTTTTCCAGGAGATTGGAATGGGGATTATGATATGACACCTATAGATGATGAAAAATATCAAAACTGGAAAAATAGTTATCTTGATAATGCAGAAGAAATAAAGGGCATACCATTTCAAAAATTGAATGAGGAAAATATTTCAAATTTGGGAGCACCAAAGCCAGATATCCCATTTACAGAACCACTGGAATAATTGATAATTCGCCATAGACCTTCCCCCCATTTCGTATTGGCATAGTCCATTTTAAAAAGCAGATGAAGGGAAGAGTATTACCTAGAAACAAAGACTGTTAAGCAGAAATAGCACGTTTATCTCCCTGATAATTTGTTTTTTATGTACACAACTTTTAAGATTTTATTTTTAGGATTCTTTGTCTCATACATCTCAAAGCACTCAAAACTATCTAAAAAGTATTTTAATTTTTGATAGCCATAGTTTCTAGAATCAAATCCTGGAATTCTCTGTGTAACAATGCTACCTAATGTTGCAATATTTAGCCATCCACTTTCATCAGCACGGGCTTCAATGATTGAAGCAATTTCATTCCTCACAACATCCTTATCTGGAACTCCATTTTTATGATTAGTTGATCCTTCAGAATTAGTATCTAAAGTACTTTTGCCTACTGCAACTTCAGTTACTGTTTGGTTTATACTGTCAGCAGTTGTTTCTACAATATGACCTTGTTCTTTGACTTTTTCCGTTACAGACTCTTTATACAACAAATCCAAATACTTAAATGATTCACATGCTGCAACAAGTGAATTAGACGTTTTCTGCTCTCCCATACCAATTACCGTCATTCCCGCATCACGCAATCGAATAGCTAATTTTGTAAAATCACTATCAGAAGTTACTAAACAGAAGCCACTCACATTTCCAGAATATAAAATATCCATGGCATCTATTACTAGTGCTGAATCCGATGCACTTTTCCCTTTTGTATAATTAATTTGAAAAACTGGTGTCATTGCATATTCGCGAATATTTTCCTTCCAAGCTAATACACTGGGGATTGAAAAATCACCATATACCTTTTTATATGTAACCAAACCGTATTCACTCATTTCATCTAAAATGAGTTTTATATACTTTGGCGATACGTTTTCAGCGTCTATCAGTACTGCTATTTTCACTCTTTCCATTAAAACACCCCCATCCTATATGACACATAGTATGCTACAGTTTTCACACTTAACTTAACTCCATTCCACTAACTTATCGCTTTATTTATAATCTTAATATAAAAATCACTATTTTTCAACTTTACACACAATAAAAGGCTATCCATCATTACGATAGATACCCCTTATAATGCATTCATTTCATTTTAAAAAGCAGATGAGGGGAATCGAACCCCCGCCCTTAGCTTGGGAAGCTAATGTTCTACCATTAAACCACATCTGCTTATAGGTGTATTATACACCTATAATTTAACTTTTTCAAATACTCTTTCTATAGTTATTCTAGAAAGTTTCTCCTTTTAGCTTCTTCCCTTTTCTTAGGTTTTGTATCAGTAAGTTACAAGCTAGGAATAGAACGAGTAAAACGCCTAAACCAATGGTTATAATAGTAAGACCTTTCTTTAGCCCTATAATAAGCACGTAACTGAATACAAAAGAACCACAGGTTTGGGCTAAATTCTCAAATAGGCTATACATCCCCATGGAACGCTCATAGCCATACTGAGCCACTTCTTCTAAGTCTGTATAATAACTGGTCTGAACACCTAAACCAAAGCTATCTGCCAGTCCTAAGATGACAAGGGTACATAAGAGTATAGGGATTGTCTGGTAATTAGCTACTAATACAAAAGCCCCCATATAGAGCAGTGTAGCAATAGCTAAAATATACTTTTTGTCCATTCTCTTTGTTAAGTACTGAGTGAGAGCCCCTCCACAGCAGATGACACATACTCCATGAATCAAATAGGTATAACCAATATTGGTTTCAGATAAACCAAACTCACTACCTAAAATAGGGAAAAGATAATTCACATAATACCCACAAGCAATAACCGGTATAGCTAATGCAACAAAAAAGATTAAAATACGAGGCGAACGTAAAAACTGAGTGGCCTTTATGGTTCTCTCTTCTTCTTGTTGAACAGTTAGGGTGCTCTCTGTTTTCTTAAAGTAAAGAAGCGTATGAAGTAAAATAAGGAGGCTTAGAGCGGCTGTAATGACAAAGACCATGGAATAGTCAAACCAATTTAATAAGAAGGCACCAAATACTACGCCACAGTTCACCCCACTAAAGCAAGCTGCATTATAGCCTGCAAAGCCCATATTCTTTTCTTCTTCTGTTCCACTGGCAATGGTGGCATTAATAATGAGGAGTAAAATTCCCCATCCACAACCCATAACAGCATTTCCAAGGGTAAAAACTAAAATATTAGGAACAACAGCTCTCCCCACAAGACCTACTAGCATAAATAGGCTTCCTAATAGGGCTGCTCCTCTTTTTCCCATTCGATCGATAAAGAAGGTACCATAAATCGAAAAGATTGCTCCAAATAAAGCTTCTGCCGAAATAGGTATAGCCATCCATACCTCTATAGGAATTCCCCACAACCCACCTGACTCCTCTACAATACGTTTTGCATACAAAGGCAAAAAGGCTGTGACTACGTTAGTAATAAAGAATACAAGGAATACAACAATACGCATAAGCTCCACAGAGGGTGCCTTATCCCCCACTGTCACTATCTTTTCCTTATAATTTTTTCTTGCCTGCAAGAAAATAATAACTTCTAACGAAACTAAAATAACAACCACTGCAATAGCCATTATATTAAGGAATAATTCAATAATCATTTGTTGATTTTCTTTATTAAATGTGGTTAAGTCAGAACCTACTTCAATAAGGCCTATTGCCTCTCCATCCCCATCGATTATAGGTGCTACTGTTAAGATATAGCTTCCTTCACTATTGGATACACTGCTATAGTCCCTTGCTTCCTTGCTGGTCATAATGGCTTGTTCATCTGAATCTTCATAAGCCCAGTCATAAACATAAACTGAGCCTGTATTTTCTTCTAATGTATAGGTGGATACAATATTTCCATCCTGAACTTTGTAAAGTACGCAATATAAGTCGGAGATACTCTTATCTCCTGAGAGAAAAATAGAACGGATATAATCTCTTACCTTATTATAATCCTCACCCATATAGTCATAAGCGTGTTGAATACGTTTAAATTCCTCTTTAGGTAGGTCTTTGGCTGTAATATGAGCTACTGCACCTGCCCTGTCCATCATTTCCTTTACCATTCGGTCTTGAAAATTTTGTACCACTAATAAGCAAAAAACACCTGTAATACATAAGGTCCCTATCATGACTAAGGAACTTATTTTCAATATTGTAGAACCTTTCTTAATAATAGAATGAATGAGTAAGCCTCCTAAACACACACAGCCTATTAGCACAATCATAAGGGCTAATGCTCCCACTACACAACGTATATTTGCCTTATGGTCTAACTTAGCTCCTGTTATATAGTTAACTTGGTCTCCCTCTAGATCTAAAAGTGCTACTCCATCAATCCCTTCAACGGCTACTAATCCATTTTGAGCATCCATGGCATAATAGATAGGTGCTGTCAATCGCTCCTCACCAGTTGCTTCAAACTCTTCTCCTACTTCTCCATTAAAGAGTACGGTTTGTTTACCTGTTTCTGTAAGCTTACAAATCTCTCTTAAACCAATATCCGTAAAGTACAGTGTCCCTTCTTTGTCAAAGCTTATTCCTCTTGGTACATTTAACCCCTCTTCTGACTTAGCTTCATAGAGAGTAATCGGCTCTTTTTGTTGATTGAAAAAACCTATTTCTCCTCTTCGTGTGACATAGTAGAGCTCTTGTGTCACAGGATTTATTTCAAAAGTTACAAAAGCTTGTTGAGCTTTTTCATAAGGGAAACTTTCGAGCACTTCATGGGTTTCTGAGCACAACTCAACAGCGTCTTCCTTTACCCTAGTAAAAGCAAAACTTCCTTTATAAACATGAAGACCTGTAATATGTCCTGCTAAAGCTTGCTCATATTTTTCTGTATAGACGACTTCTAAAAATTTCCCACTAGGAGAATACTTCATAATACGTTCCTCAGCAATTTTAGTACCTTGCCCATCTCTTTGAATATCAAGGACATAAATGTTGTTTTCCTTATCGGCTAGGACCCTCGTTGCCTCATAAAATTCTTTCTCCTCCCTTTTCCCTCCATTAATATGGAAGATTAAATAACCCGCCTTATCTATCTTTAGTAGGCGCTTAGCTGAGGAGTCAATAATGATTTTATTCCCTTCATAATCTGTGGTAATTTTACTTATGGCACCCATCTCTAAGTTTTTAAAGGGTGTCATGAATAACCATTCCTTATTCCAAACAGTAACTCCCATACATACTACAAATAAAAATACCAATCCCTTTATCCATTTCTTCATATTAATCCATCCTTTCTGTAAGTCTTACAGTGTATTTATGCTGAAGGAAGTAGGGAGCAAGTCTCTCTTTATATTTTCTTATTCCCTCTTTACCCATATCTTCTGCGCAATTAATGGCTTTCAAATGGTCTCCATAAAGGGTATTGACCATTATATGGCTATACTCATTAATCCCTCGTAAAGTATGGAGTGTCTTTGTAAAGTGAAAGGCAAGAACATCCTTTTCTATCCCAACTACAGCATAGCCTACCATTTCTTCTTGGACTTTTATAATAAAGCCCATTAACCCCAGCTCTTCAAATATTTCTACATAACGCTTGGTAGCTATTAACAAGCAGCCATATAAGCATTCTTTGCATGTATGCTCGTTGCACCATCTCTTATTCAAAAACTCATAGCAAAATATCTTATTTTCATTTGTAATGGGTACACATTCTGGATGATAAGTATGTAAGAAATGATGATAGGCATTTCTCATCTTCTTCTTGTTTAATATTCCTCTATGATCCTCTAGGGTATACACATAATCACTAAAATCTCGGTCATACTCATAGCTTATGTCAAAGGCTTGAAGTGCTTTATAATAAGGCAACATCCATTCTTGTACATCCAAGAAAACAAGCTCTATTCCTTTTTCCTTAAACAGCTTATAGAGCGTCTTAATGGTCTCTTCAAAGGTTTCTTTTATGTATTTCCCTAAAGGGGGTAAACATACTATTCTATTAAAAGGCTTGTCATCTAAAACAATACACAAATAATCTCTTATAAGCTTATAGTAGCACACTGTACTAAAATTCCAAGCCATCAGGCTAGGGAAATAAGAAAAAGAGGATAAATCTCCTTCTAGTTCCATTATATGTTGATCAAAAATCCCTTTTTCCTCTATGGTTAGGGGCTTAAATCCTTCTACCATACTTATCTTCTCCCTTTCTTTTTATAGCGCTTATCTTCTATTAAATTAAGTAAAAGTACTCTCCAAAATCCTCTCTAAGTAACACCTTGCCTTGCTTTACCATCTCCTGATTAATAGCTTTGATCAAATGGCGCATACCAATCCTTTCATTTTGACTGGCTGCCAGAAACGCTGCAGAAATGACACAGTTCTTAATGCTTCCTCCAGACATTTCAAATTGCCTTGCTAGATAAGCAAAATCTATATCCGCCTCAACGGGTGTAGCTGCTGGAAATAAACTCTCCCATATTTTCTTCCTATCCTCACTGGTGGGAAAAGGAAAATGAATAATAAACTTAATCCTTCGTATAAAGGCTTCGTCAATATTTTTCAGATAATTTGTTGTCATGATAACGATTCCTTCATACTCCTCAATTTGTTGTAATAAGAAGGAGACTTCTACATTGGCATACTTATCTTGGGCTTCTTTTACCTCTCCTCGTTTACCTAAAAGGGCATCTGTTTCATCCAGAAGCAAAATCACATTACTCTTACTAGCCTCTGTAAAAATATCTTTTAAATTTTTAGCTGTCTCTCCTACATATTTAGATACAATCTGTGCCAGGTTCACCTTGTAAAGCTGAAGCCCTAACTCGCCAGCCATAATCTGAGCAGCCATGGTCTTTCCTGTCCCTGAAGGGCCTTCAAAAAGAATACTTAGCCCTTTTCCATAAGAAAGCTTGCTCTCCATCTCCCATTTATCAAAAACGACATGTCTATATTTCATCTGATTACAGGCTTCTAGCATCTGCTCCTTGTATTCTTCACATAAAATCAAATCCTTCCAATTAAAAAGAGGTTTTGTAAGGACAGCAACTTCACTTAATTTGCTGGAATTTTGCTTAGCGCACGCTTTATAGAGTAAAGCTTTTGATAAATAGGGTTTTCGTCTCTCAAAATACTCATGTAGGGCTTCATAGGCTGCATCTTTTATTTTTTGAGGAGTAAATTTGAAGTTATTGGCCAAGTCACTGATCTCTAAGTTTTCTTCTAAAGGAATTCCTTCTAGTAACTTATGCCATAATAGAAATCTCTCCTGCCTTATCAAAGCTGGAAGACACAAGTTGGTATAGCTTAATAAGCTCTCTTCTCTAGCGTGCCACTCCTCTTCCATGCATACCCATACTTCTCCATGAGGCAATAGAGGCTCTCTAAAAAGATACCTTAAATAATTCATTCTACTCCTTTCTTCTATGGCCTCCATATGATAAAAGCAGATCATAGCCTGCTGAATAATAGCCTGCCTTAAGATTTCTAATACTTCAAGACAAGGGTCTTCTAGCGTGTCAAAGCTTGGCAAATACTGAGCATCTATAAAGATCACATCTCGATCTAGTCCCTTTGCCACCTGTTTTACCAAAAAGCGCTTACCCATTCCTTCTTCCCCCTGAATATAAAAAATATGAGGTCTAGGGTATTCTTTACACTTTTGGATAAGCCTTTGTGGCCACTCTTCTTTGTAACACATCTGGGCCAAATCATCTCTGGAGCAAAAATACTGATATCCCTTAAGGTTCACTAAATGCTCTTCATTTAATAGAAAAGGGAGCACAAACTCTTTAAGGTATAAAGAGGCTTCTCCACCCTCTCTATCCCACTGACAATCGATGAAGTATTTAAAGAGCTTTTGTTTGAGCTTGGCAACTACCTGCCAGAAATCTACTCCCTTATACTGTGTTGCAAATAATTTGTAAGCCCCTTCTAAAGTGGGCACTTTTTTTCCCCCTATATATTCAAAAAGTTTGGAGTAGAGTGTATTGAAACTTGGCAATAGACTTACCATCAGACAGTGCTCTTCCAATTCGTCCAAATTAAAAACAGCTAACAGATAGAGAAAGGGATTATAAACTTCCTTCTCTAGTGTTAGTTGTTTTCTCATTTTTACATTATTTATAATTTTTTCCAACTCCATGGTAGTGTTATACTGTTCAAGTAATTTATTCATCACAGCTTCTATTTCTTTTTGACTTCTATTTTCCCAATAAACTTCACACTCTTTTGTGCCCTTTAAATATACACATAGTTGGCTATTAATAAGTGCGGCTTGATCTAAAAAGTAGTCTTTACTGGTCTCATATATAGTAAATTCACTCATATAACACTCCTATAGTTTTTATGGTACTTGTATGGTTTGTTGTCCTGGATTAATAATTTGTATAACCCCAGCCCAACTACACATGGCTTTGGATGTATGGGTAAGGGCCGGTTTACCACCTATCATAACTGTAGGGCTACCTGGTGCCCAAGGTGCGGCTATCACCGGTGAACAAGGTTGTGGTGTAAGTACTCCTAAAGCTGCTGCAGTAGCTGCTGCTACTGCCGGATTTGCTAAGGAGCTACACATTCCAAAGGTAGGTAAGTTGGCGGGGGTATTATCCATAATCGTGGCTAAGGGTAAATTACTCCCTAGAACATTGGTTACTGAAGTAACTATTAATGTACAAGGGGCTGCTCCAAAGGTGCATTGACAAGTCGCTCCATTACATACTGCAAATCCCATACTACACCTCCTAAAATACCAGATCTTGCTTTGTGATCTCACTTATATTCATTTCTAGCTTCTTTTCCTTTCCTTTATAAAAGAAAAGAAGCTTAATGATTCCTTCTTTGTTAGCCGCTCTGCTATCTACTATAATCCTATATTTTCCTTCGGCATCTGTGGTTAATTTATTGAGAAGATAAATCATAGCACCTATTTCTACCTCTTCTTCTAGGGCTTCTTTTAGCTTATAGGTGTTTGTAGCAAAATCATAGCCTAGTAACGTATACTCACCCTTTACTTCATCAATAGCAATTTTCCGGTAATCGAGAGGTTCTTTTACAGAATACTGTAATTTCAGCTCTTTATCTCCCTTTTTACCATGACTCAATACCCGCTTGGTATACGTATTACTTACAATACTGTAGGTAAATGTTTGGTCCTTACAAAGTACTTTCCCTTCTTTTAGGACCCCTTGGATAATGGTTTGAGTCCCTAGGGCGGTCGTCTTTGATGCCACCTCCATAAGGATGAGTTCTATTTCTTCTTCCACCGTCCTTTGTACCTCAAAAGAAATCACGAGACGGTTATAGCCTTCTCTTGTTATCTCTGCCAGATATTGCCCATCAGGAAGATTATCTATTACATAAAAACCATCTCCCTTGTTTTGAAAGAGGCCTCCTCCCTGTAACCTAATCTGAGCATCATCTACCACATAATTACTCACACTATCTACTAACTTAAAGATTTTAGATACCTTATGTCTAATCATCGGCTTCACCTACTTTTGTGTGACAGAAATATCTGCACTTGTTACACGCTTAACGGATCGAATCACATCCGACTCCATAAATATAGGACCTACTTTATAAAAATAAGAGATATGATAAGGTAAATTAAACAAAGACCATACCTTTACTCGGTCATCTACAGACATTATAATACTCTGCAGTTCAATAACTTCATTACTTTCTGCAAAGGTTCCCATAAGGTATTCACTAGGCACCCTTTTATAATCATTTAAAACCTGAATCGCCTTACCTAATATGCGTTGTTCATCAATTAGCTTGGCATTCACCTCTGATTCGGAAAAAGCATAAATCATATAATAAAGGTTAAAAGATACTGGTGCATCCTTGAAATGCTCCCTGTCTAATACAATTTTCTTTTGTGAATAAGATTCAGGGTTTTCTTCTATATTGTATAAATAAAGTCCTAATATGTTATTCCCTCTATCATTAGGGGCACATAGTCCAATGGTCTCCGCCTTTTTTATAGGCTCTGGCGCACATTTATTCCTTAATAACTCCAATATGGAACGACTCACATCTGCTATTCCTGTATAGCTTCCCAAGTTGCCACCTCCTTATTATTTTTTAGAAACAAGGATATAATTACCTTCTTCACGATTTTCTAAGCCATAGGCCTTTTCAAAAACACTGAGTGGAAGATAAATACGATTGGAGATCATGCGAGTAGGTGGTAAGCTAATAGCCATCTTTTTATCATTCACATATACCGTTTTATCCCCTTCTATATATTCAATAAGTACCCCTTTATCTCTTATGACCATAGCCGCCCCCGTTCTACTCTTTATCACTTGGGCACCCATTTGCTTAGCTAGTTCTTCTGCTGGAATAAAAATATCTTTTCCTAACTTAAATACCGGTGTCGTCAGCTTGATATCATAGTCCTTAAATAATAAGTACCATGCATCCATTCCAGTTGCTTTTGGATTTTGAGCGTTAAGCTTATTGACCATCTGATTCATAGCTTGCATCTCATTATCTGTATATTTTGCTTCTTGATCGGCTGCTTCCTTCTCGGTTGTAGCACTTACGCCTTGCTCACTGGTTCCATCGTCTTCCTTATCCTCTGCATGAGCTTCCATGTCAGCTATATCCTTAAGTAAGCCCTGTACATCATTGGGTAGATTTTTCTGTTCCTTCCCAACATTAGCTTCTACTTCCTCTAACTTATCCTCTAAAGCTAACATACCCTCTACGGCTGCATCTAGCCTTGATTTAAGCTTATCCGCAGCATCCATTTGCCCTTCTTCTATAGCCCCTAGATAACTTTCATTAAGGGCTTCTACCTTTTTCTTTTGATTTTCTGTAGCTTCTTTTAAATCCTTATAGCCTGGAAGAGCTCCTAGCTTTAAAGCATTGATAGCATCTGTTATTTCTCCTTTATTTGCTTGGAGTCTATCTAGTCCACTTTCTGATACCTTTCCCCTATTGGCTTCGTCAAGGGCTTTATCATAAAGTCCTTTTACCCTTTCCAAATGAGCTAACTTGGCTGCATCATCCTCTGTAAGAGAATTTTTATATTCCACCAAAGTCTGCAAATTGCTTAGATGAGCTAGAATATCACTTAGGGCACTGTCTTTTAATTGATTCAGAAAGCTTGTGCTCTCCCCTCTCTTACGGGCCTCTTCATACTCACTTCCTACTATATCTCCTATGGCATCATTGACTTGAGCTTCCGTCAGACGGATTAACTCATCGAGTACAGCCTTCTGAACAGTTAAATCTTCAGCACTTACGTTGCTATCTTGATTTTGGATGCACTGTAAGGCATATAGCCTGGATAAAGCATCTTCTGCTCCACCATTATTTCCACTGTCCACATTCCCTTTTAGCTGTTCAGAATACTTATCTGTTAATTTTTCAATAGGCGACTTCTCTTGGGCATCACTTGTGGTCCCTGTTTGGGTTAATATGCCTTGAATCGCCGTAGCTGCTGTAGCATACTTCGCAATAAGGTCGCTACAATCTGTGTAATCTAACTTTTGATTTTCCTCATTGATACGATTTAGCACCGTTTGATAACAAAATGCATCCTTCTCTTGGGCTATTTTATTTTTCTCTTGAACGGCTACTTCAATCTTTTCCGCTGGTTCCCCCTTGCCCCTTAAATCCCCAATAAATGCCTCCATTTTTGTAAGTTGGGTATTGGCATCTGTGATGGCTTGCCCTTCAATAAGAGATAGAACCTTTGTCATACTGTCTACCTTTTGTTTATAAATCTCTTTTTTATCTTTATCCTTATCTGTCTCTGTCCTCTGATTATCATAGAGCCCCTTTTGTATGTCTAATTCTGTCTCCAGTTCATCTAGCTCTGGCATATTCCTAGGATTGGTTAAGTCATCAATAAAAGCTGCATTCACTACTTGACCTGTCAGAAAATCCACGGTCTGCCCATTGCTCTTGGTATAGTGAGTAAGGGGAAGTGCGTCAATGACTTGATTGGATACGACATTATCTGTGGTAATGGAAATCTGTGAAATGTCATCACTGTCACTAATGTCATACCACACCCCTTTATTAATATCCGACTTAAAATAGATGCCCTCTTGGCCTGAAGCCTGCGCACTTGTGGATGCTACTGCTAGTACTTCGCTATTAAGCGCATCCAAGAAAATAACATGGGTTCCTATAATAATACACTTATCTGGAAATTCACTTGCCTTTGGCCTTGCTTCTGCAAAAGTACTTATACTTAGGAGACATATTGCTAATAAACTAGCTACCCATTTAAAGCCCTTCATTGCCTCTTCACCTACTTTCTAGAAATTACATTTCCATCCCTCGCCAAACTTTTTTGGAAATATATGGTGGTCACTTTATTGCCACCCTTTTCAAGGATACATTCTATTTGCTCTATTTCACTAAAATAAAGAGCTAGCGTCTTAACCTTTTTTCCCTTATCTGCTTTACCAATCTCATTATTTTGATAGAGCAAGGTATAGCTATCATAATCATAAGGCTCTGTTAACTCAAATCCAAATTCTTTTCTTAAGGCATCTAGGTCACTTAGTTGCCACTTACCAATGCTGCCTGCTTCCTGTTGGCCTCCAGTCTTCTGACCACCTTCCACTTTTTCAAGCTTTAAAGTCCCTTCATATTGGTCACCTTCCATAGTGGCTACATACTTAAGTTCTTCGCCTTTATAGAACTTTAAGTTCATGACTGTTGAATCATTATAAGTAAGTGGTTCATGAATAAGGGGATCCTCTATTTTTATCTTGCCACCTACAGGGGTTTCACCATAATAAAGCTGATAAGTATCCACTCCATACTCACTTGGAATATTCACACCAAAGACAAAATTGTACTCAGTAATAGTGTTTTTGATATACCAGGTTGCATCCTCTATAAAGCTATCCCCTGCTTCATATTTTCCTGTCTCACTATCACCACCTGTTAAAAGCTTGGTAATATAGCCACTAGTGGTTTTGTCAAAAGTGCTTAAAGACTGAGCATAATCGATTTGCATTTCATAAAGGCTTTGTTGCTGAGCGTAAAGATTATCTCTTGTTGACTCTAAACTACTAAAATCAAGGAGTCCCATCTTATTTTTTTGCCTTGCTTTTGTATAATTAATCTCTGCATTTTCCAAATTGCTTCGTGTCTCTCTTAAGGCGCTTTCCATTTCCTTCAGATTACTATACCCATCCTTTATGGTTTGCTCTAGCTTTTCTATAGCTTGTTTTTCTTCTTTACGTGCCTTATCTCGATCGACTAAAGCAACAAAAAGGGCATATTTCTGGTCTTCCATATAACGTGTTCCATCATATTCACCTTTGAACCACTCTTTTGGAATACGGATTTTAAAGAAAAGCAAATTAATAACATAGTTCCCATACCAAGGGCTATCTATTTGATAGAGGGTATAGTTGTAGGACTGAATAAAGGTCTCATAGTCTATGGTCTTTCCTTCTCTTGAACGAATATAATTCTCAATGGAGGAGATATAACCTCCATACTTTCCTTTATAAATACTCAATAATTCTTGGACTTCTCTTTCTGCTAGCTTCCTCTTTTGGATGGTCTCAAAAAGTTCAAAGTCATTGGCTTTAGCATATTCAATCACTGCTGGAAGTTGATTCCTTGTAAGAGATAATTCTGGAAGATATTCCTCAAAGCTGTAGCCTACTCGTACATCTTTACCTGTTAATTTGCCAAGCTTTTGCTTGGCATTATCTAGAGCAAGAATAGCCTTCTCCCTATCTTTTTCAAAACCTTTTAATTGATTTTCCACATATTCTTGATCTTCTTTTTTTCCTTTGCCCGATTGAACCCTTGCTTTTACCTCTTTAAGCACCTGAGTGGAATCTTCTATACGACTTGTAAAATAGTTGAGGTTATGTTCTGCCAATAAAACCTTGTAATAAGCTATTTCTGCTTCAGAAGTTGACTTTAGTTTCTCATAGGGTTTTTGTTTATTCAATACGGTTATCTCATTTTGGATAGTAGGTACCTTCATGA
>JAEYNQ010000150.1 GCA_023412455.1 Bacillota bacterium
GCTATTTTTTGAGTTTGTTAATGAATTGTAATAATCTCTCTCCCAAAAGTACTTCTTCCTACTTACAAATTATAGTTTAGCCAAAGGCTTGATAAAGGTATCGTTTAGTTCTTATGTCCTTCTATCGCCACTCCCCTTGGAATAAAGAATAGAGGCAGACATTTTATACATTAAAAGGAGCTGAGCACTAATTCTTAGTGCGACAGCTCCTTTTCTCAATTTATAATCTTACTAGGCTTTCTTGTTTAAAAAGAAACCTTGAAACCTTCGGCTGTTTTGCCAACATTCTCAAGCTCTTCTACTGGAATATAGGCTACTCCTGCCTTCATTAAAGTGTTAGCTTCTATCTTCTGGTCATCTATAGCAACATAGGTCCTTTTAGTAACTTATTCAGCACTTACAGGCTCAGATTCCATTAAAGCCATGTATTCTTCCATAGTAAATTTGACTACATTATTAGGAAGTACAAACTCTTTTTTACCCAGCTTATTATAGGTTCCATCCATCTTCATTTGAGCAACTACTTTTTCTTCATCATAAGTTAATTGAATCTTCATATCCATACCAACTGTATATTTATTATCTTCAAAGTTGTAATTCACCTTTAAGTTACTTCCACTAACTATAGGTTTTACTTCATTTTTACCGACTACTAACATAGCCTGTAAAGTTTCTTTCTCTTTATCTATTTCTTCTTGAGTTATACCTGTAGGCGCTATTGCATTAATGCTATCTATATCATTCATTGCTGCATTTAGTATAGCTACTGTTGCATCTACTAATTGATCAGAGTTCATTTCAATTGTAAAGCTTCTCTTATCTTGTTTAATAGCTACATCTACTTTTGCCTTATCCATTAACTTCATAAACAAGTCATTAGCCTTTTTAGAATCAATCTTAGCTGCACCTTCAGTAGTAGCTGTTTGAATACCTATGTAATCTGCCTTAATCGCATTAAATTTTTCTGGAACAGGTGTACCTACTAATGCAAATAATTCAGTGAAGTAAGTTTTGCTAATGTAAACAACTCCCTTATCTACAAAAGCTTTAATAGGAGAAAGATTAATTCCTTCTATGGCTTCACCATTCAGCTTTACTTCTTTTAAATTCATCACCATTTCAGTCTGAACAGTTTTTGCATTAACCCAACCTGTCATATCTAGCTGAGCCTCTAGCTTCATTCCCTCAGCTTCAACTAACATCGACACATTTGCCGATAAATCTGAAGCCTCCCAAGCATTTACCTTATTACTTTCTTCCATAAATGCTAGTCCCTCTTTACTACAACCTACCATACTAAACAGCATGATCACCAAGGTTAAAAGCGCAATTATTCTTCTCTTCACATTCCTTACCTCCATTTATATTATAAAATTAAGCTACTATTAGTATAGTACATTGCTTGTTAAAATCTTATTAATTTTAAAATTTGTAAACAAATTGTAACAATAATCCAAAAACTTGTCTCCCTTCACTTCTAAATTTAAATTAAAAAAGAAGCCCCCATCCGAATTTAGCGTGAAGGCTTCTTCTGTATTTTTTATTTATATAGTTTATCCCTATTGGATAGCCGCTTTTAAAGCTTCTACCTTATCTGTTCTTTCCCATGGAAGGTCTACATCTGTACGGCCAAAATGTCCATAGGCTGCAGTTTGTTTGTAGATTGGTCTTCTCAGGTCAAGCATCTTAATAATGCCTGCTGGACGAAGATCGAAGGTCTTATCAACGACTTCTACTAGCTTATCATCGCTGATAACGCCTGTTCCATGGGTATTAATTAGTACGGAAACAGGTTTAGCTACACCAATGGCATAAGCAAGTTCAATCTCACATTTTGTAGCCAGACCAGCTGCTACAATATTTTTAGCTACATAACGTGCTGCATAAGCTGCTGAACGGTCTACCTTTGTTGGGTCTTTTCCTGAGAAAGCACCACCACCATGGCTTGCATAACCACCATAAGTATCTACAATAATCTTGCGTCCTGTAAGACCAGAGTCACCAACTGGTCCACCAATTACAAAACGTCCTGTTGGATTGATAAAATATTTTGTTTTTGTATCTAAGAGCTCCTCTGGAACAATAGGTTTAATAACCAGATTCATGATATCTTGGTGAATTTGCTCTTGAGTAACCTCTTCGGCATGTTGTGTAGAAACAACGATAGCATCAATTCTTACAGGTGTATCTCCATCATATTCTACAGTTACTTGAGTTTTTCCATCTGGTCTTAAATAGTCAAGGGTACCATTTTTACGAACCTCTGTTAATCTTCTAGAAAGTCTATGGGCTAATGAAATAGGCATAGGCATAAGCTCTGGCGTTTCATTACAAGCAAAACCAAACATCATTCCTTGGTCTCCTGCACCAATCGCTTCAATAGCCTCTTCGCTCATCTCACCGCGTTTAGCTTCTAAAGCTTTATTCACTCCCATAGCAATATCAGGGGATTGCTCATCAAGTGCTACAATCACACCACAAGAATGGCCATCAAATCCAAACTCTGGTTTATTATAACCGATTTCATTAATGGTATCTCTTACGGTCTTATTAATATCCACATAACAACTCGTTGAGATCTCTCCCATTACTAGAACAAGTCCTGTGGTTAAAGCTGTTTCACAAGCTACTCTAGCTTGTGGGTCTTGTGTATAGATTGCATCTAAAACTGCATCAGAAATTTGATCTGCAATTTTATCAGGATGCCCCTCTGTTACTGATTCCGATGTAAATAGTCTTCTTGCCATTTTAAATCCTCCTTAAAATAATTTGTTATTAGGATTTCCGAAAGCAAACAAAAAAACCTCATTCATAATGAGGTTATAAAATGCAATCATACGTCCTCATCTTACGCTAAATTCGCGTGGGAATTGGCACCTTTGCTTGACGCTAGGTTGCCGGGTTTCATTGGGCCTGGTCCCTCCACCTCTCTGGATAAGAATTTTATTATTCAATTAACTACAAGTAAACATTTACCTGTCTATGTACTTAGTATAAATTTGCAGTCAATATTTGTCAATATTTTTAGGTGCTTTTTATGCTTTTTCTTCAATCTTTGTTATTTGTTGACTTGCTTGTGCTTGTGCCCCATAGGATGTCTTTATCTGCTTGTAAAGCATATCCGCAAGACCAATCCCTCCGGCTTTTGCCATGCTTTCACACTGAGCTGTAATCTGAGTATCCTCAAACATCTTCTCATAGTCGCCTTTAGGAATAAGACTTTCTTCTGAAAGACAAGAACTCTTCATCTGTTTCATCAACATAGAAAGCATATAGCTTTCTAGTTCTACGCATGCTTCCTTAAGGGCTTTATCGTCTTCTTTAGCCATTGCTTGGTTAAGAACCTTATCGAAGTCTTTCGTCTGCTCCAGTTGTGTTTGTTCCATAAGTTGTTGGGTATAATTGGTACTAAACTGTAAACTGGCTATATCCATCTTAATCACCTTTCTTAGCTACGTTTAAGTTCATTGGCTTGTTGCATCATTGTATCTACTGCTTTAATAGCTGTAGAATTTAATTCATAAGCTCTTTGAGCTACTATAAGTTTAACCATTTCTTCTGCTACTTGCACATTGGACCCCTCTAAGTAACCTGAAACAACATTACTTAATTTGAGTCCCTCTGCCTCTCCCTCTAAAAGGGGCTCACCAGAAGCAGGGGTTTGTACAAAAAGGTTGGAACCTATAGCCTCTAAACCTTCTGTATTTGAAAATTGCACAATTTTAATCCTGGCAACATCCACACGCATTTTTGTATCGGGGTCCATATAATAGAGCGAACCGTCTTTACCAAATACAACTTTATCAATAGGTATATCCGTCCCGATAATAATGGATTCATCCTCTGTAGATAAGACAGGATCACCATCTGCTGTAACTAATGCATAAGAGGTCTCATCTGTAAGTGCAATTCGGAAGCTTCCATCACGTGTATAGGTCTCTTGGTCCCCTTTCTGAACAGCAAAAAAGCCCTTGCCTTCTAGAGCTAAATCCGTGGCGTTTGTTGTAGCTTGTAAAATACCACCTGAATAATTACGGGAATTAGGAAGTGCTCTGACACCATGTCCTACCTGCATAGAGGCTGGTGCCTGAATATTAGGAATCTCTGGTCCCTCTAAGTTAGCATAAAGTAAACTTTTAAAATTAGTACTTTCTTTCTTATAGCCTGTTGTATTCACATTGGCTAAGTTATTGGAAATTGTATCTACATTCATTTGTTGGGCAACCATACCTGATGCTGCTGTCCATAGTCCTCTTACCATACCTTATCCCTCCTACATCTTTCCTACATCGTTAACTGCTCTACCTAGGAGTGAATCATGGGTTTGTACAACTTTTTGATTCGCTTCATAGGCTCTTGAAACAGTAATCATATCTACCATAGCTGTTACAGGATTAACTGTAGACGCTTCTAAATAGCCTTGTATAACACTTCCATTAAATTCTATCCGTGGAGCTGTGGCTTGGTATAAGTTATTATCTATTTTAGTAAGTGTTCGTGTATCTGCAAAGTCAGCTAAATCTAATTGATCTATATACTCTGTCCCTTTATAAATTGTCCCATCTGGCTTAATAATTATTTCCCCACCCGTTGTTAGAAAATCTTCTCCTAGGCTTATGGGACCATCTTGTCCCATTACGCTGTAACCTTCTTTTGTCACAATATTCCCCAATCTATCGATGGAAAAGTTACCATCTCTCGTATAGGTTAATCCCGCTGGTGTCTGAATGACAAAAAAACCTGAACCCTGTAATGCCATATCCACCACTTCATTTGTACTCACTACAGAACCTTGTGTGAAATGCGTATACACTTCATCTACTCTTGCCCCTAGACTCATTCGACCAATAGGACCATTATTGGGTACTTGATTTTCCACATCATCTAATCGACTAGCTAATACTTCTGGGAAGGACGCAATAACGGCTGTGTCTTTTTTGTATCCCGATGTATTGACATTGGCTAAGTCATTAGAAATAACATCCATTTTTTTTGTCTGAACATTAAGCCCTGTAGCTGCTGTATATAAACCTCTAATCATCCAACTTCCTCCTTAAGTTATTTCTTAAGTTAAAACATATTCTTACTTCCTTTAGCATAACGATATTCTACCCAAATACCTGTTCCTACTGCTACACAAGACATAGCATCTTCTGCAATAACTGCATTAATACCTGTCTTAGCATGGATCAGCTTATCTAGTCCATAAATTAAACTCCCTCCACCAGTAAGTACAATTCCTCTATCGGATATATCTGCTGCTAATTCTGGAGGTGTTAATTCTAATACGGACCGAATGCCATCTATAATGGTAGTAATAGGCTCATCAAGAGCCTCCATAATTTCTTCTGAGGTAATAGTAATATTTTTAGGCAAGCCTAATACAAGATTTCTACCCCTTACATCTATATCGACAGGCACTTCTCTTTTATAAACACTTCCCACACTAATTTTTATCTGTTCCGCTGTCCTTTCACCAATTAAGATATTATACTTTTTTCGCACATATTTAATAATTGCTTCGTCAAATTCATCCCCTGCACACTTTAGAGATTTCTTTACAACAGCTCCACCTAATGAAATAACAGCAATATCACTAGTTCCCCCACCTATATCTACAATCATACTTCCACAAGGTCTAGAAATATCAATTCCTGAACCAATGGCTGCCGCAATAGGTTCTTCGATAGTATCTACGTATCTGGCACCAGCTTGTCTTGTTGCATCCTCTACTGCTCGCTTTTCCACCTCAGTTACTCCAGTAGGCACACAAACACCTATACGTGGCTTAATAAGTCTATAGCCAATGGCTTTATTAATAAAATACTTTAGCATTTGCTCTGTTGCATCATAATCAGAGATCACTCCTTGTCTTAAAGGACGAATAGAACGAATATTAGCGGGCGTCCTACCTAACATACGCTTAGCTTCTTCTCCCACTGCCATAATCTCGTTGGTTTTTTCTTTTACTGCCACTACGGATGGTTCTCTTAATACAATGCCTTTCCCCTTGACATAAATAAGTACATAAGCAGTGCCTAAATCAATCCCGATATCTGTTCCAAATCCAAACATTTTTCTTCTCCTTTATAATTTTACTTACCTATCATCTATACTTACTTATATGCTACGTCCATTCTATATTTACTCTATCCTATTATACCATTAAATATATTGTTTTTGCAAAATATTGATAAATAATTATAGGATTTTTTACATTTTTTAGTGACTAAAGGTCTCTTCTTAGAAACTCCTTATATCATTTAACGCTATATGACAAATATTTCCACAACAAAGGGTGTTACACCAGCACGAAAACTTGGCTAGTGTAACACCCCCATGTATTTTATCTATTTTAGAATAGTAGAATATTTCTCTTTTGTTGCCAATCCCCCTCGTAAATGCCTCTCCGCCTTATTCAGCTCTAACACCTTTCTTGCTTCACATGCAAGCTTCGGATTTATTCTCTCTAGCCTTTCTGTTACATCTTTATGAACTGTACTTTTACTAATACCAAATTTCTTTGCAGTTTCTCGGACAGTAGCATTAGAATTAATGATAAATTTCGCAGCTTCTACGGCTCTTTCTTCTATATAAGCTTTCAAGAAAAGGCCCCCCTAACTTTGGCTCTTGATTAATCTTATGCGAGGCCCTTCCTACTTATTACAATTAAATGTCATTTCTACCAGTCATACCAGCCTATTCCATCTCTTCCTTTGGCCAATTTATTCGAGATCCCTTGGAAATCCTCCCTGATTGGATTTTCTTCAGTAGTTAAACTCTATCTCGTATTTCCATAAAGAAAGGGAGCCCCTTGCTCTCATTGAGATGCCATGGGTGCTCCCCTTCTTATTTGCTTTTTAATTGCTTCTTATTTTATGGTATTATTCTGCTTTATCTGCAGTGTGTCCCATATCCACGCCTTCTACTTCAACTGTTACATTAGAGGCATTTTGCTTATAGTCCAGGAACTCTAAAGGATTCACAATATCTTCATTACAAATAACTTGTAGATAAATATTGCTACCTTCCTGGATAAAGGCTCCACCTGGTTTACCAACTTTACCAATTATATCACCAGCTTTAACAACCTTACCTAACAAATCTTTATTAGGTGTACCGCCTTGGAAGCCATAGATGGTCTTATAACCATTACCATTGTCTATAATCATGGTACGTCCAACATAAGGCATATCTCCCTTAAGTGTACTGGAATCATCTACAATATCAATAACCTTACCATCTGCTGCTGCCCTTACACCTTCCCCAGTTGGGGCTGCAATACAAATCCCAAAGGTTCTCATGGTTTGATTAAGCGACTGGCTATACCAATGTGATGTGGCTACATCTGTGTAAGGTACAACAACCTTACCAGCAACTGGCCATACAAAAGTATCTCCTGTTGCAAAAAATGGTTCACCTGCTACTGTAGCTGTAGTAGACTCAAAATTATCAGCCACAACTTTCTCATCCGTTGAAGCTCCTTCATTTTGACTACTCTCATCTTTAGCTACTATGCTTGCTTCCTCTTCTGGTACAGCTGTTTCATTGGCTGCAACACCTTGTGCCTCAGTTACATCAGTGCCATCTGGCTCCATCTCAACAATGAGGTCACTATCCTTCAAATCATCGTTTTCAACATCTTGTCCTGTTGCTGCTTGATTTGCTGCATAAGGATTGGCTTGCTCTTTTACATTGCCTTCTATATTTGGAAGTACGAATATAGCAGTAAGTGCTCCTACACATACAACTCCTATAGCAACATAAAAGCCATACTTTCTTAAAAACTTTCCAATTTTTGTGTTATTCATTATATACACCTCCGACGTCTAAATTATCGCCAGAGTTTTTTTGTTTTATTCAACCTATTTTATCTTTTATAATTATATTCTTCAATTTTTACATCTTTATAATAAGAGGCAATAAGCTCCTTATAGTCTTTTCCCTCCTTGGCCCATTCATTGGCGCCATTTTGGCTAAACCCTATGCCATGACCTTCCCCTCTTACATCAAACACTAGCCAATCTGGCTCACTAAAAATCTTAAAACAACTAGAGGGCAATCCTAATAAATTTTTCAGCTCTTCACCTTCTATAATTTGATTCCCTATCTGTAAACTCTTCACATATTCTGCTTGATCCTTCTCAATAACCTGAATTTGAGCTTCTAGTTTTTCTTCTTGTAGTAAAATAGTAGGGTATTTCTCTTTTAAGCGTTTTACTATCTCTGATTTTTTTATAGGAATTTGCTTAGTAAGCACATCTTTTGGATTTTCTACACTCTGTAAGTAACTAATAACCATACCATATACTTCCTCTGCATTCCTTGTATTCCCACTACTTGCACGATGATAAACAGCCTCAATAGGTTCATCATTATAAAGGATTACTTCATTCCCTGTAGCTTCCACTGCTTCTTTATAAATGGCATAGATCGAATCATAATCTTGTCCCCAAAGTTTTCTCATCTCTTCCTCTGTATAACCTACTAATTGGCCCTTGGTTTCTATCCTTAATAAGCGTCTAGCAAGGTATGTACGACAAATCACACCTTGTGCCTTAAGTGTTTCCATTTCATAATTAGAAGGAATTTCCTTGGCTAATATACCAATAAGGCGACTAACTTCTATAAGATTTGTTACTTGTTCCTCCTTGACATTTTGTTGCTCCTCTATTTGCTTATAGGCTAACTGGGCCTCCAAATTCCCAGTGGCATAAACAATAAAAAAGGGGAGCAAGAAAAGGGTGCTCCCTATAAGAATAAGTTGTATTAAATACTTTTTCATCTCATCTTCCCCCTTGTCCTTTTTGTTTATACAAGTATATGAGATAGTTGGGTATTTAAGAATTAAAATGATTCGTTATAAAAAGGAAATGCTATTAGGTACCTGGTTTCATTCGTATCCTCTTTGTAAGTAAAACTAATCTGGACATTAGATTTTTTATTGAAGCTCTCTTGAATATAGCCTTTGTAAAGCTTCGTATAGCCATAGTAAGTCATCATATCTGGTCTCTCTGTCGAGCTATAGGATGTACCGATCTCTCCCTTTAATTGTGTCATAATTTGTTGGGCTAGGATTTGCTCCTCTTCTTTTGTAAGCTGCTTCTTAAAGCTCCCCTGGAAACTGATGTGCTCCTTTGCCTTTATGCCCCATTTCTCATACAATTTATGACTAGCCTGCCACCATCCCTCTAATTGGTCTAAGCTCCCTTGACTTCTCAGTTCAAAGTAATAGTGACTGGTGGTAGGTGCTTTCTTACTGGTTTTAAACTTAAGCTTATAACTGGATTTTTGCTTTTCCTCTGTCACTCCTACCTCTATCTGCCCACTCTCTTCTGAAAAATAGGTCTGAGCCTCATTCTCATGAAGCTGGGTGCAAAACTTAGAGCAGTCCTCTTTGTGGGAGAAAGCTGTTATGGCTTCTGCTCCCTTTCCCACAAACTCAGCTAAAGTAGCTACCTTTCCCGTCTTTACTCCTGATAATGAGAGGCTAATGGTATCATATGTAAAATCAGGTAAGCTAATGGCCTTATAGAGTTGACTTAATGTGGGGTCCTTCTTATCATAATAATCTATGCCTAAAATATATGTTGTGGATAAAATTAACGTAATAAGTAGGATTGTATAATGGTTCTTCTTCATAAAAAATCCTCCATCTCTTCTAATAAATAAAGTATGGAGGATTTTTCCTATTCTTATTCAATTCTTACTGCTATTTATTCTGTAACTTGCCATATCCAAGCGCAAAGCTCTTCAAAAGTAATTTTATTTTTGGCTGTAATGCCATCAATAAGGCCTATAGCATAAGCCTTAGAAACAGCTTCACTATAAGCTGGGCTTACATTTACAAAAGTCATCTTGGATGGTTTAATCTTATAGCCTTGTTTTAATTCATAGAGCTTGACGATACCTGCAAGGGCTTCTTCTTGTGTAAGGGTTCCTGGATTTTGGCCCATATAAAAGCCTGCTCTTTGAGCCTTTTGCAAACTATTTGTAGAAGCAGCTTCTGTCAAATCTATACTTGAGCTATTTTGAGCTATGCCTAATAACAGATTAATGTATTGATCCCTATAAACGTAGTCTGTTTTATAATAGATACTACCTAGTCCTGAGATATTATACCTGGCTGCTAGCTTACCCATAATATAACTTGAATTGCTGTCTGGCTGCTGGATTTGTGTTTCATAAAGAGCAAATAGACCCGTAAAGGCTGTCTTAAAGCTCACGTAGGTAAGACCTGCATCTTCTTCAATGGTAAAGGTCTCTTTTACCCAGTTGCCTGTATCATAATTATAGGTATTGGCTGAAAGAGTCTTGTAGGTATAATCTCTTATCCCATCTAGCTTAAGCTTTACCTTCATAGGATTTGCCAAACTCTTTGCCACAGTCTGCCTTGTTTTAGATTTGATAAAAATCTCTAACTGCTCACCCTTAATGAACTTCTCTGGGTAAGGCTTTAATAAATAGGTTAATTTGTAGTCTATTCCTTTCGTAAACTCAAATTGGACAGTATCTGTAGAACTGTAGTTTGCTAAGGCATAGCTTATGTTCCTTATAGGTATTTCATAGGTTGCTGTACTGGTAATAACCTTCAGCTCCATATTACGATTGGCTAATGTTTCTGCCAATGCTTTGGACATTTTTAGCCTTCTTACATCTGCATCATAACGATTATTATATTTTTCTAGGCGAATAGTATAATAGTAAACCTTCTTATTAATAAGATCTGAAATAATTTTATTGGTATTGACAATCTCATAGGTCCAAACACCTGAGCTATAGGATTCTTCAACATCATTAGGGAAGGTCACCACATATTCGTTATCCCCTCCATCGTACTCATCACTGGATGTCTTGGTCATAATCTTAACTCGGTCAGTATATAAAGACTCTGTCTCTATCACTCTACCTGTCTCTTCATCTTTAAAGGTAAGCACTGTTTTTACACGCACATAATACGGTCTATTAGATACTAACCCATTAAACCACACCATGTTTTTGGCCAGTATTTCATAGCTATTATTCTCACCAACTCCTGCTTGTCCACCAGTAGTTACCACTGTTGCATCCATAAACTCAGGGTTATCTGCGAATTCTACCACATAAGAGTAAGTTTTATTAACAGGATTTCTATCATTTTCTATATCTGCAACTGTACGCATCCATTCTACTGTGATGTAATCCTTACCTACTGCTTTAAAATCCTTACCTATTTCAAGGATACTTTCATAGGCTGCTGGCCCTAAGCCCCGTGGTGCTTCAGGTACTCCTATAGTACTGGTTGTCTGGGTAACTGGATTACTCCATTTAGAAACCTTATCACCTATCTTCTGCTTAGCACGTATCCATACATTATAGGTTGTATCTGGCATGAGCCCTGTAATTTTCACGCTAGCCTTAGCCCCATTTGCAACATAATTGGCATCACCTACGGTATCAGATAAAGTAAATTCCCATGCTGTAGCCTTATCCGGATTACCTGTGCGACTATAAACAATTTCATACTTAAAATCGCTATTATAGGTCCACCAGACAGACAGAGAACTATCTGTTACACCATCTGGATTAAGTACTGGAACTGTAGGTGTAGCTTCTGGATTCTCAAAATCTGTCCCTGTTGTCCCAATAACAAAGCTTGGGAAGGTTTGGGTAAGCTTTTCTCCTGTTTCTAACTCCCGATATACTCGAACCAAAACAATATATCTTGTATTAGGCCGCAAGCCGCCTACCGTATAATCCTTCCAGCCCAATCCATCCCCATGATCTGCTGTGCCTGGTGTAATATCTGTCCATCCT
This sequence comes from Bacillota bacterium, assembly GCA_023412455.1. Classification (GTDB taxonomy): domain Bacteria; phylum Bacillota; class Clostridia; order Lachnospirales; family Cellulosilyticaceae; genus Sporanaerobium. Next base: position 11,797 of record JAEYNQ010000150.1, read on the forward strand.
TCTGTAGTATCCTTTTCATGGTCATAAATCCACTTTTCTATTTGAATACCACTACTTGTTGTTATATCTTCTTTAATATTTCTAATGACATCATCATAAAGCAAGGTTTTTATCTCATATTTTACATCACTTCCTAAGATAACCTCTCTGTCTCTATAGTTGCTGGCATAAGTAGAGGCTCCTACCTTTTGTCTGACTAATTCTAGCTCATTTTGGGTAAGTAATAGATGTTCTGTAAGCCCCTCGCTGGCTGCAAAGCGAATAGGTGGTAAGCTGGCATCTCCTCCTGTATATACCTTACTATTCCAAAGCTTAGCAAAGAAGTTCTCATTAGCATCTGGATAACTCCCTGGATTAACAGAAGTAATTTCATACCATTTTTCAAGCCATTCAAGGGTTATACTTTCTTTATCTATCCCACCTGCTTGTATACGAAGGGGTGGTTTAGCTAATACAGGAGGCTTAAAAATATCTCCATTTCTATCTACTGTAATAGCAACAATAGTGGGTTGGGAAGTTTCATAAATACCACTATAGTTTCGTTTTGCGACGATTTTTATGTAATACGTATTATTGGAAATAAGATTCTTCTTTTCCCCATAACTATTAATGTACTCATTAAGTACTGTTTTAAAACCTACAACTGTGGTATTGTCTTGTTTGAGAATTAACTGATTTGTCTCTCCCTCATTTACACTAAAGTCCTTTATAAGAGGTTCTACATTTTCATCTTGCAAGGTTGTCTCTTTATCCACTACCCAAAGATCATACTTCATCTCATATTCGACACGTTCTACGTTGTTATCAATAATCTTAGGCGCATCCCATACCAATTGAAGCTGTAATGGACTTTTACTTTTTGCATAGAAGGTATGGGTTTTCATATTTTCTTGAGAGACATCATCATCTTTCACCAGATAATCTCTTTTATTAAAATCTTCCTGTGTTTGGACACTGTCTGAATAAGCTTCTGGCACTTGTGGCTTAAGAGGTTGCTCTCTTAGCTCATAAGGCACATAAGGCACCTCTTTTGTCTTAAGTACATCTCCTCCTACAAAG
>JAEYNQ010000187.1 GCA_023412455.1 Bacillota bacterium
GTATCGTCATGCTATTCCCTCCAAAAATAAAAGTCTGTATTCTCTTTCTACAATACAGACTTTAACATATGAATCTTTCTACAATCTTTCAGCCCTCTTTTGAAATCTAACAGTTTTGAAAGATTTAGGTGCTTATAGGTAAAAAAATGGAGAAGGTACTGCCGTATCCCACCTTAGAACTTACCTTCATATAGCCCCCTTGATTGGTAACAATCTGCCTAGCAAGATAAAGTCCTATTCCTACCCCGTCACTATCACTTACCTGCGCGCTGCGATAAAAACGTCCAAATATTTTAGGTTGTTCTTCTTCTTTAATACCTATTCCATTATCCTTTACATCTATCCTTACGAAGAACTCGTATCGTTTAGCAGATAACTGAACTTCTCCATTTTCTGATGTATATTTCACCCCATTATCCACAACATTATAAAGGGCTTCTGACATCCATTTCAGGTCAAAATAGGCTCTTAACTCTGTATTCTCACAAGTTACCTTTAGTCCCTTGGCTTCTGCCTTTAGGCGAATGGCTTCCATTACCCCTTCAAATAAAGCCTGTATGTCAAATTCTTTGGGATGCAGTGTCAAAACGCCTACTTCCAGTCGTGAAGTTTTGACTAAAGTATCAATGAGGAAGGCTAGCTTTTGCGCTTGCTTATTGAGGGCTGCTACACACACCTGACTTTCTTCAGGCAGCTCTGCTTCTTTAAGGAGTTCAGCATAAAGTAGGATGTTAGAAAGAGGTGTTTTCGTCTGATGGGAGATATCTCCAATAAGTGCTTTGATTTTATCTCTTTCTCCTTCTAACTGACTATTAATTTTTTGTGAGGAGGACAAGTAGTGAACCATTCGGCTTTCCACTTGTGAAATAAGACTTTCATCAATGCTCTGTTCTGAAAACTTCCCCTTATTTGCCTCATCTAGCATTTTATTTAGCCTCTTCAATATTTCTCTATTTCTTAAGCTATTATAGACAAATAGGCCAAGGGCTAAAAGCAGTATAAGCCCTGAAATACTTAAATAAACCATTCTAATCTCCTCATTTCGTCTCTACCTGCCAGGCATAACCAATGCCATATATGGTTTTAATATAGTTCGGCTTAGAAGGATTATCCTCTAACTTGTCCCTTAATCGCTTAATCGTCACAGAAAGGGCATTTTCATCCACATAGTCTGCTCCATCACTCCAAATTCTGTCCACTAGATCAGCTCGTGATAAAACATTGGGTCGGTTGCATACTAGTAGTTTTAAAAGCTTTTGCTCCGTTTTACTTAGCTCAATAGGTATTTTCTTTTTATAATAAGTCATTTGATTAAAGTTAAAGTAAAAATCATCAATATGTACACCATTCTCTCTGGTAATTTCCATTTGACGCAAGCGAGCATTCACATGAGCCCTAAGTATAGCTAGACTAAAGGGCTTTGTTATATAATCATCTGCTCCCATTTCTAATCCTGCTACAATATCTGTTTCTAAATCATTAGCTGTCAGTAAAATAATGGGTGTTCCTTGTGTCTTCTTTACTTCTTTTAGGAAATATAAGCCATTTCCATCTGGCAAGTTAATGTCCAATATAAGCAAGTCAAAATGCTCCTTTTGATAAATACTTCTTGCAGAATTCAAATCAAAACATTGTCTTACAGCAAGCTCTGGTGATTTTAAGGCTAAACAAACGCCATTACTTAAAGCCTCATCATCTTCTATAAGTAATATCTGTTTCGTCACTTCTTCCTCCCCATTAGTTAGCTTTTCTATTTTATTCCATTACATCCTCATGTATAAAATTGTAATCATTATCAATTAACATCTGTAAATATTCCTCAAAACTATTCGCTATAACTAAAATCTCATCTAGATCATGTATAAATCTTACTATCTGCCCTTTCGTGCCTTTTTCTGAAGGTGAAAAATCAATAAACAGCTTAGATGTCCCTCCACTATTCATACAATTAGAAAAATGGAGCCACTTCATTTCATTGGCATTATCAATAATTTTTTCATCTACCTCGACCTCTTCTTCATACTCTCTATTTACATAGTCTTCATAGCATTCGAAAGCCTTATCTCTATTTTCATATATCTGTTTTGCAGACAATAAATAATAGGGATATTCCTCGATATCAGAACCAAGAAAATAAAAGGCAATCTTTTCTCCCTTATATTCTCTACAATAAGTACCATCAACAAATTCTAAGAGCTTTACTAATGCATCTGGGATATCTGGATATATTTCTTTTAATTTATCGATATCCTCTTTGCTCACACCATGTTTAATGCTTTCAAAATAATTCCAGCTTTCTGCTCCCTCATTATCATAATAGGCCTCTTTAAGTCCCTCTATGTATTCTTCAACTACTTTCATCTCACATACCCCCTATAAATTATAATTTAGCGCTCTAATTTTAATAGTGCATAATAGCAAGCGTCACATGTTCCTTGTGTCATGTCTTGATTCAATACGATTTACATTTACTACATCATAGAGGTATCTTCATCTATCTTTACTATGCCAATACTACCAATAGGTTCATCTCCATTATTTTTTTTGTACAATAGCCCACTGATAAAAATCCATTTCTAACCTTCATATTATAAGCAATAATATCATACTAGTAGTATATTGTATATATTATTCAGACAATCTGTTCCATAGCCTCTTTTGTTTTAGAACAAACATAAAGTAGGGAGACTACTTAGGCAGCTACCTCGTTACAAAGTAAAAGCACCTACCTTAGTAAGTGCCCATTATATTTCATGATCTAATATGCATTTTATAAACCTCGTGATGTAATAACCATACACTTTGGTGTTTCACAACAAATAATATCTAATCCATGCTATCGTAATAATCAAGTATTGCCTTCTTACGCAAAATATCATCCCTTATTCTTTTTACCTCACTTAATACAAGCTTTCATTG
>JAEYNQ010000199.1 GCA_023412455.1 Bacillota bacterium
TCAATCTTTCCTGTGGGATTCCTAGGAATGTCTTCAAAGAATACTTTACGGGGTCTCTTGTAGCGTGGTAATTTAAGACAAAATTGATTGATTTCTTCTTCTGTTAAGGTATAGTTAGGTTTTACCTCTATAATGGCGGCTGCGATTTCTCCTAGACGTTTATCTGGAAGGCCAATAACAGCTACATCATGAACCGCTTCATTGGTACGAATAAAGTCTTCGATTTGTACTGGGTAGAGGTTCTCCCCACCACTGATAATAACATCCTTTTTACGGTCTACTAGTAGAATAAAGCCGTCTTCATCTTCTTGAGCCATATCCCCTGTAAATAACCAACCCTCCTTTAATACCTCATGAGTTGCCTTTTCATCCCGATAATAACAGCTCATTACACCAGGGCCTTTAACTACTAGTTCGCCTACTTCGCCTCTTTTAACTACATTCTTGTTTTCATCTACAATCTTAACTTCCCATCCATAACCTGCTTTACCAATGCTTCCTACCTTATGTACATTTTCTACTCCTAAATGGACACAGCCAGGACCAATGGATTCACTTAATCCATAGTTGGTATCATACTGATGATTTGGGAAATACTCTAACCACTTGCTTACGAGGCTTGGTGGAACAGGTTGAGCACCTATATGCATGAGACGCCATTGTTCTAAGTTATAATCCGTTAGCTTTAACTCCCCTCGTTCTACAGCTTCTAATGTATCTTGTGCCCAAGGTACTAATAACCATACAATGGAACAGTTTTCCTCTGAAACAGTCTGCAAGATAAACTCTGGTTTAGTACTTCTTAATAAAACAGCTTTTCCCCCTACAATTAAACTACCAAACCAATGCATCTTAGCCCCTGTGTGATAAAGAGGTGGGATACATAAGAAAACGTCTTCTTTCGTCTGTCCATGATGGGCTTGCTCCACTTTAGCAGAATGCATCAAACTACGATGTTTATGTAAAATAGCTTTTGGAAAGCCTGTTGTTCCAGAAGAAAAATAAATGGCAGCATCATCCTCATCCGTTAAGACTATATCTGGTGTACGACTAGAACAATTGCCACTAAGGGTAGTATAGTCTTCTGCAAAAGTTGGGCAGTTATCCCCTACATAAAATAAAAGGCGATTTTTGCTAATCTCGTCTGCAATTTCTTCTACACGTCCAATAAATTCTGGCCCAAATACCAAAATATCCACTTCAGCTAACTCCACACAATATTTAATCTCATCAGGAGCATAACGGAAGTTAAGAGGAACAGCCAATGCACCTGTTTTGAGAATCCCAAAATAAATAGGCAGCCACTCTAAGCAGTTCATGAGTAATATGCCTACTTTATCTCCCTTTTCAATGCCTCTGTCTAAAAGCAAATTAGCAAAACGGTTGGCTTTTTCATTAAATACATGCCAACTAATCTCTCTACGATAATGTGTCATTGGATTAGGTTCCATGAGCTCGTACTCTTTCCATGTGACCCGTCTCTTCTCTTTTACTTCAGGATTTATCTCAACTAAACAAATATCATCTCCAAACTTCTCACTATTTTGTTCTAACAATTCTGTAATAGGCATAATAACTTCCTTCCTTAATGAGTTTAAAAACTTCTCACTATAGTGTACACATTATTTAGTCTATTATCAATGTTCCTATTTATAATTTTATAATTTTTATTAAAAATTAACTTTTATTATAAATTATTTTGTATTAAATATAACTTTCTAAGATTAGGATGTATAGCTGAGAATGCTAGGCTGTTGCTGTGTTGTAAACACAATAGCTGTATAGTATAATAAATATGTTTAAATATTCTAAATATTATATTTTCTATCATTTTATAAACAATATAATATTACTCTCTATTTAAACAGTGAGATAGATAGATTAGCCTTTTTAGAATATGAGAAAATGAGGAGAGATATAATGAAAAGAGAGCAACAACGAAAGTTGAAGGAATTAAAAAAAGCATTACCCTTAATTATTAAAGAAAAAATTAAGAAATATAAATTTAAGAAAAATGCCTATATGGTGTGGTCTGAAAAAAATGATTTGTTTTATGATATGCATATTCATATCGGTGTGTTGGGAAGTGATGAAAACATTTTACTGTGCGGAACATGTGAAAGAATTAAACCGATGTGGCTTGACGATTTATTGTGGGACTTATTAAATATGCCTAGTAATAAGAATGAACCAAAAAGTTTAAGAGCTATCGGTGCTTTTACTGTTAGTGGAGTAGTGTATTATACCCAATCTTATAGGATAGATAATTGGAGTTATGAGGAAGTCGAAGCGTGCGTTGAAAAATGTATGGAGGAATTTTATAAACACATACAAATGATGACAATAAATGTATTTTATGCTTTAAGCGATAACCCTTCGTATCACGATGAATTAAGAAGAACTCTTATCTTGATTCATGATGAAAAATATCAAGAAGCCATTGCTTCTTTAGACGAAGATTGGAAAGGAGGGTTTTGTAATAATGGAATATGGATTAATGATGCCATAAGGGATTATTGTTCAAGCAAGCTATAAAAGGCCTCCTAATCTCCTACTATTTTAATACAGTTAATATTGCTATCCCATTTCTCCTTTCTATTATAGTTCATAAAAGTATATTTCCCACATTTTTATAGTCTATATGAATTTTGATAAAAAAGGAGAACCCTATAGTTCTTCTTCTCATATAGGTGTTTTTCAATACCACCAAATATGAGCAGTCTATAGGATTCTCCTTTATTAGTTCTATCATAATATAGCTATATTTCTTAAATTTATGAATGAGCTTTTCTTAGTAGTAGCCATATTCACAAAGCAGTTCATAGCAAGCATTGACTTCTTCATCATCAAACAGAGGGTTCCCCTCGTTCTTTTTGTACTTTCCCTCGATAATAATAGCCATTAGCATAATTAGGGTCTGCCTCTATTGCCATTGTATAGCTTTTTATTGCTTCATCATTTTGAGTTGCTTTATGTTTATCCAAAAAGGAATCCCCCTAACATCCCATGATTATAATCTAGTAAGAGAATGATGTGTCCCCATAATCATTAAATATAGCCTTTTTTTACTCTATTACTCTTTATAATAACTAGGATCAATTTCTATGGCCCTAAGAAAGTCCGGCATAGCTTTTTCTATTTCTCCTTGTTCCTTATACGCAACTCCCCTATTAAAATAGGCCTCTGCATGGTTAGGATCTATCTCTACTACTTTGGTATAATCCTTTATGGCTTTTTCTATTTCTCCTTGTTCCTTATACGCAGCTCCCCTATTAAAATAGGCCTCTGCATGGTTAGGATCTATCTCTACTACTTTGGTATAGTCCTTTATAGCTTTTTCTATTTCTCCTTGTTTTTTATATGCATTTCCCCTATAATAATAGACACTTGCATCATTAGGATTTATCTCTATTGCTCTAATATAGTCTTTTATGGCTTCTTCTATTTTTCCTTTCTCATGATATGCCAGCCCCCTATTATAATAGGCAACTCCAAAATTAGGACTTATCTCTACTGCTTTCGTATAGTCTTTTATGGCTCCTTCTAATTCTCCTTGGTCTCTATATATATTTCCACGATTACAATAGGCTTCTGCATAGTTAGGATTTATCTCTAGTGCTGTAGTATAATCCTTTATGGCTTTTTCTGTTTCTCCTTGCATGCTATATGCAAATCCCCTATTAAAATAGGCATCCGCATCCTTGGGATTTATCTCTATTACCTTCGTATAATTCTTTATTACTTCTTGTATTTTCCCCTGTTGCTGATAGGCAAATCCTCTATTAAAATAGGCATTTTCATCATTGGGGTTTATCTCTATTACTCTTGTATAGTCCTTTATTGCTTCTTCTATTCTTCCTTGTTGATGATAGATACATCCCCTCTTAAAAAACACATGTGCATGGTTGGGATTTATCTCTATTGCTCTCGTATAATCTTCTATTGCTTCTTCTATTTTCCCTTGTTTTTTATATGCCATTCCCCTATTATAATAGGCCATTTCATAATTAATATTTATTTCTATTGCTCTCGTATAATCTTCTATTGCTTCTTTTATTTTTCCTTGCCTCTTATACGCATTCCCTCTACAGAAATATACTTCTTGATTTTTATCATTTATTAATATAATTTGCTCACACTTCTCTATAGCTTCTTCAAACTCTTTATCCTCTATACACGTTCTAACCTCTTCTAGCAGCCTACTTATTATTTCTTCTTCACCCTTAGCGCCTTCATGTTCTTCCAAAGCCAATCCCCCTAACACCTTATTTTTAAGTTAATTTATATAATTATTCTATATGCTCTTTATATTGCTGTCAATTATTTTCAAAATATTCAAAATAACCATAGGATAGCCTTAGGTGAAACCCCTATTTCTTAACACTAGTGCCTAACTAAAGAAAAAAAGGAGAGCTCAGCAGGCTTTTCTCTCATCCAATTGACTTTTTATACAACCAGATATGAGACGCCTATGGAGCTCTCCTTTATTTTCTTAGTAGTAGCCATATTCACAAAGCAGTTCATAGCAAGCATTGACTTCTTCATCATCAAACAGAGTGGCATACTTTTGTTCAATGGCTGTAGCCTCCATTGTTAAAGCCAATAAACCTGCTTCTTGCAGCTTTTCAAAACCATCAGATAGTCTCCCTTTTCTAAGGATCTCCTTTACAGTCTTCACCCCTCCAAATTTACTGATGTTCTGTATAAAACGGGTGGCTTTGTAGCCACATTTTTCTTCAGCTTCCTCATATTTTTGTAAAAGCTCTTCTTCGAATTGTTTTTCTAAAGTCATATTTTTACTCCAATTCACTTGTTCTATTTTACTCTATTATAGCCTAATGAAGTGGTTTTTAAAGCTCTTCTTCGAAATTTAAGGGGTGACTTTAATAAGAAAGTAAGGTATCTCCATAGTCAGGATTGCGCTTTATCGCTTGAGCATAGTCCTCTCTTGCTTCTTCTAGTTCCCCTCTTTCTTTTTGTACTTTCCCTCGATAATAATAGCCATTAGCATAATTAGGGTCTGCCTCTATTGCCATTGTATAGCTTTTTATTGCTTCTTCCAGTTTATCTTGCATGTAGTATACACAACCTCTATTAAAACAAGCATCTGCCCGACTAGGATTTAGCTCCATCACTTTTGTAAAATCCTTAGCTGCATCTTCCATTTCATCTTGCTCATAATAAATGCTTCCCCTATCAAAATAAGCTTGTTCATCATTAGGATTTAACTCTATCGCTCTTGTATATTCCTTTACTGCTTCTTCTTTTTTCCCTAACTTATCCAAAGCAACTCCCCTATTATAATAGGAACTTGTATGATTGGGGTTTAATTCAATTGCCCTTGTATAATCTTCTATTGCTTCTTTTAATTTCCCTTGGTGATAAAGAGCAACCCCCCTATTATAATAAGTACTTTTATAATTTGGAGTTATTTTCACTATACTTGTAAAGTCATTTGTGGCTTCTTCTAGTTTTCCTTGCTCAAAGTAGGCATTTCCTCTATCATAATAGGCATCTAAATAGATAGGGTCTATTTCTACTACATGAGTATAACTATTTATGGCTTCTTCTAGTTTGCCTTGAGAATAGTAAGCCCTTGCCATATTACAATAGACAACTACATCGTTAGGATTTATCTCTATTGCCTGCATGTAGTCCTCAATCGCTTCTTCTAGTTTTCCTTGTTTTTTATAGGCATTTCCCCTATTACTATAAGCATCTGCATAGTCTGGGTTTATTTCTACTGCTCTTGTAAAGTCCTTGATAGCTTCTTCCAAGTCTCCTTCATCATAGTAATCATTCCCTCTACTATAATAGGCCCTAGCATGTTCAGGTTCTATTTCAATGGCCTTGGTATAATCCTTTATTGCTTCTTCTATTTTCCCTTGTTTAGCATATGTCATTCCCCTGTTATGATAGATATCTGCATTATTAGGATTTATCTCTAGTGACTTACTATAATCTCTTATGGCATTTTCAAATTGACCTAATGTATAATAACTATTTCCTCTATTATTGTAGCCCAATGTGTCATCAGGCTCTAGCTCTATTACCTTTGTGTAATTCTGTATAGCCTCTTCTTGGTTCCCTTGCTTATCATAAACAATTCCTCTATTATAGTACACTCTAGCATCTGTAGGATCTATCTCTATTGCTCTAGCATAGTCTTTTAGTTCTTCTTCTATTTTTCCTATATGAGAGTATGCAATTCCCCTATTATAATAGGCGTCTGCATAATCTGGATTTAGCTCTACTGCATGAGTATAGTCATCTATAGCTTCTTCTACTTTTCCCCTATCATAATAGACGACTGCCCTATTATAATAGGCAATTGCATGGTCAGGGTATAAATCCAATGCTTGATTAAAAGCTTCAATGGCTTCTTCTAGTTCTCTTTCATGGTAATGAACAAGTCCTATGTTGAAATAAACTCCCGCATAGTTAGAACCTAGCTCTAGTGCTTTCTTATAATCCTTTAAAGCTTCTTCCATTTTTTCTTCTTCATAATAAGCTGCTCCCCGATAAATATAGGTATCTATATCATAAGGATCTATCTCTATTGCCTTTGTATAATTCTCTATAGCTTCTTCTATTTTCCCTTCATTATAATATACAACTGCCCTATTATAATAAACATCTGCAGCATTAAGATTTAGTTTTATTCTTATATCTTGAGTACACATTCTCACCCATTTTATCAATCTACTTATAATTCCTTCATGTTTTTTCACAAAAACCCCCTAAATCATTGCAAATTCCATATAATTCTTTTTAACCCTATTAATCATTTTTTTGAGTAAATTTCATTATTACCTTAGTAACAAATAAATCTTATTTTACATTAAAAGTAGCTATCAAGATTAGTATCTAACTCCTTTGCCCTTGTATAGTCCTTTATAGCTTCTTCTATTTCTCCCAGATCTTTATGTGCCATTCCTCGATAATAATAAGCATTTACATCATTAGGGTTTATCTCTATGGCTCTCGTATAATCTTTTATAGCTTCATTCATTTTTTCTTGTTCATAGTATGCCATTCCCCTATCGTTATAGGCTTCTGCATTGTTAGCTTTTAGCTTTATTGCTTGTGTAAAACCTTCTATGGCTTCTTCAAGTTTACCTTGTTCTCTATAGATAATTCCCCTATTATGATAGGCGTCTGCAAAATCAGTATTTAATTCTATGGCTCTCGTATTATCTTTTATGGCTTCTTCAAGTTCTCCTTGTTTATAATAGGCATATCCCCTATTATAATAATAAGTCGCATTGTTAGGTTTTAGCTCTATAGCTCTCATATAATCCTTCATGGCCTCTTCTATTTTACCTTGTTTTCTATAGGCAATTGCCCTATTAATGGAAGCACTTGCTTCGTTAGGATCTAGCTCTATTGTCCTCGTATAGTCCTTTATAGCCTCTTCTAGTTCTCCTTGTTCATCATAAATATATCCTCTATTATAATAAGCTCTTGCATAGTTAGGATCTATCTCTATGGCCCTTGTATAGTCCTTTATAGCCTCTTCTAATTTCCCTTGTTGTTCATAGACATAGCCTCTATTGTGACAGGCATTTACATCGTCAGGATCTCTCTCTATGGCCCTCGTATAATCCTTTATAGCTTCTTCTAGTTTTCCTTGCTCTTCGTAGGCATCCCCTCTATAATAATAGACTCTTCCATCGTTAGGATCTATCTCTATGGCCCTTGTATAGTTCTTTATGGCTTTTTCTATTTTTCCTTCTTCATAATATATAACTCCCCTGTTATAGTAGGTGTCTGCATCATTACAATTTAGATTTATTCCTTTATCTTTTATAAACATTCTCATAAAACTGAACACTCTACTCATAATTCCTTCGTTGTCCTTCAAAGAGAATCCCCCCTAATATACTATAATTTTTAGATACTATGATTTTAAGATAGTTTATATCATTATTGTATTTGCACCTTTTAATATAGTCAATAATTTCTAAATATTTTAAATATAATATCTCTCCTCTTTTATAGTTTCTTGGGAATTACTAAAAAACAGGAACTCTCTAGCATCTCACATTCCGTGTTTTCAGTACCACCCGATATGAGATGTCTAGAGAGTTCTTCATCATTTGATAAATAAAAGTTTAGTAAAAAATACAAGCATCTACTTCATAGCCTTGTTTCAATAGTTCTTTATTGCCTTCCGGTTCAATATCTACCTTAATCATGTTTTCTCCATTTACTGTAACGGCCTGATTGGCAATACGACTCACCTTGGCCTCTATAACCTGGTCTTTATTCGCTAAGAGAGTGACCTTGGCTTTATTCCCTAGGGCTATGTGGTTAATAAAGCTTTCTGGGACATCTACTGTAATAACTAAGTCCTTCGTATCCATCATACGTAATAGAGGTACTTTTACTGTATCTGATAGGAGACTTCCTTCCTTGGTAAGGACCTCAGAAATAATACTCTCCTCTTGATCTGCTACAATCATATTCTCCTTTAAATAACTTCTATCTAATTTATTTTTTAGAGCTTTGAGCTCTGTTTGGGCAATTTGTATTTTCATATTCAATCTTTGGGCATTGGTTACATTGGTTGTATTGGTATTATTAACGGTAGTTTGCAAGCCCTTTACAGAGGAAGAAAGGCTATCTATTTCCAATTGCTTGTCATTTTTAAGCTTTTCAAGCTGTGCTTCATATTCCTTCTTACTACCTTTTAGTTGATGGATGTTAAGTTCCATTTTTTCCAATTCGTAACCTGCAATACCACCTGCTTCGCCTATCTGTTTGCTTACCTCATACTCTTTACTTACAACCTTGAGCTTTTGGTCTACTAAAGCGATTTGCTCCTGTATGACTTTTATTTCAGGATCAGTGCCCTTAGTTAATAAATTTTTCTTAAGGTTAAGTTCGCTGGTTTTTTGAGCAATTTGTGCACTTTCTGGACTGAGATTGCCATTGACTGCTAGGAGCTCTATCTCTAAAAGCTGAATCTCCTGCTCTTTTCGCAAAATTTCATTTTTATACTCTTCTACATTAAGCTTGACTAATGGCTCCCCTTTTTGGACCTGATCTCCAGCCTTCACATAAATTTCTTCTACAAAAGCTGGAAAATCTACATAAATCTCTCTTGCTACATTGGCTTCTACACTACCAAATACATCGATTTTACTTTCTTCTGTTTCTTCTATCGCCAAGGCTTCCTCTATTATCTCTGCAGCCTTTGTCTCTTTTCCACTACACCCTGTCATCAAAAATCCCGTTCCTAGTATACTCATACTTAAAATAAACATACCCCACCACTTTCTCATGCTATTTCTCCCCTTATTATTTTAGATTCTTGTTTATTTATGCGGCCATCTCTTACCATAATCAAATGGGTACCATACTCTGCGGCCTCTTTTGAATGGGTCACCTGTACAATCGTCTTGCCTTGCTCTCTATTAATGCGCTTAAGAAGCTCCATAATCTCTACTCCCGTCTTACTATCTAAGTTACCAATAGGTTCATCTGCAAAAATAATATCTGGTTTATTAATAAGCGCCCTGGCAATAGCTACCCTTTGTTGTTGACCACCTGAGAGCTCTCTTGGTGTATGCTTCTTTCTCTCTGTGAGTCCTACAATTTGCAGGATCTCGTCTAAGTCTTTTTGATAATCCTTCATCTTTTTACCATCTAACAAAATAGGTAACATTACGTTTTCTTCTACATTTAAGTTGGGGATCAAATTGTAAAACTGAAAGACAAAGCCGATATCACTGCGGCGCAATTGACTCTCTTCTTTATCCTTCATTTTAATGAGTTCTTTCCCATTAATCTTAATGGTACCTTCTGTCGGCCGATCTAAGCCCCCTAGTAAATACAGCAAGGTACTCTTTCCAGAACCTGAAGGTCCCATAATGGAATAAAAGTTGCCCTTCTCAATCTCTAGATTAATGTCCTTTAATATCTCTACCTTTGTATCTCCTAAATCATAACTCTTACAAAGCCCTTTGGTTTCTATAGCCATTTCCATCTCTATCTCCCTACCTTCCTTAAAGCTACATCCCTCTACCTACTATCTATTTCATCTGTTAAGAACCAAGTCTCTTCTTGTTTATGGCTTTATTCTAGCCTGTGAACTCTAAGAAATTTCTAAGAAAACCTTAAAAAAATCTTAATTTACTCAAATTTAATCGCTTCAATAATATTAAGCTTAGAACTCTTGAAGGCTGGTGAGATAGAAGCTACCACTGTTACAAGTGTAGCAATCACCACATACATCCCAAGACCTTCTCCTACAAAATAAGCAATAGGAGGAAGCTGCATAAGCTCTAGTGCATAGGGGAGATTCTTCATCAACATCCAGCCCATACTGATGCCTATAGCTGAACCCATAAGTCCTGTGTACAAGGCTTCTAGGAAAATCATTTGAAGTACCTGCTTTTTGCTCATGCCTACTGAGCGAAAAACGGCAATACTTCTTTTTCTTTCAATAAAACTAATGAAAAGGTTATTCACAATGCCCACAATGCCAATAAGAATCGCTAACATAGAAAGAGCGGAAAGAGCCGTAATAACAGAGGCATTACTTTCTTCATTTTCTTTAATTTGAGTTTTTAGACTCTGCCCATGCAAATGCCTGTCTCGGTATTCTCCTTTTAAGTGTTCAAGGATTACTTCTGGGTCCCCTTTTGTTTTTAGATAAATACAGGCATAACTATTGGTCGCATAATCTTGCCTAAAATAATTCCCACCTATTTGTGCAATGCTCCCATTGTTCATCATCGTATCAAAAAAGCCGATAACCTTGTAGGTTCTAATCCCCTCTGGCACTTCTATTCTTAAAAGCTGACCCATTTGTAAGTTATAACGTTTTCTCAAAATATGAGATACGGCTATATTTCGTCCTTCTTCTAAGCTACTTAAAATCTCTCTTTTTTCTTCTTCACTGGCATAATCATAGGTTACATATTCGCCATGTTGCTCACCTTGTACCCCTTCTACCCCCATAAGTGGCGCATTGCCATAATCTACTAATAAGGCTTTTGTTCCTTCGAATAAACCACCTCTGAACATGCCATAAGCTTCCTGTACTCCCTCTTCGTAATAAAGGGCTCTTACATCGGATTTATCCATTTGATCCATTCGAATCTCTAAGCTATAGTCAAAGGTCTTATGATAGGCACTCACCACCTCTACTGCTAAATTTTCCCCAAAGTTATTGATCATCAGTAAAATACCTACACCAATGACAATAAGGGTCATACTATTTCTAATGCTCTTATTTCCCTTCACATTTTTAACAGCTAATAGCCCAATGTTCCCAAATAATAAAGAAAACAACTTCTCTACCCCCACACATGTCCATTTAACAACAAGAGGTAAAATGCCAATTATCCCAATCATGCCTAAGAGCATCCCTAAGCTCCCTAGCATAGGTGCAGCATCTTCGGGCAAAAAGCCAATAACGGCCGTACTAAAAAATACTAAGAGGAGGGCCATGACTTCCTTCCATCTTTTTTTCTTTTTAGGTTTGCCATCTCCCCCTAGCACAATCTCTTTGATAGGTATTTTAGACATCTTTAAAATAGGAAACAAACTACTAAAAATACAAATCCCCACACACACTAAAAATGTGCCTATAAAGTAACTTGGTTTAAGTACAATTCCCCCTTGACTAGCGCTTCCTTCAACAACTCCCATCATGGCTGTCACAACCAGTTTTAAAATACCTATTCCAGCTCCAGTCGCTAATAGCCCTCCTAGAATGCCATAGAAGCTTCCTTCTAAGAGAAGCACTCCTCCCATAACGCCCTTGCTAGCCCCTACACTCCTAAAGGTTCCTACAACAGGCATCTTCTCCAGCATGATGACCTTAAAAGAGGAATACACAATAAAAATACTCATCATAGTAATAATGACAGCCATCATCACTAGCATGGTGGAAAAGGAGCTCATGACATCTCTAAAGCTTTCTAAATCAATAGCCTCCCCCACCTCATATTTGGGATAAAGCTTTTTTAAATCTTCTACCAGTGTTTTTACTTCTTCCCCTTCTTTTGCCTTTATATAAAGAGTAGTGGGGCAGTTATTGGTGCCTAAACTACTAGAAAGGGTTTCATAAGGAAGCATTAAAAGAGGCCTATTTCCCTCATTTTTAAAAATACCTACACTAGAGGCAATGCCATAAACACTATACCTTTTTCGTTTATCTCTTAAGCGTATTTCCAAATTATCCCCCACTTGAAGGTTATATTTCTCTGCTGTCTTCTCACTTATGATTATGCAGTTCCCCTCAAACACCTGACTTTTACCCGTCCTTACTAATTCTAAGGTATTCATTGCCTTATAATCGTCTAGTGCTATGCCCATGAGGCTAAGCTCCTCATAAGTCCCCTGCTCCTTTTGATAATAAGCTGAAGCATTAATGGTAGGGATACTATAGGCTAGCCTTTCGCTGAGCTGGCGACTTGGCCCCATACTCACATACTCACTGGGCGACTGGTCATTAGCCACTATTTTAATCTGTGCATTTCCAATACTAGCCTTTGCATTCTCTTCATAGAGCTTCATAACCGAATCTGTCAGCCCCATAGAAGCAAAACACAGCGCACCTGATAAAAGGACTGCTAATACAATAAGTAATGTACGGAGTTTTTTCTCCTTCATGGATTTTATAATATATTTCATGATAATAAACATGCTTTCACGCCTCTTTCCCTTTATTTCATAGCTACCTCTAGCTAACTTTTACACAAAAAAAGTTAGTATAGAGGTAACCTTTCATTACCCTTATACTAACTTTTCAGCCATAAGAAATCTCAAAGAAACTCTTAAGAAATCCTTAATTCATTATTTGGTTTAAAAGCGCCTATAATCTATTTTTTATCCTTTACCTTTTCCCATCTACAGGTTATAACTAGACGCCCTCCCTCTAAGTGAGCCTCCATACTGCCTCCCATTTTTTCCATAAAGCTTTTGGCAATACAGAGCCCAAGGCCTGCTCCATTCCCCATTCTTATTTTATCTGCCTTATAAAACCGATCAAAAAGCTTATCTACGGCTTCTTGACTAAGCCCATCTGCCCAATTACTTACTTCCAGATCTACCTGCTCCCCCACTTCATAGAGTTTTACCTTTACTTCTCCTTTTGCATGTTTTAATACATTACCTACTAAATTTTCAACAACTCTTGTAATGGCTTCCTCATCGCCTAATACCCATAGGGGTTTATTAGGGAAAAGGAGCTCGGGTTGAACCTGTTTTTGGATAAAATGATCGTAGTATGAAAATAAAAGCTCTTTTACTAAATTATCCACATTTATGGGTTGTAAACTCAGTTCATAATCCACAGATTCCACAACAGAAAGTTTAAAAAAGTCATTGAGAAGACCTTGAAGACTCTTTCCCTTCTTTTGGGCTACCTCTAAAAACTTTTCTTTTTCTTCCAGAGTCACGTCTTCTTCTCTCAAAAGCTGAATGTAGCCTAAAATAGAAGTGAGTGGTGTTCGTAAATCATGAGACATATTGGCAATAGCTCTTTTTAGCTTTATTTCTGTTGCCTTACTTCTAGCTTCACACTCACTATAAAGCCTCAGGTAATCATTTAGCCTTTCCCCCAATTCTTCCATTTCTTTATCCCCTAATTCCATTTGAAGTGGACTAAACGCCTTTGTCTTACATTGCTCCTTCAGTTGCTTATTGACATCCTTTAAAGCCTTTTTCAATTTATAAAGTTTTATGGTAAGGATACCAATCCAAAGGGCTGCTAGTATCCCCCCTATAAGTTCTAACCCCTGCCTCACTCACCCACCTCCTTCTAGCTCCTCCTTTTTTATTCAAACTCTGCCTTCTCAAAGAGGCGTAGGCCTACTATAAAAGCCACTAGGGTCACTAAAACCCCCCAAGCAACAATTCCTATTAACTGGGCCCATGTGATGTTTTCTCTCAAAAGAATGTTATATTGGGCAAGCCAAAAATATTGCTGCCATTTCATGCCACTAAATAGACTTAATCCAATAAAACTATACAAGAGCTCACATAAACTACCTAAGGCTATACCTACTCCTATAGTTGCTCCTATATGCTTTGTCGCAATGGCTGTGGCCCCAAAAACAGTTAACGCACTTATATGCAATAAGCTTCCCAATACTAGCAATCTGAATAGATACAATAGGCATTCGCCACTTAAGGGCCTCCCCCAACCACAAACGAAACTGATAATGATCCCACCTAAAATAGGAAAAATCCAACCTAATATTAAGCCACCAAGGTAATAAACCAACATCTTAGCTATATAAAGCTTTTTTCTACTGTTTCCAAATGCTACACTTATTTTTAAGGAGCCTGATTTAAATTCTGTGCTTATAAATAAACCTGCTAAAATGGCAAACACTATAAAAGCGGCGCATACATTAGCCACACCCATTATAATCATTTCCTCTCCATTAGTAGGTATACCATCCCCTGACTCCAGTATAAACCTATAAGCTTCCTCCTCATCCATAGAATACTTCTCCATAATTACCTTGCACTCTTTTGCCACTTCCTCTTCTATCATTTCTTCTTGCCTAATATCGTCTATTTTACGTTTAGGATTCTCTATCCACATCACCATACTGGCAATGATGGTACATGCAATCATAACAACTACTAAAATCTTAAAACTTCTCAGTTTACAAAGCTTATACCCTTCACTTTTTATGAGATTAAGCATGGATTTCCCCCTCTACTTTCTCTAGGAAATATCTTTCTAAGCTTCCTTCTTCCTCTGTTAATTGACTTACCATAATCCCATTCTCCACAAGTAGCTTACAAAGATAACCTGGCTCCTCTAACTCTTCATAAAGGCGAATAATATGATTCGGATAGACTTCAAAATTACGGGTATGTAACCTTTCTTCGATTAAGCTTGTGGCCTTCTCCACATGATCTACACGTATTTTTAAGGCTCTTCTAGAACGTCTAGTAACTTCTTCTGTTGTTAGTTGTTCTACTAGATTGCCTTTATGAATAATGCCGTAGCAGGTCCCTATCTGATAAAGCTCTCCTAGTATATGACTCGATATCAAAATGGTTACCTCATACATACTGTTAAGACGCCTGAGAAGCTCACGCATCTCTAGCATTCCTTTAGGATCTAAGCCATTTATAGGCTCATCTAGAATAAGGAACTCTGGCTCACCTAACATGGCCGCAGCTAAACCTAAGCGCTGCTTCATCCCCAATGAGAAATGGGCTACCTTTTTATCTGTAGCTTCTTTGAGATGCATAAGTTCTAGCATATCCCCTATACACTTCTTCCCTGGGATGCCCTTTATCTGCCTAATGATTTCTAGATTCTCCTGGGCTGTTAAATTAGCATAAAAAGAAGGTCCATTTACCATACAGCCTATCTTCTTTCTAAAGGCCTCTTTCTTTTTAAGCTGACGCTCACCATAAAGCTCTACCTCTCCATGGGTAGGCTCTATTAAGCCTGATACAATGCGTAATAGAGTAGTCTTACCTGCTCCGTTTTCTCCAATAAAACCATAGATTTCCCCTTTATTGACTGTTAAATTAACTTCCTTTAAAGCCCATTCGTTTTTGAACTGCTTACTTAAACCAATGGTTCTCAAGATGGCTTCCATTCTCTATCCCTCCCCACTTATTTTACTCTCTCTATACTATAGGGAAAGCTCTAAGAAATCTAAAAGAATTCCTTAAGAAAACCTTAATTATTTTAGCCTATAACCCATGCCCCAAATCGTCTCTATGTACTCCTCCTCCCCATTAGCTTTGCTTAGCTTACTGCGTAGATTGCTCATATGTACATTGACTGTATTCTCATCCCCCATATAATCTTCACCCCATACGCTCTCAAACAGATTCGCCTTAGAAAAGATTTTTTTAGGATAAGTCAGTAAGAGCTCTAAAATCCCATACTCTCTTACTGTCAAGGCCAAGGGTGTTCCCTTCACACTCACTTCCTTCGTGTCTGTATTTAAACAGATCTCCTTATAGCTAAGCTGCAGGGTCTTTTGCCCCATTGCTACTCCTTTACTCCTCCTAAGATTAGTCGCTATACGTGCTGCCACTTCATCCAAATCAAAGGGCTTCGTAATATAGTCATCAGCCCCTGCCCTAAGCACATTGATCTTGGTCTCCTTGTCCATCCGTGCGGAAATCACAATAATAGGAATATCTCCCTTTTCCCGAATAGCTGCTAAAATCTCTTCTCCATTGAGCCCAGGTAAATTCAAATCGAGAAGTACCATCTGCCAGTCTCCCTGTCTTAAATAAAGCATAGCTTCAGTCCCTGAGTAAGCTCCTTGTGGTTCATAACCATTATTTTTAATTAATCGGCATAATAATCTATTGATATCATTATCATCTTCTACCACTAATATATGTTCCTTCATAGCCTATCCTCCCTTTTCTCTGTCTCTATGGTATCTTATTATTATAAAATATTCCATAATATATAATATAATTTAAACAAAAAAAGCTATAACCCCTTAGTCGGTTCTAGCTTTTTTTACTGATTTTATCGGCTTTATTCTTATTTTTAGCTTTGATAGATTTCTAGGCTATTTATTAGTCTATCTTAAAATTGGCCATGGAGCTATTTAAAACATCCATTGATTCATTGAGCTTGTAAGATATTCCTAATAGTTGCATCATAACTGCTTTTTGCTCTTCACTTAAGGCATTAACCTCTTCTGTTGCTGCAGCCGTTTCCTCTGTAATCATTTTAATACGACTAATGTTCTCAAGCATCTTCTCTTTAAGTTGTTCCATATCATTGACTTCTGTATTAACATTTCCTATATTGATATCCATACTCTTTAGTTTTTCTATAATATTTAAGAAAGCAGTATACGCTTTATTTACAGCCTGTTCTTGATCAGCAAATATCCTATTAGATTCTTTAACTAAGTCTACAGCATCACTTGTTTTCTTTTCAATGGTATTCAGGGTACTTCTAACATTATGGGTTGACTTTTTAGATTGCTCTGCTAAATTACGTACTTCATGAGCCACTACTGCAAATCCCTTGCCTACTTCACCTGCTCTTGCAGCCTCGATACTGGCATTTAAGGCTAAAAGATTAGTCTGTTCACTAATACCATCCACTAACTTCATAATCTCCCCAATACTTCTTGTTAGAGTGCTTAATTCAATAATACTATCCTTGATTTTACCAGATACCTGAATAGACGAACTCATGGTTGTATTAAGGGTATTCATAATATGAGATGCCTCTTCTATAATGACTTTAGCCCCTTGATTATCTGTATAAATACTCTTTGTCCGATCCATTACTTCTTGAATACTATCTGAAAGCTGATTCATCGCTTTTGCTGTCTTTTGTGCATCTATAGCCTGATTGCTAGAGCCTGTAGCAATCTCTTCGATAGATGAAGCGAGTTGCTCAAAGGCTTCTACAGACTGATTAGTTGAATTATTTAAAGTCTTACTTCCCTCGATGGTTCCCTCGATGACGTGTTGGGTATCTTCAAGGAGTTTTTGAATATTGCTAATCATTTTATTAAAACTTAAACACAGAAGGCCTATTTCATCTGTGCGTTTGGTATCTATACGAACTGTTAAATCCCCTTCCTCGGCTAACTTCATCAACTTCATCATATTAATAATAGGCGTTGAAAAGCTCTTAGAAAAGACCACACTTACTAAAACTGCAATAACTGCTAAGACAGCTATAAGCATCCATATAAGGGTGGATGCCGTACTCAGATTACGAGTAAGAGACTTCTGCGGTAGTTCAGCAATAATTTTCCACCCATTATTAGCCGTTGCATAAGTAATTAATGTATCCTTTTTAATGGCACTTCCTGTAGGTTCTTCATTTCCTCCTACAAAGTCCCATACATAAGCTTCTGCATGGAGTTGCTCTGAATTCTTATTATAAATTATCTTTCCCGTCTCATCTGTCAAATAAACATTAGCCCCTTCTAGCAATTTGATTTTTTTCATATCGGCTATAATGTTATCTAACTTAATAGGCGCTACCATAATACCAAACTCTTCACCTATAGCTGTATTAGATACCTTTCTAATGAAGTAAACATTTTTTTCATCAGAACCTAAACCCTTTGACCATAAGTATTCCCCATTAAATTCCATACTCCCCAATTGGGCTAGTTCTCCTTCTTTGACTGAAGAACCATTGCCCATCACCGTTCCATCCTTACTTATAAGAATTGCTCCCTCTATACTTTTTTCAATTGAGCCAAGGTAAACTAGACTTCTCTTAATAGATT
Source organism: Bacillota bacterium (assembly GCA_023412455.1). Classification (GTDB taxonomy): domain Bacteria; phylum Bacillota; class Clostridia; order Lachnospirales; family Cellulosilyticaceae; genus Sporanaerobium. Next base: position 18,222 of record JAEYNQ010000199.1, read on the forward strand.
GAACCACCTTTACTTTCTCTCCTGGATTGCCTACTACTTTACTATAAGAAATAAGAAGATTATTAGTTTGTGAATTCAAATCATTGATAATATATTTGGTAACATTTTTTTCTATATCTTCAAGGAAATAATTGATACTGGAGCTTGTTTGATTAACAATATCCGATGTAAGCTGTGTACTCGTTTCTTTCAATGTGCTTGCAGAAACGGAGGACGAAATAATATTCACTAAAAGCAATGGGATCGTGGCAAACATAACGGTAATAATAATTAGCTTGGTCTTAATAGATTTAGCAATAGTAAGCTTACTTAATTTCGTTTTCTCTAGTGTCAATGTACTAGCCTTTGTTTTAATCCCTCTAGGAGTTTCCTTATTACCTGCTTTTCTTAGCTGTGTCTGTACACGCTTCATGCCTTATCCTCCTCATTTAATCGTAATAATTATTTATGTAGCCTAAAAACCCTATGATACATCCTACTACTAACCTAAATATGCCTTATCTTTTGCCTAAATACAATAAATTTTATTGTCATACAAATATTTACTCTTATTTATATATAAATTTATGAAAACTTTTAAATTATAAAATCTTAAAAATATAAAGTTTTCAACCCTATTATTTATTTTTTAGTTTTTTCTCTTTTAGATTTATATTTTTTTTGCTTTTTGTAAATAGTAAGTAATAGGTTCTATTACTTTAAAGGAGGCCTTTATGAAGAATAAATATGTTTTTCTCCTGTTTTACGCTTTACTTCTTTTTAGTTGCTGTGGTTGTAGTAATAATCAGCAAGTAAACTCTACCCCTACTGAAGTTACTGGCAAATTCTTAGATGCTCTCAAAGCTCAAAATTTTACAGCTGTTAAAGAAATCTATGCTGAAAATATAGACAATATATCCCATTTCAAAAATAAAATTGAAGACATTTCTCCTTTACTTGCTAATAATCTCTTTGATAAAATGTTTGACTTTGACTACTCCATTGATAAAGTGGAGTTAGATGAAAAAAATCCTAAAAAGGCTGTTGTTCAAACAACCTTTACGACTTATGACCTAGGTAAAGCCTTTCAAAGCACTATTACTGAATACCTCAAAACAGACTTACAGATGACTTTTAATGGTGCTACAGATGACGAAATCGTAAAAAAAGTAGAGGACACCATTATAAAAGATATTGAGTCAGCTAAAAAAAATTTTGTTACCCATGTAAATATTCATCTAACAGAAGAAAAGGGAGAATGGAAACTAGATAAAATAGGAGATAACCCCGAATTCCTCAATGCACTCTCTGGTAATATTATTGCTACCATCGATGCGTTAAGCAACAATTTTACCACCCAACCCTAACAACAAATAACCTTTAAACAAGCTCTTATGTTTAAAGGTTATTTGTATTTATTCTCTCATAATGCCACTTATACTAAAGCCTGCATCTGCTTCAGTATTCATTCCTGTATTCATTATCAGCTCAACTACTTCGTCTCTTGTTAAAAGTTTTTTACCTTCTAATCCTTCCAGATAGATTTTATTCGTTTCTTCCTTCAAATCAATGCCCTTATTGATAACATCCCTTACAGAAGGTAATACTTCCTTGGTCATCTGTTGCATAAAGGTGGGCAGAGCTAATATAGGATTATAGGAAGGATCTGAAGCATCCATAGTACCTGCAATCTCTTGCATCGTGTCAAGTGTCCCCATGGATAAGTCAAAATAATCATTTATTTCATTATAAATCACTTCAAATTCTGGCCCCTCTGCCTTAACTCCCCCATACTGAGTTTTAAAATCTTCCTGTAAAAGCTTCATGTCCTCTATACTTGCTTGAATGGATTCTTTCTTTAAATCCTTAAAGTCCATAAAGCTATTAATCAATGGCTCTAAGCTATTCATCACATAGTGCTCCATGTTATTAGCCAGATGCTTCCTAGCTTTTCTCACAGGATCACTCTCTTGTTCTGAATAGGTATAGCCATCTAGAAAATAATTCTCTACAAGATATAAACTAATGGCTTCCACCTCCTCTTTAGTAAGTGGCCTTCCTTCACTTATACCTTGCCGAGCTGTAGTAAGTCTAGGGTCTTCTTGAGCCATTACTTGAATACTAGCATCTGTTGTCATCTCCTCTGTGGCTGCTTGTACCTTATCTGTGCTCTCTTTTTCTTCTGTTGTTTGCTCTACTATCTCTTCCCCTTCATTAGAAACCGCTTCTTTTAAAGGCTCTTTTACCTTTTGTGGAATAGGTGGCTTCATTTCTACCTTTTGCTCTTCAATAACAAGGTTTTCTTTTTGGGTTTCCTCATCAATTTGCTTTTGTACCACCTCTAACTGTTTGGCAACTTCTTTTTGAATAATAACATCTGCTAGTGTCTTTTTCTTATTTTGAGCTTCTATAACCAGTTCGTTAACCGAAAAACTGGCTAATTTAAAAGCCCCAAACGCCACTGCTGCTACTATACTGATTTTGATGATATTCCTCCACATAGTTCTCTCCTAACATTTTCTTTCAATGGAAAAATCCTTTTTATAAACGACTCGGCTGCATAAGATTAGAAAAAGAATAGTTATAGCAAGATAGGATAAGTTACGCAACATATAACCCTGCCTATTCATTTGCTTTATAAAAGGTAAGGCATTAAATAAATAGTGTAAAGCTAATCCTATGACCAAACTGCTTAACAAACCATAAACTTCTTCCTTGGCCTTTATAGCAACCCATAAACTTATAGTGCCTGCACATAAATAGTGTAAAAAAGTAGCTGTCAGAGATGTCCCTATAACCTGTAGGGGAGTGTAAGTAAAATCTCTTACTTGTTGTCCCAGCATCACCCTTACTTTAATAAAATCAGAGCTCCATTTGTTGATATAGGGAAAAACCTGATAAGCTATGAGGAAATTCATTAAAAAGAGCCCTAGAAAAAAGAGTAAGGTGTAAAAGATAAAGGTTATGTATTTGAAAAAAAACCAATTCCTCCGACTTCCACTTTGGAGAACTTCTAAACTTCCAAAATTATCATCAAACATAATGCCACATATTAAAAACAAGTAGGTAGGTAAATAAATATAGGTGATCCCCACTGTATCATTGAGAATCAAATAAGTAATCTCAAAGGAAGAAAAATTAATAGCCACTGCATCGGATAAGGTAATGTACTTACTGACACTGACTACGGCTACAAAAGCAAAAACAATCAAGCATAAGCACCATCTCACTGCATTAAAACTTTGTGAAAGTTGATAACGTAGCATTCCTCCTGGCATCTTATCTCCTCCTCCTTTGTAAGGCTTCTAAAAAGGCGATGAGTAAAAGGATAAGTGTAACCCCTCCTACAAGAATCCTTATCATCCTTTGAATAGCTTGTTCATTGACTTCTCCTCCTAAAACCCAAGGTGAAAAACATAAGGGTGGATAATAAGCCTCTAGGCTTAAATAAGGAAAGGCATAAGTGAGTAAAAGATAAATCACCTGTGGTGCTATGACTGGAATATATCGCTTAGTATTTACAAAAGTTAGACTATAGGATAAGCTAGCCATACTACTACCAAAAAGATAGTCTAAGAGTAATACTCTTATAAAACCCATCTTGTCTGGATAAGGGCCTAAAATCCTACATAAAATAAATAATAAACTAACAGGTATAAGAAGTGCCAAGCCACCCACTATACTATTCACCAAGCCTCTTCTGAGAACATAGCTTCGTGTACGTGCCTTATTAAATAAAAAAAGGTCATATCCATAGTCCTTCTCCAGCATATTCATATTACTATAGGGTAAACTTGCAAGCAGTGGGGCTAAAAAAGGATAGACATAGGACTGGGCAAGCTTAAAAGCTTCTCCACTATCATATGAAGTATGCCCATAAAAGTAATAACTAAACGACCCTATTACTAATAAAATGCCAAATGCTAACGAAAATATAAAATTTCTTTCTTGTAAGGCCCGTTTGAGGTCAACGATGAAAAATCTCATGCCTTCACCTCTCCCCTTTTCCTAACCTTTTTATCATGAAGTTCAAAAAGTTCATCACAAAGAACCTCTAGATCCTCTTTATTATGACTGGCTAAAAGAATGGTTACTTGTTTCTCTTCCTTTAACTTTAAAAAGAAAGAACGCATCCTTTTAATACTCTCTTCATCGAGGCCATTCATAGGTTCATCTAAAATAAGAAGTTCTGGCTCATTCATAATAGCTTGGGCAATACCTAGTTTTTGACGCATCCCTAAGGAATAATTTTTAACAGATTTACTACTACCAGGGTCTAACCCCACTTGTTCCATAGCCTGTCTCACCTTTCCAATGGATACCTTTTCTTTACTCATACTGTTTAATATCTTCAAATTCTTAATGCCGGAATAATGGGGAATGAAGCCTGGATTTTCAATCAAGACGCCCATACGCTCAGGAAACTTATTGACTCTAGAAATATTTTTACCTTCTAGAAAAATAGAGCCTGACGAGGGCCTAATGAGTCCTGTCAACATTCTAAAAATAACTGTCTTTCCCGAACCATTACGCCCAACAAAGCCATAGATTTTACCTTTTTCAAGAGCAAGATCTACATCTACTAAAACATCTTCTTTTTTAAAACTTTTACATACTTTTTCAAATCGAATATAGGTTACCATTTGTCCCCCTTATTATTCAAAAAATTTATTATACTATCAACTTGTCCCTTATCTATTCTATTTCTTGACTTAGCATCTTAGTATCTAAAATTTTAAAACCATTCTTATAATAATCAATAAGACCTTCCTCTTTCATCCGAGAAAGTTCACGGCACATGGCACTACGAGAAACATTCAGATAGTCTGCTAGTTCATTCCGATTCAAACCAATATTAAAGGCTTCTTGCCCTTGGCTACTTGCTTCATCTAGAAGATAGGTGGCTAGCTTCTGGCGCATCCCCTTAAGGACTAGGTAGTCCATCTTTTGATTAAGATAATAATTTTTCTCTCCTAGTATCCCCATCATGTTTTTGATAAGTGTCACATGATGGGTACACCCCTTAGAGCAACTTCTAACAAGTCTCTCAAAAGGAACAAACAGTATCTTGGTATGGCTTCTACTTCTTACGGTAACAGGACTGAGTCTCTTGCTGGTACAGACAATACCTTCTCCAAATAGTTTACCTACTTCTAAAACAGCTATAATATGGCGATCCCCTGCTATATTTTCTTTTACTACTTCTACTCGCCCTTCTAATACAATACCTATACGTTCCACTGAGTCCCCTAATTTAAAAATAATTTCTTCATTTTTATAGTTTTTTTCTTGCGTCTCTAAGCAAGTTAATAAAGGAATCAGCTCCTCTTCCCTAATCTCTTTAAAAAGGGAAACCTTTTTCAATAGGGGTAAATAATTAGTCATCTTCTTCCTCCTATCCCTTCCATTATTCATTTTACCTTATCCATCTAACCACTTACTATAAACTTCTTAATTAATCTTTTCTTTTTTTCTTATTTTATGCCCTATGTCATAAAACCAACTAATATATAGCCTATGGTGCATAGTATAACTCCCCAGATTCCATAAGGTATTTTAGATTTTACATGGGCCATAGGTTCACATCCAACCACCGAAGCAATCACGTAGTTATCACTTTGATAAAGACAAAGGGCACCACCTGCTCCCTCAATAAGTTCTACCATTCCTCCCATTAAGGCAATAATAATAATAATTTCTACTGTATCTTCATTCACCATGACCTTCTCTAGTGTATGAGAAAAACCGGTGATGAAATTCCCACCATAAATCATAATCATACAAAGTAAGGTAGCCAGTATAATGGCTTCTGCTACTTCACCTATCTTACAGAGTACATCCTCCTTTTGGTAGACACGTCTTTCAAGCTTTGAATAAATGTTTTCTACTCTTCTTAGTTCTTCCTGGGCCATTTTCATCGCTCCATTTCAAGGTTAATGATCTATTTTAGAGATACTCTTTATTTCATTATATATTTATTCACCAATATTGTAAAAATCTTATTTTTTTTATTTATTAGACATATCTACTTTTAGTTGCTATAGCAACATACAACCTTTGTTTTTTATATTATCCTTAATTCATAACAAAGAAACGCAAAAAAGGAGCGATGAAAAATGGAAAATAAAATGTTTTGTTATCAATGTCAAGAAACATCTCAAAACAAAGGATGCACAAAAGCAGGTGTCTGTGGTAAAACAGCCGACCTAGCCCATATGCAAGATTTATTAATTTATGTTACAAAAGGCTTATCTGAAGTAACCACCAAATTACGGGCTGAAGGTAAGGAAGTAGACCAATCTATTAATCATTTTATTACTTTAAACTTATTTACAACAATCACTAATGCCAATTTTGATGATGACATATTCTACAGTCGTGTAAAAGAAACGTTAGCCCTAAAAAATAAGTTAATCGAGGAATTATCTGAAGTGGCTAATCTGTCTGAAGTGGCTACTTGGGATAGAGAAGACACTAAAAAATCAAGTTTTTTAGAAAAACTTAAAAAAGCTGTAACCAGCAACAGTAGCAGTAAAGAAATAAACACTTGGTTAAAAGAAAAAGCAGAATCTAAAGAAGTAGGTGTTCTTGCAACTGAAAACGAAGATATTCGTTCGCTTAGAGAACTCATTACTTATGGTTTAAAAGGACTTTCTGCCTACTCCAAACATGCCAATGCATTAGGCTTCGACAATGTGGCGATTGATGCTTTCATGCAAGAAACTCTAATGAAATTAACAGATGACTCTTTAACTGTAGATGAATTAGTGGCTTTAACCTTAGCAACAGGTAAAGCAGGTGTTGATGGTATGTCCTTACTTGATACTGCAAATACCACAACTTACGGTAATCCAGAAATCACAAAGGTAAACATCGGTGTAGGTAAAAATCCTGGGATCTTAGTATCTGGCCACGACCTTTCAGACCTGGAACAATTACTCATTCAAACTGAAGGCACAGGTGTGGATGTGTATACTCACTCTGAGATGCTCCCTGCCCATTACTACCCTAACCTAAAAAAATACTCTCACTTAGTAGGTAACTATGGTAATGCTTGGTGGAAGCAAAAAGAAGAATTCGAAAGCTTTAATGGTCCTATTTTAATGACTACAAACTGTATCGTAACTCCAAAAGCTTCCTATAAGGATAAACTATTTACAACAGGTGCAGCAGGTTTCCCAGGTTGCAAACATATCGAAGGTGAATCAGGAAGCCAAAAAGATTTCTCTGACATCATTGCCTTAGCTAAGACCTGTGCTGCTCCAACAGAAATTGAAACAGGTGAAATCATTGGAGGCTTTGCTCATGAACAAGTTTTTGCACTGGCTGATACTGTAGTGGATGCAGTAAAATCTGGCGCCATCAAAAAGTTCGTTGTAATGGCGGGCTGTGACGGCCGTGCCAAAGCTAGAAACTATTATACTGATTTTGCAAAAGCCCTTCCAAAAGATACTGTTATCTTAACAGCTGGTTGCGCCAAGTATAAATACAACAAATTAAACCTAGGAGATATCGGTGGGATCCCTCGTGTACTCGATGCAGGTCAATGTAACGATTCTTATTCATTAGCTTTGATTGCTCTTAAATTAAAAGAGGTATTCGGCCTGGCAGATATTAATGATTTACCTATTATCTATAATATCGCTTGGTACGAACAAAAAGCAGTTATTGTCTTATTAAGCTTACTCTACCTTGGTGTGAAGGAAATTCATTTAGGGCCTACATTACCTGCCTTCCTATCTCCAAATGTTGCTCATGTCTTAGTTCAGAACTTTGGTATCAGCGGCATTCAAACAGTAGAAGAAGACATGGCTCTCTTCTTTAATGAAACAAGTCAAGCTGCTTCAGATGAAGGGCATAAAATAACGAAAGATACTGTTATTGGTGAAATTCTACGTGAGAATCCAGAACATGCTCAAGTTTTACTAGGAGCAGGGATGCACTGCTTAGGTTGTCCTTCTTCTCAGATGGAAACTTTAGAAGAAGCTTGTCAGGTACACGGAATCGATGTTGAGACCATTCTTCATCAATTAAACTAATTGCAAAGGGGCTACTTCAAACTTTAAGCAGCCCCTTCTCTTAAAGAAAGGAAAATATAAAATGAGTGCATTTTTAGGACCTATTCATTACTGGCTTTATAATAAAATTCAATGGCAAGAAGCTTTAACACAGGAAATACTTTGCTTTGCTGAGGGTAAAGGAAACACCTCTTTGGCTATAAGATTAAAGGATAACTATGCCTCTCTTCCTACTGAAAGCTTAGAAGAGAGCATTGATCCCTCCAATATTCATGGCTGGCTCCAAGAAAAAGTGGATTTAGTAGAAAGACGCTTTGCCTTTGTGATAGAGACTTTACTAGCTGATTCTCTTATTTCTTGGGATGAACTTATTGAGGTAGCCAAAACCTTTGGCAAGACTCATAGTGAGTTAACCTCCACTACTACTGCCTTAGAGGCCTATCAATATTTAAATAATCAACTTTTAGATGGTATGCCTTGTGACCATGTCAATCGTGTGATCTCCTCCTCAGAAGAAGAGGTTAGCTGGAATAGAACAAAGCAACTTCACACCACCTATTGGAGTGAAGCTGCTAATGCCAAACAGCTTTATGACCTTTTAAGAAATGCCTTGGTAGAGGGAATGATCGCTCCTACTTCTCTGGAATTCCTTGTTCAAGAAGAAAATGTGTTTAAAATCAAAAGGAGGGCTTAAGATGTCTAGTGTACAGCTTATGATGGAAGAGCATCAAAATATTTTGCGTATGTCAAGGGTGATGCGTCAAGCTTGCCTACAAATTCTTGAGACTAAAGAACTCAGCTTTGATGATTTTGGTGCTATGATAGATTTTATTCGAGGCTATGCCGATGCCCATCACCACGGCAAAGAAGAAAAATTTATGTTCAAGGAAATGCAAGAACATCTTGGGAAAATAGGTACCAATCTAATCACCCATGGTATGTTAGTAGAGCATGATTTAGGACGTCTTCATATGCAAGAATTATTATTAGCCCTGGAGTCGGTAAAAGCTGGTGAGGGAGAGAAGCTTTTAGATGTTATAGCCCATACCATCTCTTATACCCATCTTATTGAACGTCATATTAAAAAGGAGGATGAGCTGGTTTATCCTTATGGCGAAAAAAATCTTCCTTCTGAGATTATGCTCTCTATCAATAGGCTTTCTACTTCTTATGAGAAAGAGGCAGAAGAAAAAGGGGTTCAAGAAAAATATCTCAAGGTATTGGAAGATTTAGAAACAAAATACCTTTAACCGTTAAGCTGATACAACCTATTAGTGTTCATCTTAAAATAGTACATTTAATTTATATTATGGTATAATCTATCTTGATTCTATAAATAAAGGGAGATTGTACTTATGTTAAAAACAATGACTTATTTACCTAAAAGATTTTTGTTTATGTTATGTGCTTGTTTTATTGTTTTAATAGGTTCTACTAGTTTTGCAAAAGAAATAACTCTTACTTTAGATGGTAAGGAAATGACTGCTTCTGTTGCTCCCATCCAAGAAAATGGCACAACCCTTGTTCCTTTACGGATTATTAGCGAGAATCTCAATGCTTTTGTAGGCTATGATGCTTCTACCCAGACTGCCTCTATCCTTAAAGGAAGTACAGCCATTCATTTAACTATTGGGAGTAAAAAGGTTTCTGTGAATAATAACGTTCATGAATTACCTGTAGCCCCTCGTTTAATTAATAATACCACCATGGTGCCTATCCGTTTCATTTCAGAGTACCTAGGTTGTAAGGTAGACTGGGATTCTCTTACACAAACCGTTATCTTAGTAAGTCCTGTCACTACCCAAAAGCTTCCCCTTGCTACCATTAAGCTTAAAGATGTGGGCACCATTCAAGCGGAACTTTACCCAGAGTATGCACCTAATACTGTCAATAACTTTATTTTCTTAGCTAACAATCATTTTTATGATGGTTTGACCTTTCATCGTGTAGTAAAGGATTTTATGATTCAAGGGGGTTCGCCTAGTGGTGATGGGCTAGGGGGCCCTAACTACTCTATCCTTGGTGAATTTAGCACCAATGGGTATCAAAATCCTCTTCGCCATACACCTGGTGTCCTGTCAATGGCTCGCAAAACAGAGCCTAACACTGCGGGTAGTCAATTTTTTATTATGACAGGGGAAGATTCCTCTTTAGATGGCTCCTACGCAGCCTTTGGCAAAGTAATCAATGGCCTTAATAAGGTATTAGAACTGGGTAATACACCCACTGATGAAAAGGAAGTACCTCTTACTCCTATTGTCATTGAATCTATTACCGTAGAAACCTTTGGAACCACTTATCCTTCTCCTCTTATTCTAAAAGAGTAAAAAATATTTTATAACACAAAAAGGGCTCTTCTTACTAGAGAGTATACTTCCTTGTAAGTAAACTGATTAGTCTACTTAAAAGGAAAAATACTTGAACGAGTAAGAGAGTCCCTTTTTATTTGCTATAATTTACTCCTCTTCTTTCCCTTCAAGGGGTTTATAGCAAAACCACCAATCAAAGCAGTTGTATTCTTTAGGCCTTTCTTCTGCTTCTGCCATGGTTGTAGCTGGTGGGATAATCACTTGGTCTCCAATTAGTTCATTATTAGGCCAATTGGCTGGCATGGCTACTCCGTTGGCCGTGGCCACCTGAAGTGCTACCAATGCCCTTATAATCTCCTCTATATTTCTGCCTACCTCTGCAGGATAATAGAGGATAAGACGTATTATGCCATTGGGTCCTATAAAAAAAGTAGCTCGTACAGTAGAGGTTCTTCTTGCTGCTTGTATCATTCCTAACTGTTTTGCTACATCTCCTAAAGGGTCTGCAATAATAGGAAAAGGAATCTCTTGTCCTAGATTCTCCTCTATCCATTGTATCCACTTTATATGAGGTTGTACTTGATCAACAGATAAACCTAATAGCTCTGTTCCCAACTTTTGAAAGGTCTCATAGTTTTGAGCAAAAGAAACAAACTCTGTGGTACATACGGGTGTAAAGTCCCCAGGATGGCTAAATAAAATAAGCCATTTCCCCTTATAATCATCTGGTAATTTCTTAATCCCATCTGTTGTCTGTACTACCATTTCTGGTAATTTGTCTCCTATCAAAGGTATAGAATACATTGTGTCCACTAAAAAAAGCCCCCTTTATTCATAAATATAGACTGGTCGTTACTATATGTATGAATAAGAGAGCTTATACTATGCAATACCCTTTAACCTTTTTTATACGCTAACTCTGCTGTTTGAAATATTTGGTTTCTTTCTGTGACAAGCATTAAAACTGGAATAAATTTCTAAAATTAGTAGATAAAGTAGTCGCTCCTAGTTTATACTATATCGTGTAGTATTTAATCTTTAGGATATACTAATAGTAAATAGTGCTAAGGTTCCCCCAGTCTAAATTTAACTAGGCACATATAATCCCATTTTATTACTTTCTTATTGACAAAATAACTAACAACATGAGGTGACATATGATCAACAAAAAATTATTATTTTACTCTCTTTCCTTACTTCTCTCTTTACAAATTCTTGTAGGTTGTTCCAGTAATAAATCCACTTCTTCTACTGATACCTTAAAGGTAGGCATGGTAACTAACTCAGGGACCATTGAAGATAAATCCTTTAACCAAGGTACATGGGAGGGTATTACGAAAGCCAAAGAGAACTTAGGTATCCAAACTGCTTATTTAAAACCCAATGGCACAACTGAAGCGGAATATTTAAAAGAGATAAGCAATTTAAGGGATGCTGGCTATAAATTCATTGTTACACCCGGCTTCAAATTTGAGTCTGCTATTTATCAGTCACAAGCTAGATATCCTGACTGTAAATTTGTCCTCCTAGATGGTTCTCCTAGTGATGGTACCAGTACACATATAGCTGATAATACTGTTTCTATTTTCTTTGCCGAAGACGAGGCTGGCTTTTTGGCAGGTGTTGCTACTGCCTTGGAACAGCAAACAGGTGAAGTTGGATTTTTAGGGGGTATGAAAATCCCAGCTATTGTACGCTTTGAGTCAGGTTTTTCACAAGGTATAGCCTATGCTAACGAAAACCTCAATACTTCTGTTCATCTTGATCCTAGTAACAGTGTTTATCAAGGTTCCTTTGACAATGTCCCTGCTGGTCAACAAATTGCAGCCCAGTTATATGACAAGGGTGTTCAAACAATCTTTTGCGCTGCAGGAGATGTGGGGATTGGTGCCATTACAGAGGCTAAAAGCCGTGTCCAAAAAGGCCAAGCTGTTTGGGTAGTAGGTGTCGATGTGGATCAGTATGCAGAGGGTCTTTATGCCGATGGTAAGTCCGTCGTTCTCACTTCTGCCGTTAAAAAAATTGATACGTCCACCTATGATATGATCGCCGCTGAACTTGCTCATAACTTTCCTGGTGGGCAAACCCTTATCTTTAATGTTCAAAATGATGGTGTGGGTCTCCCTGCCGAGAACCCCAACTTATCTACCAGTACTCTAGAAAAAGTAAAGGAAGTCTATACCAAATTGCAACAAGGTCAAATCACCCTTACCTCTGAATAATTCAAGCTTCTTTATTTTAGGCGTACATCCTAACTATTGTTTTAGGATGTACGCCTAAGCTTATTTCATTTCCTGTCTATAGGGTATATATCTGTCCCATCCAGATTCATACCTGACTGATTAAAATTACAAAACATAATCCTTATATCACTTGTAACTAAAATAGCTTACTTGTTTACAAGGTAAAGATGGGATATAATAGTGTATTCTTATCTTATTTTCTTTCTGAACAAAAGTGTCCATAGGACACGTATTGGTTCGCGAAGTAGTGAAAGTGTAGAATACGAAGTTTCCTACAAAATAAAAATGGAATGAATATCCCTTCCTTCACTTAAACGAATATAAATGTATCCAAAGGAGATTTGCCCTTATGATTAAGTTGTTTACCCATAATGATTTAGATGGCATAGGTTGTGCTTTACTAGCTTGTCTTGTGTATGGTCAAGAAGCCGTGGATTTTGAAACCTGTGGTTATGATTTTATTAATGATAAGCTAACAGAGTATCTTGATACAAGAGCTTTTGAAGCCTTCTCTAAATGTTATATTACAGATATTTCTATGAATGAGACGGTTTCTAGGCTTATAAGTACCCTTCCTCTTTCTGAAGCGCCTAATACTCCCTTGCTATCCACTCATTTCCAACTCCTTGACCATCATACTACAGCCCTTTTCTTAAACGATGCCTCTTGGGCTACTGTAAAAATTCAAGAAAGTGATGGGAATCTTTGTTGTGGTACTAGCCTCTTTTATAATTATCTCAAAGAACATGAGCCCACAGCTCCTGAAATCCTAAACAAACCTTTTGTAACTACCTTTGTTGAGAAAATCCGTCGCTATGATACATGGGATTGGGCAAAATTTGAAGATACTGAGGCAAAACAACTTAATGACCTGCTCTACCTTCTAGGTAAAGAACGCTTTATGGACTATTGGCTAGATAGGCTTCTAAATTCTGGGGAAGAAAACTTTTCCTATGATGCTACCCTTCGCTTAATCCTAGACATTAGGCAACATGAAATTGATAAGTATATCGAAGCTAGAGAGCAAGATTTAATGGTTAAAGAAATTCTTTCTTACCAAGCAGGTATTGTCTTTGCTGACCGTTTTCAAAGCGAACTAGGAAATAAGCTAGCCGAATTACATCCTGAACTAGATTTTATCGCTATGATTAATGTGAATGGCGGTGTTTCTTGTCGTACCAATAAGGAAAACCTTAATTTGGGTGAAGAGATCGCTTCCGTCTTTGGTGGAGGTGGGCATGCTAAAGCTGCAGGCCTCCCTGTAACAGATGCCGTCCGTCAGCTTATTATCCACTCTATTTTTAACTGTTAAACTGTTTTTTGATTTATTTCAAAGAAGACTAAGAGCTTCTTGCTTATTCCTAAGGTGCCCCCAACAAGTTAGAGCTTTAGCTCTACTTGTTGGGGGCACCTTAGCCTCAAACCTTTACACGTTTTACTCCCTTTTATTAATTAAGTCATATACCTGTGTAATATAGGGTACATCTATATGGTGCTTTTGAGCCAAGACAAGCATTGTTTGTCCAAAAAGTTCTCTTTCATCAGGCTTATAAGCTTCATAATCTCTTTGAAAAGAAGTCTTCGCCTCATAAGGGAAGTTCCTTGCTTTTTGATAAGAGGCTTCTACCATTGCCTCTGTTAATTCAATCCCTTCTGCTTGACCTACTTGAACTATTTCTTGCATAATACCTTTTACCACCTGACTACTGGCCTCGTCATCATATACCTGTCCCAGCGTTTTATTCTCACTTGCAGTAACCAACCCATAGGCTGCTATAAAAATATATTTTTGCCAAATTTCCTTAATATGTTCACTCGTAAAATGGTAGTTGATATGTGCTTTTTCTAAGAGCTGACAAACTAAGTCACCTTCTTTTTCTGGGTGATTAGGGTCCTTCCCTAATATAAGGGTACATGCTCCACCATTTTGCTCAATCACACCTGGTTCTTTTATATGTGTTCCTATGTAAGCACAAGCTGGAAATATACTCCCTTGCTTGATAACTTTTCTAATTCTCGAGTAAATATCTACACCATTTAAAAGTGGAATAATAACCGTTTGGTCACTTATCTTCTCCTGTAGTTGTACTGCTACCCTCTCTAAATCATAACCCTTGACACAAATAAAGCAAATATCCAGCATAGGCAAATCATTGATACAATCTGTTACTAAATAAGGCTTACAGTTAAAAGTTCCTTCTTTATTCGTTTTTAATAGCAGTCCCTTTTCTTGTATGGCCTTAAAATGGCCTCCTCGTGCAACAAAGTAGACTCTTTGCCTTTCATTATCCATAACTTGAGACATTTTTCCTCCAAAGTAACCTCCAACGCCACCTACACCTATAAAGGCTATATTGATCATCCTCTACTCCCCTTCCATTATTATCTGATTCCATTGTATGATTTTATATAATTATAAATATATTTAATATTATAACAAAAAAAAATAATAGGCTTTCTATGATTGATCACAAAAAGCCTATTTTTTCAGCTCTTATTGATAACTTCTTATAAAATCTTCCTTACTTCTTCCGTGGTGAACTCCTTCAAATATTTATTTTTACTGCTAGTAATGAGGAGTTCTAATCGGTCTTCTTTAATACGGTAGACCTTTCCTTTCAACTTGGTACCAATGACATTAACAGGCGTTCCTAACTTTATCTCCTTCATATTTTCTCCTGTCTGACAATCACATGAACGCGCTCCTGTAAAAACCTTCTTACATTCCTTACAAAAATATGCCTTCATAATTTTCCCCCTTTTTGAAAGTAATTGTCTTGCCCCCTAAAAATAAATTAGTCTCTCTTTATTGTAAATTATTTAGGATTATTTATGAAGTCTTTTTTAAATATTTTTAAAAGTAAATAATATATTGTATAATTTTATCATTTTGTTATATAAAACTTCTATTCTTTTTGATATAATAATATTACTATTTATTGAACTTTTTATTTATATGGGGCATCTCTATGAATAGCAAAAAAACATTATCATTTTAATTAAACGATGGTATTGGCTGTATTTGAATAATTTCTAAGGAGGAAACGTTATGTTTAATTTTCTAGGCTCAAAAAAAGGGGGCATAGCTATAGAAGCTCCTACTTCAGAAGCAATTGTAAATCCTTTAACAGAAAATGTACAAGCTCTTGATTCTAGTATCTCTTACATCTCTAAACGCATGGACGACTTAATGCAATATGAAACAAGTATAGACTCTACTCTTGGAGACATGGATAATTCCTTTAATCATGTTGTTCAAAATATACAGGGCATTGGCGATACCATTTCTGCCTTTTCCACTAATTTTGCCAACCTTTCAGCCCTTTCTACAGATATTAATAAACTTATGGATCAGTCTATGGAATCTATCTCTAAGTCGGATGATCGCATGGATAAGCTAAAAAATAAAATCAATCAACTGGAAGAAAATATTCAAAACGTCTCTACTTCTTTTGACCAACTACAGGCTTCTTTTAATAGTATTCATCAAATGTCAGATGGTATCTCCAGTATTGCAACTCAGACTAACCTCTTAGCCCTCAATGCTTCTATTGAAGCTGCCAGAGCTGGAGAAGCTGGTAAAGGTTTTGCCGTTGTTGCCGAAGAAATACGAAAGCTCTCCACTTCCACCAAAGAGTTAGTTGGTGGTATTGAAGCTCAGATGACCACTCTTAATGAGGGTGTTGCTAATCTTAGCAAATCCCTTTCTGGTTCTAAGGAATCTATTGATAAGAGCCTTGTTTATGCAGAGCGTACCCAAGAAGCTGTTCGTGAGGTCTATTCTGTTTCTAATTCTGTTAAAGATAAGACTTCCACCATCACTAAAGAGATTAACACCACAAGCTCTGATCTTTCTTCTATTACAAAAGAAGTCTCTTCCATCGTAAAATCTACTTCTCAAGTTAATGATAAGGTTCACCAACTTAATCTCTCTGCCAATAACAAATCAACTCTCTTTAGTGATATGATGCACTTCATTGAACAAGTCAAAGCTTTACTTCCTTCTAAATAGAGTTTTACATTAATTTATAGAAAAAGACTATTATCCGCTTCTCTACTTCAAGAAATGGATAATAGTCCTTTTTATTTCAACGTATTACCTGGATTCAAATGTCAAACAATCTGTATCTTCACTACAGCAAGAAATCGTATTACCGATTCCCACCTGAGATGCTGTACATGTAACACTTCCATTATCATTATAAATACATGCTGCTGCCATACATTGAATAGCTACATCTCTACAAGGATGATGTACTTCATTACTATTGGTAAATTCTGTAGAAATAAAACTCTCGCAGCAAGTGTGTGCTACTCTGCTAGCGCCTTCTTCTCCTACACGAATGGCTGCTAAGCAGCACCTATCCTCTCTATTATATGAACAATTACGTGCACTGCAAGCTAATATTGGCATGTTATCCTCCTAAGTTTCATCATTATGCTTCATCATTATTTTGATAAACTAAGAGTTTTTTTATTCATTCTTTAAAGAACGCTTGCTTCCCTATTATACGAGAGCCTTTAACCTTTTATATAACCTGGCTAGACCTTATTTAGATCTGATAAATCTGGCTAGCACTTAGTAGTTCCATCTTATGATCTGATAGTGTCTTAATACTCTTTTCACAGTTCTCTGTACGTAAGATGATGCAGGCGTCCTCACCTACTGAAAAAGCATACATATACTCAATACTAATGTTATCATTGGTTAAATAAGTCAATAGCTTCTTTAAACCACCTGGAGTATTAGGTACCTTACAGCAAATAACAGGTGTTTTTTGAACAGAAAAGTGACTTGCTTTTAAAAGCTTAAGCCCTTCTTCTGGGTCGCTTAAAATTAATCTCACAATACCATAATCTGATGTATCAGCAATAGATAAAGCGGATACATTGATGTTGGCATCCCCTAAAATAGCCATAACCTCATAGAGTCTTCCTGATTTATTCTCGATAAATACGGAAAGTTGATCAATAATCATACTCTTTTCCTCCTCTTTATTGTTATCTCTGTTTGCACTTATTAGCTGTCTAAGCCTTATCTATTATTTCTCTTTTCGCCTATCAATAATACGTTTAGCTTTCCCTTCACTTCTTTCAATGGTACGAGGTTCTACAAGTTTCACTTTAATATGAAGCCCTAATAAACTAAAGAGTTCACCCGTAATATGTCTCTCTATTTTTTCCAATGACTTAATAGCGTCTGTAAAGATGCCTTCTTTTGCTTCTACCCATACCTCTAAAGTATCTAAGTTATTGATACGATCTACAATAAGCACATAATGAGGTGCTACTTCTGCTACTTTTAGGATAATGGTTTCTATTTGCGATGGGAAGACATTGACTCCTCTAATAATAAGCATATCATCACTACGTCCCGTTATTCGACCCATACGAGGAAGTGTTCTACCACATGAACAAGGTCGCGTGTAAAGCTTCGTCATATCATGTGTACGATAACGAAGAAGTGGTAAAGCTTCTTTAGTAATACAAGTAAAGACAAGCTCTCCTTCTTCTCCATCTGCCATCAGCTCTGTTGTTTTAGGATTAATAATTTCGGGTACAAAATGGTCATCATTAATATGTAAACCATGCTTATGGGCACAGTCAAAAGCTACACCAGGTCCCATAATTTCACTCAACCCATAAATATTCATGGCTTGAATACCAAAGGTACTTTCAATAGCTTCTCTCATTTCTTCTGTCCAAGGCTCTGCACCAAATACACCTACCCGAAGTTTGGTACTACGAGGATCTATTCCCATATTTCTCATACTTTCTCCAAGGTAAAGGGCATAGGAAGGCGTACAAGCAATAGCTGTACAACCAAATTCTTGCAAGAGCTGAATTTGCTTCTTAGTGTTTCCTCCAGAAATAGGGACAACAGTTATTCCCATGTGTTCCGCTCCATAGTGAGCACCTAGACCACCTGTAAATAAGCCATAACCATAAGCTACCTGTATAATATCCCTCTTATCCAGTCCATAAGCTGCATAGCATCTCGCCATCATATTCTGCCACATTTCAATATCATTTTTAGTATACGCTACAACAGTTGGCTGACCTGTTGTTCCTGATGAAGCATGAATCCTTACAATATCCTCCATTGGTGTGGCAAAAAGACCATAAGGATAATGATCCCTTAAATCTTGTTTGTTAGTAAAAGGTAATTTACTAAGATCATCAATACTCTTAATATCTCCTGGCTCTATTCCTAGTTCTTTCATCTTCTCATGATAAAAAGGTACATGTTTATAAACCCTATTTACAGTATTTATAAGCCTTTCTGTCTGAATAGCTCTTTTCTGCTCTAAACTATAAGTCTCTTCTTCCTGCCAATATTTCACTGGTTTTTCCTCCCTTATATGCCATTACACAGAGATTTTTGAATACAATACAGAACAAAAGTGTCCATAGGACACGTATTGGTTCGCGAAGTAGTGAAAGTGTAGCATACGACCTTTCCTACAAGATAAAAAAATTGTACCATTTAAGTAAATATTATGCAATATTTTAATATTTTTTATTAGCTTTATATTGTTCACCCTATGGTTTTTAGAGGGCACGGGTATAAAAAAGGCCTTCTCTCTAAAATGCCCTGCTCCCTTCCAAGTAAATTTATGGTCTACTTAGAAGAGGATAGTCAAAATAGAAAAATGGCCTCTTTATCATTTGTTACTATACCCTTACTTACTATACTCTTTTGATTCTTTAAACTCACTTTTTGTTTTCAACACATTTTTTTCACTTAAAGTACTGGTTGTTTTCATAATGCTTTTTCCTTCAAATACTGCGCCTTCACGAATAGCTACTGCTTTTACTTCTATATCTCCTTTAAGCTCTGCTGTAGCCATAAGCTCTACTAAACCTGCACACTTGATATTTCCTTCTACCTTACCATGGATAACCAGTAGATTACACTGTATGCTACCTTTTACTTTTCCTTCTTCTCCAATAATGACTTCTCCGCCACAAGTAATATCCCCTTGAAATTTACCATCAATGCGTAAATTCCCCTCTGTTGAAATGTCTCCTTTTAATGAAGCCGCTGGCCCAATAAGGGTATCCATCTGACTAGCTATTTTACTATTAGATCCTTCTTTATTATTTAATGCAAACATGGTTCTCCTCCTATTTTAATAATATATTATAGGGATTAACAGCACTACCATTCTTTCTAATTTCAAAATGAACATGAGGCCCTGTAGAACGACCTGTAGAACCCACAAGAGCAATAACTTCTCCTTTTTCCACAGTCTCGCCTTCTTCAACTAATAGTTCAGAGGCATGTCCATATAAACTCACTAATCCATTACCATGATTAATATAAACCACATTGCCATAACCATTTTGATACTCAGCATAAATAACCGTTCCTTTAGCTGTTGCATGAATCTTTGTTCCCCTACTTGAAGCGATGTCAATACCGTTATGGCCTTCCGTTCCATAGCCTGAAAAAGGATTTGCTCTTTCACCAAACTTGCTAGTAATACGCCCCTGACATGGCATTAGAGAAGGCTGATAGGCCTCTCTTTCTAATAGAAGATCTAAGCGATCTCTTATATTCTCAAGGGTAGTAATTTTGTCATCAATCTCATCTGCTGATAAAATAGGCGTTGCTGCTACTGCCATATTTTTCAATTCATAAAATTCCTCTACTGGAACAGTATTTTGGGAAACTGTAAGCTCCTCATCGCTTAGGAGTTCACTCTTTTTTAAGCGCTCATCAATGGCTTTTTCCAATTCATCAATCTTACTCATACGCTCTTTAATGCCCTCTTCATAAGCACGATAACTCTCAATCGTTTGCTCTTTTTGCTTGTTATCTTTTTCTAAGGCTCGAATATATTGTTTAGCTTCATCTAGAAGAGTAATATCTTTACTTGAAGCCTCTTCTGCAGCTCTCATTCTAATTAATAATTGCTTGTTATAATAAGCTGAATAACCATTATATGCCACTACTATTGCAATCATTACTCCTGTTATGCTTATTCCTGTCCTAAGTAAAATACGTGTTAAATTTAAGTATTTGGGCTTGCCGCCTTTTTCCGGGATAATAATAATATTATAGCTTTTGGCTTTATCCTTTATGTTCCAAAGCATAGCTTTTTTTATCCTCCTACTTTTTGATTTAGCCACCTCTTTTATATTACATTATTATTGTAAATATTTCAATATTATTAAGTTAATATAAATATTATTACTATTTTGTTATCAGAAGAAAAGTGTCCATAGGACACGTATTGGTTCGCGAAGTAGTGAAAGTGTAGAATACGAAGTTTCCTACAAGATAAAAAAAGTGTAAATAAACTCCTTTATCTTTAAAAACTCTTAGGAGTTATTCACACTTTCTTCTTTCTAGTGCTTGTAATAATACATTAGTTTACCACTGGTATTATTATCTATGTAGTTTCTTATAGCCGAAAACTCATTATTTATTACAATACCTTTACTCATTGTTTGAAATAAGCTTTCCCAAAATGTCATCTCTCTCACTACATCATTTATCCCACATTCTTCAAGTCCATAGTCTGCTTTTAAACTATCTAATGCTGTCCCATAATCTGCTACTTCATCAATCAAACCTTGCTCTTGAGCTTGGTAAGCCGAATAGATTCTACCATCTGCTAATCTATAGACTTTTTCCAAAGGTAAATCTCTATTTTGTGCTACGATCCCTACAAAAATATCATACGTTTCATCAATCATAGTTTGTAAGATTTGCCTCTGCTCTCCTGTTAAGGGATTTCCCATGGCCTTATTTTTACCTGACACAATATTTTCTGTTTTAATTCCTATTTTTGCCTCAAGTTCCGTCGTATCTAACATGGACATAATAACCCCAATAGACCCTGTCATGGTCATACGATTAGCAAAAATTTTATCTGCTGCCATACAAATATAATAACCACCTGATGCTGCTGTTTGAGCCATATACGCATAAACAGGTCTACCTGTTAGCTCCTTATACTCCTTTAATTTCAAATAAAGCTCATCGGATTCATAAACTCCTCCTCCTGGCGAATTGACATAGAGCATAATGGCTCGATTATATTCATCATTCATAAGGTCATTAATTTTTTGCATGGTCCAGTTATGATCATAACTAACTTCCCCAAAGGCAGATGCTTCTTCACCTATAACTCCCTCTACATAAATCACATCAATAGTCTCCCCAAAACTGACTGACGTATCCTTAAGTACGTCTGCTGCTCCATTGATGCTAGTTAAGCCATCTCTATTTATAGTCACTGTATTTCGAACTATCATTACAATAATACCTATCCATAGAACTACTGCTATAATCACTGCTGCTATAATGCCAAGAATACGAAGCCCCTTATTCTTTTTTCTACTCTGTACTTCCATATTTTCCCCTCTCTTGAAAGCCTTTGCTCTCCTAATTTTTTTGATAAGCTACTTTACCTGTTTCATATAAATTATTACCTTGGCTATCAATAGTCACAATTACTGGAAAGTCTTCAACCGTAAGTTTATAAATGGCTTCTGCACCTAAATCTTCAAAAGCTATACATTCCATCTTCTTAACACATTTGGCAAGCAGGGCTCCTGCTCCACCAATAGCCGTTAAATAAACAGCACCTTCTTCTTTCATTGTTTCAATAACCTCCTGATTACGAAGGCCCTTACCAATCATTACTGTTTCTCCCCACTTCATGAATTGAGGGGCATAGGCATCCATACGTCCACTTGTAGTAGGCCCACAGCTTCCTATTACCTGTCCAGGTTTATTAGGTGCTGGTCCAGCATAATAAATCGCCACATTTTCAAGCTCCATAGGAAAAGGTTTCCCTTCTTTATAATTCTCTATTATCCTCTTATGGGCGGCATCTCTGGCAGTATAGATGATCCCATTAAGTAATAGTTTTTCTCCTGTTACTAAACTTCTAGCCATTTCTTTGGTCATTGGTACATTCATATGTTTATTCATAGTGTCCCCCTATAATATAACGCTTTTATGTCTATTTACATGGCACCCTATATTAATGGCCAGGGGCATAGATGCAATATGACATGGGTAGTCCTCGATGTGTACAGCTAATGCCGTTACCACCCCTCCTAGCCCTTGGGGGCCAATTCCCAACTTATTAATCTCTTCTAGAAGCTCCTCTTCCAGTTTGGCCATACGTTCATCTGGATTGGAGCTTCCTATATCACGTGTTAATGCTTTTTTAGCTAAATAAGTGCACTTTTCAAAGTTCCCACCTATACCAATACCTACTACTATTGGAAGGCAAGCATTAGGACCAGCCAAAACAACTGTCTCTCGTACTGCCTTTTTTACCCCCTCTACGCCTTGGGAAGGTGTTAGCATATAAACCTTGCTCATATTCTCACTCCCGCCACCTTTAGGTGCTATAAGAATCTCTAACTGGTCTCCTTGCACGATATCGTAGTGAATAACTGCTGGCGTATTATCCTTGGTATTGACCCTATAAAGGGGATTTTCTACAATGGACTTTCTTAGGTAACCTTCTTTATAGCCTTGTCTAACCCCCTCATTTATTGCCTCACTTAAGAGCCCTCCTTCAATGTAGACCTCTTGCCCTAACTTTACAAATACAACAGCAGTCCCCGTATCTTGGCAAATAGGTACCTGTTCTTCCTTGGCAATATCTGCATTATAGCAAATATCCTTTAGGATGTCCTTGCCTACAGGACTTTCTTCCTTAGTGATCCCCTGTTGTAACTCATTGTAAATATCCTCTGGCAAATCATAATTGGCTTTTATACATAACTCTTTTACTGCACTAATAATGTTTTCTACCTGTATTGTCTTCATTCTATTTCCCCTTGCTTTTTTCTTCTTTAATTGGCTTAAAAGGAGGGATAACTCCTATGGCCTGTAATGTCTTTACAATAACAGCTATAATAGGCCCTAAAATAAGCCCAAAAACACCCACTGCCCTATACCCTATATACATAGACATCACTGTAACAAGGGCATATACGCCTATTTGATTAGATAATATCTTCGGCTCCATCACTTGCCTCATAATAAATATTATACCATAGATACTCAAAAGCCCTATAGCTAGCATAAAATTTCCTACTACTAGATTATAAATGGCCCAAGGAATCAGTATAGTGCCACTCCCAAATACAGGCAAGGCATCTAACACAGCTATAATAATAGCTAAAAGCAATGAATATTTTATCCCTAATACAAATAATCCAATCAAACAAATGCTAAAAGTAATACTCATCAATATGAGTTGTGTCCGAATATATCCTCCTACTGCATTTAGAAGACCCTTTTGCATAATAACAAATTTGGCAGTAACTGTGTCTGAAAGTTGGGCTTTAATAAATGCTTTAATAGTATGATAATCTTTTGTTATAAAGAAGGTAGCAATAAGCATAAAGACAATAAATATAATAATGTCTGGGACTTTGCTCACTATACTATATGCACCGGGAATAGCTGCTGCCAAAAAAGAACCTATGCCACCCAGTAACTTTTCAATAGCTGTATCTAGATTTGTAAAAGCTTTTGTTGCAGGTGTCATCTGCAACAGGGGGCCCCATTCTTCTTGAAGCTTACTAATGGCTTCAAGAAAATGATTGCTGAGTTCTGGGAATGACTTTGTAAAATCTATTGTTTGATGCCAAAACTGTTTCAAAATCATGGATATAAGAGCTAATACGCCACTTAGTATAGTCAGCATACTAAAAATAGTCCCTATTCCACGAGGAATCTTCATATTCTTATTAAGCCAAGTCACAAAAGGATTTAAAAGCATTGAAAAAAAATAAGCTAATGCAAAAGGAGCAATATACCCTAGTATATTGAACTTAAAAAAGAAATAGATCAGTAATAGTCCTAAAAAAATATAAAGCCATTTTTTCCCTACCTTCATATACCACTCTTCTAATTTCTGCATGGCCTATCCTCCCCCTAACTTATTTCTAATATATCATATAAATATTCCCGTTAATATATAATTTCAAACCATTTTAAAACATTCCCATAAAGTTTCTGTAAAGTTAAACAAAAAAAAGGACACCCTATTTGGGGAAAATAGGGTGTCTAGAATAGAGTTTTGTAAGGGTTTGCTATTAGGATTTATTTTTGTTACCTTAAATGTTCAAAGAATGTATTTTGGGGAGTTGAGAATCTAGTCAAATTCTATACATCCTTTTAATTAGGGGTTTAGGGGAATAATATAACAAAAATAATCCTTGTAATCGCTTAGTGCGATTAATTTCCGTTCACATATAGAATAGCAGTAGTTTTTGTATTTTTTAGAACTAATTTGTAAATAAAGTGTTAACAAAACTCTTTATTGCACTACCGTTTTTCAATGTAAAATCTATACTTATTTGTAATGAAATGAGTGATGGTGCTAAAAATGCCCTTGTGGAATGTGGTCATAGCAGTCATTCATTTATTTAGTCACTCTTTTTAATGCCTCATCAAGCTGAGCTTGTTGAGTAGCCGTTAGCAAATTCCTTCTCTTTTGTAAAGCTCTATAAAGCATTTGCTCGCCTTCCCTCACTAAGAAGTCGTCATTTGGATAGTTCTTTAATAAAGCTATAAATTCAGGCAGAGGCAATTTATCAATCAGTTCATCTACTTCTTCTTGAATCAGCTCCCCCTCTTCTAACAAGTCTATCAAATCTGTAAGGGCATGAACCTTTTGTAAAATCAAGTTAACTTTCTCCTCGCTATTATCACTTCGCAAAATAATCTTTAATAGCTTACAATACTTCCTATCCTCCATTCGTTCCCCAAAAGAGAAGGTAACCATGGGTTGATTTTCTGGATAAGCAGGCACTAAAAACACCTTATCTAAAGTCTGTCTATCAGCTGCCCTTTTAATAGTTGTAGAGAGTTTTTGAATACTTATCCCTATATATACTATTAACTTCTCTGATAATTGCAACACTTCCTTTAGCTCTACAAGAGCTTGTTGTAATCGCCCTTGTATTTCTTCTTGCGAGCAATCCTGAAAATATTCATGGAGTCTATCCACTTCCTGCTTTGTCAAATCTAATCCCTTTGGCGAACGATTGACTAAGATAAGTCCCAGGCTTGAGGCAAGGACTGGTTCATAGAGATTCATAGGAATACTACGATAATCTAAACTCAGTCCATATAATAAGTGATGAATGGCATTTGCAGCAAAATGGGTACAAAAAGTATTTTCACTCTCAATCTCTTTCAGATATTGCTCAATAAATTCAATCCCATTTAATTGGGGCCGTCCCATATACGTTGGGTAATCGGCTGTAATATGGATCTCATGGGCTGAAAACTGTATACGATAGAGTTTGAAAAAACCATTTATTCCATCTACGATCGTTGAACGATAATAAACATTGGGTGTCTTTAAAAGATGCTTCTTTATATGCTGTTGTAGCAGCTTGCAGGCTGTAAGCTTACGACGTACGCATACAAGCCCTTGGGTAAATAGTTCCTTCATTGCTTTTATCTTTAAGAGGTTAACTGCCTCTTCTGGCCTACTACACGTTTTAAGATAAACACCTATTACAAATAAAATGGATTCTAAAATATCTTGAGCCTTTTCCACACGAATCGAACTACTTTCTCCTTTAGTCCACTTATCTGTCTGTTCTGCCAGGAGAGCAAGGAGCTCTATCTGTATCTTCCTATTATCAGCCTCACCAAGTAAGCCTGATGAACTGGCCTCACTTATTAAAGAGTTAAAATAATATTGCTGACTAAGTAGATCAACATTGATTACATGCAGTGTATCAAGCTTCATCTTAGCTATCCTCCCTACTCCATTTATAACTCTCAAAGGAATGACCACCATGGATATGTTTAGCAAGGTCTGTTAGCTCCCTACTAGCGAGTAGTTCCAAAGAACCACAGCATTTCCCATTAAAGGAAATCTTCATAAATTCAATCAATTTATCATCTGTAACACCATCTAGTGTATCATTTTTAAACTCATAGAATAACTCGATAAGTTCATGTAAGGTATCTTCATAGTTTTGTTCTGTCATATAGGGTGAATCACCAAAAGCAATGATTAACTTTTGAAGTATTCCCCCACCCCATTCTATTCGTCCAGTTTTTTTGAGGACCTCCCCTCGTGTAGTTACTAAGGCAATGGCCTGCTGTCCCGTTAAGGTAAGTCCATAGGAGGCTGTTAGCTCATTACATGAAAGGATTTCGCTCCTTGCCATATCCTGTACTAAATCTGCACTGGTAGCTATTAATGATAAGTTGATCAAATTCTTACCTCCACTATCGAATTAATAATTTGCTTAAACCCATAATCTAAAAAGTCTTCTTCAGAAATTCGAAAAGTACCTTCTATAAATCCACCTTTTGTTTGAACTAAGGTCAAAAGTGATGTGATACTCGACCATAGAATATACACTGTCTGCATAGGAATAACCTCTTGCCTTATCATCCCTTGTTCTTTACCCTCTTGAATGAACGCTGCCAGCAAATCATTGATTTTACTTCCACGCCCCAAAATTTGTTTAACTATACTAGGCAGCTGACTGCTGTCTAAATGCTGGGATTTTGCTTTTGTTATATTTTCTAAAGAATGGGGACAGTCCCTCTGATACCGCTGCATGGCTCTACAGATTCCCATATACTTGTCCAAGAAAGCTACCTCTTGTTTTAAAACCTCTTCAATATCTTGTTCGAGTATGGCTAACCCCTTTTCAACAATATGATATAAAATATCTTCCTTGCTCTCAAAGTAAGTATAAATTGTCCTACGACTATACTCTGCTCCTTTTGAAAGATCCTCTATAGTGGTCTGTTCAAACCCTTTTACAGAAAATATCTTCTCTGCCGCCTCTAAAATCCGTTCCTTGTGTAAAGCTACGATTGCTCCCTTTTTATTTTTTCTATCCATTTTTACATCCTCATTCTACTTAATATACTTCGAGTATACTTTGTTTAGATTTTATTGTCAATTGCCAATATAAGATCTCCACATTATCCTTATGAACAGCAAATCATGTCTACGTAGCCTCAATGTAAGTAGTATCGCAGAAGTAAGTCTGCAACACATAAAATAACCTTCAAAAAATTAGCTAAATAAATGTTGACATACCAATAAAAAAATAATAGATGTAATAATTTAGATGATACTTCAATCCACACTCCCGTCTAGGGAGTGACTTTTTAAATTATGCATGTTTTGCTCGTACTAAATATTTCAATCCACACTCCCGTCTAGGGAGTGACTTCATTTTCTACAGTCCCTGCCATGTTATTACTACATTTCAATTCACACTCCCGTCTAGGGAGTGACCAAATGCACTAGCTTTACGTGACACTTTTGAGTATATTTCAATCCACACTCCCGTCTAGGGAGTGACAAGTAATTTTCAGATTTGTACCAAATCAGAGGAATTATTTCAATCCACACTCCCGTCTAGGGAGTGACGGTGGCTCAAACAACATAGGCAAGGTGGATATAATTTCAATCCACACTCCCGTCTAGGGAGTGACTATCTTGCTGTGTCAAACCTAGCTGTTTTCTCCTTATTTCAATCCACACTCCCGTCTAGGGAGTGACTTTTTCTGTGATTCCCAACTCATCTGCATATTTAGCTATTTCAATCCACACTCCCGTCTAGGGAGTGACAAATCATTTACAAGTGCCCATAGTGTTCCACCATGTATTTCAATCCACACTCCCGTCTAGGGAGTGACTCTAGTTTCAGCTTTCATAGAGGTAAAGAAGAGTATTTCAATCCACACTCCCGTCTAGGGAGTGACAGGCAAGGGCTTGAGCCTATTATGCTAACACCGGCAATTTCAATCCACACTCCCGTCTAGGGAGTGACAGGAGATATTAAAGTATGGAAGATGGGAAATGCTATTTCAATCCACACTCCCGTCTAGGGAGTGACCACAGCAGGATCGTCGAGTCAGCCCATGTTCGGATATTTCAATCCACACTCCCGTCTAGGGAGTGACCCTTTGTCCCTTGCATATAAATAGGTGCATCTCTATTTCAATCCACACTCCCGTCTAGGGAGTGACACCTTGGCAAATGTTAACCCCCTCACACTTTTGTATTTCAATCCACACTCCCGTCTAGGGAGTGACACAAAAGAAATGCTTTGGAATAAAAAGAAAATAATTTCAATCCACACTCCCGTCTAGGGAGTGACTTCTGTTTGGTATAAAGTATCTATATTAATTTCCATTTCAATCCACACTCCCGTCTAGGGAGTGACCTAGACTGAATACCTCACAAATGTAATTTATAGTAATTTCAATCCACACTCCCGTCTAGGGAGTGACTTCATCCTCTAGCATAAATCGTATCTCATACTTTATTTCAATCCACACTCCCGTCTAGGGAGTGACACACTAAACATTTTAAACGATGGCTTGTATGAAGCTATTTCAATCCACACTCCCGTCTAGGGAGTGACTTATTTCTGCTGTTTTAAAAGACCTGCTGACTTATTTCAATCCACACTCCCGTCTAGGGAGTGACTGCTATTGCTGAGTATCTCCCACTTGAATTACTTATTTCAATCCACACTCCCGTCTAGGGAGTGACAAAAATCATAAACCCATAACCATTCTTTTCATCTATTTCAATCCACACTCCCGTCTAGGGAGTGACATAGGCTAGTATTATTCTGTTGTAACCTTAACTTATTTCAATCCACACTCCCGTCTAGGGAGTGACATAACACCACTTACCAAAGCAAAAATAAGGTTAAATTTCAATCCACACTCCCGTCTAGGGAGTGACATCCCCATTTGGCAGGATCAAAGAAACTTCTCTAGATTTCAATCCACACTCCCGTCTAGGGAGTGACTACATATGTGCTTGGTTGGGATAAATCTAATGGTATTTCAATCCACACTCCCGTCTAGGGAGTGACAATGGATACTTAAAAGTAACATTTGCTAGTGGTATTTCAATCCACACTCCCGTCTAGGGAGTGACCAGTACCTATTAAAACGAGGCAAAGTGTGTTGGATATTTCAATCCACACTCCCGTCTAGGGAGTGACTACCGTTTTGCCCCAAAATGTAATCCCACTCCTATTTCAATCCACACTCCCGTCTAGGGAGTGACCTTGTTAGCATATCCTCCTATAATCCATGCATTATTATTTCAATCCACACTCCCGTCTAGGGAGTGACTCCTTATCAATAATTTTAGGATTCAAATTAATAGGTATTTCAATCCACACTCCCGTCTAGGGAGTGACGATTGGATGATGTAATTAAAAGAGTAGGGTAGGATTTCAATCCACACTCCCGTCTAGGGAGTGACATTGCATTTATTAATGCTTGTATTTTGCTAGAGTTGATTTCAATCCACACTCCCGTCTAGGGAGTGACTATATCATTATGTTTAGTAATAAATTCAAAAGTTATTTCAATCCACACTCCTGTCTAGGGAGTGACGAGAAAGCGAGGTGAAACACATGAACTTTGAAGATATTTCAATCCACACTCCCGTCTAGGGAGTGACAATAACATGACAGAGAGAAAAATGTTTAAGTTGATTTCAATCCACACTCCCGTCTAGGGAGTGACAGCAAAATTGCATAAAATCTACTGATAATTTTATGCTTATTGTAACAAAATAACCATTTCTATACTTTTTCATAGGTAATTACACTGCTATAATTCGCCAGTTCACTTATTTTATACTATTTTGTTATCGCGAATGTACCTAGCGATTAATGTGAACTGTACATTCGCACTATATAATGAGTGTTCCTTCAATATCTATAGTTTCTTTTGTACCAATATGTTCTATCTTTAATTGGTAGTTCTTACCCAGCTTATAAAATCTTAAACTATCAAAGTTCTTATCTATTATCTTCTCTAGTTTATATTTTAGTTCCCTATATTGTGCATCATCTAGTATGCATTCAAAAACCGAATTTTGCACCCTCTGTCCATGATTCACACATTCTTTTGCAACTCTTCTAAGTCTTTTTATTCCAGCTGGGGTTTCTGTATTTACATCATAAGTTACAACAACCATCATTCCTATCACCTACTTCCAAAAGAATGGGGGATATTCTTCTAAATCACCTCTTACAAAGCGTGCTAATAACATAGCTTGAATATAAGGAATTAATCCCCATTCAATCTTCTCATCAATAAATGGATGGGTAATCATCTCCTTTTTCCTTTCTTGCCAATGCTTTAATACAGTTTTTCGTGTCTCATCATCCATGAGAATAGCTCCATTTTCTTTTTGCTGAAAGCCATCTCCAGAAACAAGCTTCTTATTAATAAGTGTTAACACAAACCGATCTGCCATAATAGGTCTTAATTCTTCCATTAAATCTAGTGCCAATGATGCTCTTCCTGGTCTATCTGTATGCATAAAGCCTGCATAAGGATCTAACCCCACTGTCTCTAATGCTGAACAACACATACTTGTTAATAGCGAATAGCAAAATGAAAGTAATGCATTGACTTTATCTAAAGGTGGGCGTCTTGTTCTGCCTGCAAAGATAAAATCATCCTTTTGTTGTAAAATTAGTTCATTAAGTACTGAAAAATAGCAAGCTGCAGCCTCTCCTTCATAGCCCCTTAACTGGTCACAATTATTAACTTGTCTAATATACTTTATAGACTCCTTTAAATTACTAGAAGTATTTCTTAAGCTCTCTGCATCTAGCCTCAAAGAATAATCTCGGATAGCACGTTCTATTACAGCCCTTGAATTATAAACTTTCCCTATGATAAAGTTTTTTGAAACAGCTACCCGTTTATTTTCGTTATCAGCTATTCTATATTGCTCTTTTCTTAATAAAATATTGCCATATGCTTTCCCTGTAACTTTAGCTAGAAATTTGCCTGATGGCTTAAGGAAGGTCATACCTATGTTGCATTCTGCACACTTTCCCATAAGCGCAGGACTTACACCTGCATATCCCATAGTTACAATACCTTCTAAATTATGTAATGGTAAACGTCCTAATTCTATTTCATCACATCTTACCACTATATTTTCACCATCTAACGATAGGTATGCCTCTGGATTGGTAATATACAGTGTATTTAATAGCTTCCTCAAATTATTTATCCTCCAACATTCTATTAATGTATGTTGTTACACTCTTTTGGTATGTCAGTTTAGGTAGACAGATATTCTCTAAAGAACAGGCCTTACACGCTTTACCTGCTTTGACCTTAGGGGTATGTTTCTTCTCAAATAACTCATGCATTTCATTAATTAAATTTCTTGTTTCACATCTGATGTCCTCATCCACTACAACTTCTACTCTTCTTTTCATTTCTCCATAAAATAAATAACCCCTATCTATGGTGCAACAAAACATTTCTTCTAAGCAAAGTATTTGTGCTACTACTTGTAATTTATCACAATTATCTTCTTTAGTAGTTCCCCTCTTATACTCTACTGGATAAATCTTATACTTCTCCGCTCTACCATGTATAGGAATTCCTTCGCTAGATTTTCGAAACTCTACAATATCACATGTCCCACTTATTCCAAGCTCATAAGAATGAATCGGCATTCCTCTAGAAATCAAGGTATCTTTCCTTTTCTCAAAAGATGCACCATCATGTGCTTTATCGTGTAATATATTCCCATCAGTAGTTAGAAAATTTTCCACCCATTGTTGCTCAATATGGATAAGTGCCCATTGCCTTTTACAAAACACATAATGTTGCAAACCTGATAGCATTAAGAATTCATCTTCTTTATATTCCTTCATATATTTCTACTTTCAACCCCTCTAATGCTTCAACTTTAATGTCGTAATCCATTATTGATTTAGGTGAGTCTACTTTAGGAATAATCTTTAAGCTTCGGTGTACCTTTGCAGAAGAATATTGTCCCGCAAAACAATTATGCTGCCACCAAATCACCTTACATACTTCCATGCTTCCTTCTGGTCTTGCTGCTGATGCATCATTTTCGAACAAGGTAATTAAAGCTTCTTTAACAAGAGTGGCATCTTCATCTGTAAACCCAGTCTTCTCAGCTAATTCATGATTAATACTGCCATATGTAACATAGACTGCTGAATCTACACGATGCTTCATTCCCATTGTATCTGAGGACTTACTATCTTTTGTTTCACTGTTTACACTTTTTGTAATTTGCATACTGCTAATATCGATCTTTTCAATACTTACTGCTGTATGAATGGAAACAGGTCCTCTTACACCTACTGATACACCATCTCCTTTACTAGCCTTCTTAAAGGCAAATACTTGTCCAAAAGTTCTAACATCTAACCATTTTTCACAAGCTACCTTTGCATATTTATTTTTATCCTTATCTTTGTCTGCTGCTTTTAATTCAGGTATACTATCAGCTCTATCATTTAAGCTTTTAAATCCATCTACATTTTTGTCATCTGATTGCACAAATACATTTTGTCCCATATCTATAAATCGATTACGAATTTTTCTCTTAATACATACATCAGATACTTCTCCATAGCCTTCATAATTCTCTCTAGGCCTATTACCATTTAGAGGATCCCCATTGGGATTAGCATTTTTCACACTAAAAATTACTGCAAAATCCACTTTATTTGTAAATGTACTCATTATTCATTCCCCTTTTCTGATTTATTATGTTTATTCATTTAATATTATTAGTTATCCTCTTCTAAATCCTGTTGCTTATCCTTATCATTCTTATCATAACTATTTAACTGACAATTATAGCCTAGTAAATAAACCTCTGACAAAGGTTCTTCTTTCATAAAATCTTCCTCACTAATTAAATCATAAATATTTCGCAACTCCTTAATATACCAGCTTTTGCTTGATGCCTTACTATTAGCTTTATCTTCTCGATTATCCATAGCCTTTAACTTAGCCATATAAGGTCTTAGCTGATCATTAATAATTTTCCATGTTTTTCTTGGTTTTCTTACAAACTGCTGGCAGAAGCGCTCTGCTGCTGTTGTCCTATTAGTTTCTCCTGAATAATAAAGTGCCATTTCTTCTAGCTTCTGTGCCGCTCCAAGTAATCTACCGTACACATAACTTCTATCTGTATTTGTTCTGTCTAATGCCATTTCCCATTCCTCCCCTTTTTTTTGATTTCTATTATTACTCCTATCATATCTATGCTTTCTTACTAGTGCACAAGCAACAGATACTGCTTTCATATGTTCATAACCATTTTCAAATCCATTGGGATTTGATGCCCTTGCTACTGCCGCTTTGACAATATCTTGTGGAATATCCTTTTTATCTATAATACAAGGTAATATTCTCTCAATAGTTGCTTTGATTAGCTTATCATTTCTACCACCAAAAGCAGCTATTGCAATATCTCTTGGCGAGGGGGCTCCTACAAACCATCTATAACCTTTTTCATCTTCTTTCTTTTTATAATGATGTCTCCAAAAACATGTCCTATGCCACTCCAATATGTTTTCCATAAATGTTGAACCCATCATCTTTTTATAAAAGCTTATGGATAGTCTTCCTGTTGTTGCTGCCTCTAAACCCATTACAACAATTTCAGCTTGATTATTTAAGTGTTGTTTATAGCCTTTAGCAGCCAGCTCTAGTTTTTTAGCATAGGCTTCGTTTGTTGTAATGATTTCATCCTTTTCATCTCCAAACAAACACTCATCCGTATCTTCAGTAGGTGATATAATTTCTTTTCCAGATATCTCCCAAGCTACAATAACTAATTCACCAATTGAAAAACCTTGTTTTGCAATCAGCCACCTTAATGCATTATGTGCCTTTTGAGAGGTTTCATAACCTATAGAGGCAATTTGTGAACTCTCTGAAAACCTTCCTCTATATGTATATCCAGATGTATCATTTGCTGATATTAGCTTAGCCTTATCACCTGAATGCCTAATTTTGGAGGGATGCTTCGTTGAACAAGGGATTACTTCTCCAGAAGCATAACATAGGTCGACATCTTCTTGCTGACTGACATAATACTTTACATACGACTTAAATAGTTCTTTATCTTTGTAAACAGCTTCTTCCTTATTTGTATCCTCTATTGTGTAAGGCTGAATTGAAAAGCGTACAAAAGCTTCTTTTTGAGCAATTGCCTCAATCTTTTTATCTGTTAATTGACCTTGCTCTTCTTCAAGTACCTTTGCTTGTACTAGGTCTTTTATTACAGATGCCTTTGCTATATACGTTCTAATTGCTTGTACTTGCATAGTGGTATAACTTGATTCACTCCATTTAATAAGAAAACTTAGAAATTTATTGTATTTATCAGTATTATTTACTCCTGTATACTGCTCATAATCTCCTGCAATATATTCTAGCTTATCCTCTAAATAGTGAGGATTATTCCCATTCCCCCTAGCTGCTGAATCCTCTGTAACAGGTATAATCGTAATGGCATCTCCTTTAGCGATTGAATAGGCCCGTACAAATTCTCCTTCTTTACTAATGACTATTTCTATTTGAGCATTTTGAGTAGAATGTGCTATAGGTAATAAAATTGCTTTGGCTGACAAATCTTCTGCTACTCTGTCCTCATTATTTTCATAAGTAAGATATAGGTCATTGATCCAACTCACTAGCCTCACCTCCAAATTCCTTACACCAATCAAATTGTTCTACACTTAAGATATTATTAATATCAAAGCTAAAACCTTTTGGTGTGGTTTGCAATAATTCTCTTTTTATCTCACAAGCCTCTGGACGGATAAAAGTAATAATGCCATCTTTCATAACAGGTTTCCAAAACCTTGCTGTCAGTTTCTGCGTCTGTGACTCGTCAGGATAAGTGAATCCATGAAACATAACACCCAGTGGCATCTCTCCATACTTATCATAAAAACCCTCACCTTCTCCAAAACAGCACGCTTCTACATAGCCTTGGCATTCCCTTGTCCCTAAAAATATATCTCTTCTTCCTCCCCTCTCTATGCAACGTTTAGCAATATTATGATGTTTGTTTTCATTACGGTCTCCTTCTAGTTCTGGTCTATTCATATTCCATTCAAAATGAGCTTTTACTTGATAAGCTACATCTGAAAGATAGGTATATATAGAAAGTGTATTGCCTCCTCCATACATAATAGGTCTAATGCCTTGAGACTGGGACCTTATGGGATTTAAGACACGTAGTTCATCAATTACCCATGTAAAAGTAGGCTTCCAATACACGCTACTAATGATTCCTTTTAACGCTTCATAGGTTGGTACTTGGTAAGTAAACTTTTCGCCACCCATTCTGTTGATAGGATCACTAAATAGGGCATATCTTCCATGAACAACAAACTCAACTCTATTAGGCTTCATTTCTTCATCTCCTTCTAAAAATCATAAAATACCATTGCTACTGGTGTAGTTGAAACACCAAATACTTCATCATAGTAGTCTTCATTTAATACGTAGATACCAAGCTCTTCGTAGTAATGGACAGCCTCTCCCAATTTTCTAAATGTATCTTCTGAAATATTAACAACAAATGATTGTAGCTTTCTCAATAGTTTATACTTATCTGCATAGCACTTTATGGATAGTAGCTGTTCTAAATAGATTTTACTTTCTCCATGCTGCACTACTATTGATTTCCCCCTAGAATCAATTGCTTCAAAATGGGCTGTCGCAGTTTTAAAGCTTTGATTGATAATTGTTCTTGAATTTTTCACTATATGAAGATTCTTTTCACCATCAGTTTTAATAACCTTATTATCACTTAGCAACTCATACATTTTAAATTCTCGATTGTCTTCTTTAAATTTGTAGGTCATATTATCCACTTGCTGCCTATAATATAATGTAAAATACGTTTCAATGGCTTTGATAGAACTCAAATCTCCCTCTAGCTCTTGCTTATTATTTCTATACATTTCCAGTAAATCTTCTGTTGCCTTTTTCCCTTTTTTAATATCTTCTAACGCACCTAGTGTTTCAAAATCCGGATTTATCAAATAAACTTGTCCATATACTCCTTGTTCATTCTCTCCATGTCTATTACATCTTCCTGCACTTTGAATAATGCTATCTAGACCTGCTAGTGACCTGAAGACTGTCTTAAAGCTAATATCTACTCCTGCTTCAATTAATTGTGTACTAATTACTATCAGCTTCTCATTGTTCTTTAGCTTCCTTCTGATTTCATCTATTCTTTTCTTACGATGATTAGGATATAGATTGGTGGATAATACATAAAAAGTAATTTTTTCTTCTTCCGCCCTCTCACCATAGCTTTCCTTCATCGTTTCATACAAATTTACTACTGCTGATTTTGTATTAAGAACAACTAGTGCATTACCATTTTTCTGTACACATTCCCATACTAAAGAGCTTACTGTCTCTTTTTTATTACCTCCTATTTCAGTTTTATCTATAATCTCAGTCCTTTTAAATTGCTTATTCATTTCTTTATTACAGCCTGATAGCTCTGAATCATCTTCCATCAGTAAATTGGGGATATTCTGTGGTGTACGATTTAGTAGTGGCTGTGTAGCTGTAGATAAAATCACAGTTGCATGACATACTTCTGTTAGAAAGTTAATGACCCCATTAAATATCGCAATGTGTTTGGGGGAAATCGTTTGAATCTCGTCAAAGATAATAATAGAATGAGCAAAGGCATGAATAC
Organism: Bacillota bacterium; assembly: GCA_023412455.1. Taxonomy (GTDB): domain Bacteria; phylum Bacillota; class Clostridia; order Lachnospirales; family Cellulosilyticaceae; genus Sporanaerobium. Next base: position 55,307 of record JAEYNQ010000199.1, read on the forward strand.
CTCGCATATTCTTAGTCCCACTTGCAAAAAAGGTATTTAAAAATCTAACCATTGTTGTAAAAACCAGTGGTGCGTTCATACGTTCAGCTAATAATTCATCTTCACGTAATTCTTCCTCATTATCCTCTGCCTCTTCTTCTTTAGCTGAATGTAACTCGAGAATACTTTTTTCAATTAAATCATCTTTCTCTGTTACACTTAATATTTTTCTAATCTCTGCTGCATTTTGCTCTGTAATCGTGATAAAGGGAATTATATAAAATATCCTCTCTTTGCCATGAGCCTTTGCATGATGTAATGCATATCTTAGTGATGCCATTGTTTTTCCCGAACCAGTTGGGCAATTTAATGTATAAACTCCAGTACTTTTTAATGCATTATCATAACAAGCCTTTGATATAGAGTGCCTTAGCTTGTTTATCTCTGTATCAGCCTTAAAGACTTTGATTTTATCTTCAAACCGATCTCCCAATTCACACCATAATCCTTTATTATCAATTGGTAACTGCATAGAAAGCCCATCCATAAAAGTAGCTGTATCATATCTATCTGCATCAACTAAACAGGAATATAAATATTTACATAGCACACCACATTCATATCTTTGCTCAGGTATATCTTTAGTACTTAACTTCAATCTACTAAAAATCACCTTTACCTCATCAATTGCCTTTAAACAAAGTTGCTTTAGATATTTTATATCTAATTCCTGTTCCATTTCTTGTAAAACTTGCTGATACATCCTTTGCCATTCTTCATCCTCTTTCAATTTATCCAAACGGCGAAGATAAGGTGATCCTCCTCTTGGATCAAATATATCAACTAGTCCTCCATGATGGCTCATTATGCAGACAGCAATTAATTGAGCTGTCAATCCTTCTATTCCTGTTGACTTATCACTTAAATTATTAATAATCCATACAGCCCCAGCCGTGGAGTGATCTGGTCCCTTAATAGGTTTGTCTTCTAGCTTACTTGCTTTTCTTATGTATATTTCAAATTCATCTGTTAACTTTCCTATATCATGTAACCATCCCGTTAATTCTCCACACGATTTCAGTCCTATCTTTTGTCCATAAATGCCACAATACTCTGCCACATTTTTTAAGTGAGTGTAAACCGATTGCTCTTCTCCATTTCTAATATGAGCAGGTCTCATCTTCTCTCCTTTCAGTACTATAATAGTCTGATTATTTATAACATTAATACTTATTCGATAATATGTCAATAATATTTTTAATTTTCAAACTTTTGTTTATTGTTATTACTTGTGCTATAATTATATTGTCATTCAAATAATGAATGTGGATTGAAATAGTACAATAATTGTCCGCTTTAATATTTTAAAGCGGCATTTATTTTAATAAACTAAAAGTCATCTACCCAATCTACTTTGCTCCTTCTATAAATATAAAATATACCCTTAGTGTAGACTCCATATTATCTACACTAAGGGTATATTTTATATACTTTAGAGGGCTTTTGTTTTATTCATCCATCTATTCTTTAAGATGAGCTAAGCTAAGCCATAAAGTCATAATTTTTTACTTTCAATTCTTTTTTTAAGCTCTAGGATTCTTTGTTCTATTAACCTTGCTGTTTTTATGAACTCTTGGTCTGATTTTCCACTGGGATCTTCTAAGCCCCAATCTTCTCTATGTTTGCAAGGCAATGTGGGACACTTGACATTGCAGCCCATTGTAATGACAATGTCCACCTCTGGAATATCCCGAAGTAATTTGCTACGGTGAGTTTCATTCATATCTATATAATATAAGGCCTTCATAATTCTCACGGCATCTTGATTAATCTGTGGTCTAAGCACTGTTCCTGCTGAGTAGCTTTTAAAGGTATCGCCTGCTAATTTTTTGCCTAGTGCCTCTGCCATTTGACTCCTACAAGAATTATGAACACATACAAAGGCGACTTTTAATTTTCCCATTCTCTATTCTCCTTATGTTGTTTTTCTATTCTGCCTAAACTAAGTTACTGGATAATTCCTTTTTAGTTTTTGTTAAATAGATACCAACTAATAGACTCCCTTTAAGCATGGTAGATAAAGTAATGCTCCACCAAATGCCATCTACACCCAGGTAATTTACACAAATGTATGCCATGGGCAATCTTAAGGCTGTAAAAATGACACTAATATAAGAAGGAATCTTAGGTTTGCCTATTCCTGTTAAGAAACCATTGGACACCATTTCCATGGCATTAAAAATTTGTGAATAACCAATAATCCTTAAGT
>JAEYNQ010000222.1 GCA_023412455.1 Bacillota bacterium
GCGAAGTGATCCGAGAGATAATAAACGCCAGTCACAGAGTCACTTGTAGAAGCAATCTCCAATTGTATTTTGACACAAGTTGTATTAAGTTTGCAAGCTTTATTAAAAAATTTTGGCCTAAATATTACAATTTAGGCTTTGGACGAATTCCTTACCATTTATTGGGTGAAACTGCATAAGTCCTGACAATTTATAAAGAGGTATTAAGCATAAAACTGCTTATTGCCTCTTTTTCTTATTTTATGTAGGCTTGAGAAGAGTATCGAAAAAACACTGTGGTGGGCGTCTGGGAAGAAAACAACTTCGCTTGATATTATTATCAAATAATTTCGTGGAATGCGGAACATATTATACTATTAATAATGCGATTCCACATTTTAAATGAAAATTAGTATATAAACTTCTTATTTTGTAATGAAACTTTAACACAAAAATCTATAAAATAAGCCGATAATATTAACATGTAAAGTACAACGAGGCAAGAAAATGTCACCAACTTCTATAAGTGGTGTGAACCGCTTTAATTAATAGGCGGTGAGAATATCTCCGGCCTCGTTAACACGCCGCTTAGGTAATGAAATTTTTCTACAATCGTAGAATTTCATTTTCAATCTAGGCGTTATAAAAAATTATTATATTAAAAGATAGTGTTAACTAAGTTATGAAAAAATGATTTAAAAGTATTGTACATTGAAAAGTGAAGAATATACCTAAAAATTGCAATTTGAAGTGGTAGTTTTCGCATTTATTCCACGTTCCTCTTGCCAATGAGCCTCTTACGGCATGTTTGATGGCATCACTGGCAGCACCCATTCTGAACAAAGTAGAAGGGCGCTGGGGAATGGCTGATGCCTTGGCACATAGCCTAACATGCCGTAGTCTCATTTGCAAGAGGCTTTCGCGGCATAAACGCTACTATGCAGACTGGTTTGCTAATATGTATTGTTGAGATAGTTCTATAAGCTTTTGCCATTTACCAGGCATGGTTGATATCCGTTCGAGTTGGGGAATTTTATTTAATGGTTCCCAGTATGTATAGCTATGTGGTCTCAAGAAATTGTAATAGGTTACAAATAATGATACATGTGTATTTGAACCTTCACTGCTTCCATAGCCGTTTGTAACTTGGTAAGAAAATTTAAATGTTCTGTTTAGACGTTCAATTATCTGCTTAAGCCAACGGTATTCTGTGGAAACAGGATCATCATTGGAAAGTCCAATAACTTGAGTAAGGTTGAAATCCATGTTGTTCAAGGCAAATTGCTGTTGAGCTAGATTATATGCAGTATAACCATCCGCAACAAAACGAAGGGCTTTTCCAGGGAACTCTTTAAACTTTGAAAAAGCCATACGCATTGCTAATATACAAGAACCAGTATCTCTAGTGCTTGATACTTGATAGCCTAGAATAGACTTTTTTAAAGCATCCATGATAAACCATATGTAATGCCTAGTACCTTTGATTTTAATATAGGTTTCATCTCCAGAAAGATAATTGGTGGGTTTGTAATCGAAATTATCAACGAATGGTTTTACTAGGGCTGCTGTGGTTTTAGCATATTTACTGACCATTACATGAGAGATTTTAACTTGGTGAACCTCCCATAAAGCCCTAGCAGTGGCTCTGGTCGACAGACCAAGGTTTACGTGATAGGTCAAGCAAAGCCCGAGAAAATGTGGAGAGAAGTTTCTGAAATTAAAGTTAACTGAACCCTTAGGCATAGAATTAAGATCTGTTTTAAAAAAGTCAACAGTAAACTCACGGTAGTAATACCGAAGCTTAAAACGTTCTGGATGGAGCTTGTACTCATCAAAATCGTCTTTTGAAAGCGATTCCAAAGAGTGCTTGTAAAAGCCGCAGTTGTTGTTTGGACAGAAATGGACATTAAATTGTTTACGCTCTCTTTTGAAGGATAACTTGTTCCCGCAAAAAGGGCAAGCCAAGTAAGTATCAAAAGATTTTTCTTTTTCAAACCTAAAAGAGCAAACTTTACAGAGAAACTGACCACGACCACCATTATTATCGTAAATATACTGATGAGGAGCGCCACAGCGTGGACATATAGTGTCAGCAGAAACAGGATTTTTTCCACGAGATTTTATAGGTTTAAGTTCTTTACCATGCAATGTAGAGTAATCAGTGAGCAAAAGCATGTAATTGAGCTTATCAAGGGTTTTGATAACAGGTAGGCTGTCAACTGCATACTTATTGTATTTAGGGCTTGAAAAATCGGGTTTTTTAGAATCTAAAGGTATATTTTTTGCGATAAACAAAAGTAATTTATTAATTTGAACAAGTAAAAATTGATTATATGCTACTAAAGCTGTTATAATTGAACTCAAACAATGACACGTCCTTTCCTGGATTTTTGTTGGCTTGAGAATCTCAATTATACAGGAAAAAAGGGGGTCATTGTTTTTTTATTAAAAAAAACTTTGAAAACCTTGATAAATAGCATATTCAAAATATAACAAGTGTAATTTAGTTTACACTAACACACCTATTGGGAGGCAGTTTCTATGATAAATATTCTAAAAAAGTATAGTAAGAAAACGATAGATATATATGATTTAGCTTTTGAATATCGAAAAAAGCCTGTATTACAATGGTCTCGTGAAGAAATCAATGAATATATACAGCAACTTCAAGATTTGAGTGATCAGGGAATTCTTCAAATAAAAAGAAGTGCCAAAGGTGAAGCAAACTTGGATTCAATCACGAGAAAAATCACTATTAATAAATGGAACTTAGTAGATCAAGCTAAAGGGGTAAATCTTGATTTGTTTTGTCATGATTTGGGGATGGATGCTTCATACTATTTAAAAAATTTAGAGCAATATCATATTGATAGTCCCCATATTGGAAGGCTCAATGAGTTCTTACATAATAATTCTGGTAAATTGACTCTCAATGAAATTTCGTATATGGTTTTTAAAGATGAAAAGGCATTAACTCAGCCAGAAAAGGCTTCAGTAAATGGGAAAAGGATTCTTAGCAATTTAGGATTAGAAATCAACAATATTCCGTATGTTGATACAATATCACCTTTTTATTATCCAACGTCTTCTGATGGTAATACAGTTCTGGTTGTTGAGAATAAGGATACATGCTTTTCGCTACTAAGGATACTAAGAGGGAGAGAGTCCAATGTCAAAGGTGTTCTGTTTGGAGAAGGAAGAGCGGTAATTAAGATCTTTAAGTTTTTGCATGTATATGGACTTGGAACAAGAGACTTGTTTTTATATTATGGTGACATTGACCAAGAAGGTATTGACATTGCTCGTTCACTTATTGATAAGTATCCGGAGTATAACATCAAGCTTTCAAAGGCACTTTACCATAGCTTGATTGACCACGAAGGACGTCCTCTTAACAACAAACGAATGCTTGATAACTCAAAAGCAGAAAACATAC
>JAEYNQ010000258.1 GCA_023412455.1 Bacillota bacterium
TAAAAAAGGAGGTTGTACTGTGTCTTATATTTGTTATCACAACAAAAATTTTATACTAATAGACTCTTCCGTGCGAAATGGCGTTTTTTGTAGATTATTTTCCTCAGATGGAAAAACAAAATCTATATCACTTCAAAGTACACCAACTGTTCATTATAGTGCTAACTTATCCTCGGAAGGAAACTTAGAAATAATCACCATAGTTCAAGGTTCCCAACTTTACTACTACAAATATGTAGGCACCCAGTTTCAAAAAAGTTTATTACTGACTGCTGAAAATAATACCTCACTCATGCATCCCTTCCTCTATACTCAAAATCAAATAGGCCAATTCCTTTATATTACCCAACTCTCCACTTCTCATTATCAACTTAACCATCAAATATTAGGTGAGAATACTCACCAATTGGTCACTACTTTTAACCAACTCCCACTGCAACCCAAGTACGTGGTCACACCCTCTGGTGTCTATTTCTTCTATATTGAGAAGCAAGATGTTTATACCCTCAACTGTATTAAAATCGAAGCTAACCAAATAAGTACCTATTGTTATCTGCGGAGTGAAGCCCCTCTTATTGATTACAGTATATGTATTGTTCATAATGAAGTGCATGTTTGCTATGTTTTAGAAAAAGATCGTACCTATAATCTCTATTACTTAAATTCTCTTTCTGCACAAATCAATTTTTTAGCTTCTAGCCACACCTCTATGGCTCCCGTTATTTTTTACTACTATCATGGTCTATGGATTAATACCTTCATTAATGAGCAACTTCACCTTCTCCTTTCTATGGACTTAGGTACAAGTTTTAGTATTCCTTTACTCTGCTCCATTCAATCTCACTTGCAACGAAGTGTTTTTATCAATACTTCTTTAAAATATTTAATCGCCTCTGAACTTTATATTTCTCTTGATCATAACATAAGACTTTGTACCCTTTCTACGATTGATATCGAAGGCCTTCATAGGACATTACCTACTGAACTTGATTTACTCCTAGAAGGTTTATCCTTAAATATGTGTCAAAAAGATAACTGTGAATTAGTAGTAGAGACTAATCGCCTTAAGCAAGAATTAAATCTTTTAAAACAACAACAGTCTATATCCTCGCCCAAAGCTCAAACTCATATTGCTTCAGCTGCAACAGCTTTTATGGAAGAACTCACAGGCTGGGATCTACCTCCTAGACTTTAAAAACAGGTAAAAGGTAGGATTATTTTTGTCCAATAATCCTACCTTTTACCTGTTTTAATCTTCCCTTTTACAAATAATACGTGGTAAAAATTTTTTAAATTTACCCTGTTTTTCTATCCTCTTAATCCCTAATAGCGGCAGAACTGTTCCTAGCAAACCACCTACTAAAACCCACAAATCCTCGCTTCCAGCTAAAAACAACTTAGATGCACCAAACCCCAAAACAACTCCTATAATAAGTCCTATAAGAGGAAAACCATACATCACATAAGTCGCCTTTAGAAAAGTAGTTTGTTCTAATTTGAGTTCTACCTTATCTCCTACCTGACACTCTATTTCTCTTGTACACCTAAGTGTACAGTTTTTTTTACCTGTTATATAGTCACAAGCATGACACTCTCCACACATCTCTTGCCGTTCCATTTCTACAACAGCGTATTTTTTATCTACTTCTTTTACAACACCATATGGCATGCTTTCACCTCTTGTCTTTGTCTAGTCTCAATCCTTACATATATTTCCTTTATCTTACCACTATTTTTACTTTTCATCCACATAAATTGAGCCAGAACTTGTTTTTAACACAAGATTAAAATCTGTACCACTTCCAGTCTCGGCACTAGCCTCTTTCTCTCTTTTATCTTCATAGCTCCAATGAATACTTCCTTTAATATCTCCTGATGAAGTTTTTGCTCTTATAGTCGTATTGCTGGTTTTAAGTCCCATTTCTATTTGTCCTGAGGTAGCTGCAAACTGGGCATCACCAGTAAGTTTAAGTTCCTCTATCTCTATATCACCAGAACTTGATTCGCAGTTACCTTTTCCTTCTAAAGCTTTCATACTAATCTTTCCTGAAGTTGTCCTTAAACTCCAGCTTTTACCTATTACTGTACCTAGCTTCAACTCACCTGATGAAGCCTCCATGTCTAGTTCTCCTTCTACTTGTTCTATAACCATCTGCCCTGAAGTAGTATCCATTTCATGTGCTTCTCCTATTAAGCTATTTATTTCAATATCTCCAGAGCTAGATCTACATTTGCCTTTTCCCTTGAGATTTTTAATAACGGTTGCTCCAGAAGAAGAAGTTACTTCATAAGTCTCTGCTTCTACTTCTTCTAGCTGTTTGTCTCCTGAGCTAGTCACTAACTTAACACCTTTAGCCTTAATCTCTTCTCTACCAACTAAACTACCAGAGGACTGATTAGTTTCTAATTGATCTAGTACCAAAGCACAATTAAGCTTAATATCTCCTGAGGTGGTTGTGAGAATTAAACTACCACTATAACTACTAGGTAACCAGAGTTCTATTATATGTTGTGGTGTTATTCCTGAATAATGACTATCTGGTCTTTTTACCAAAATTCTTTTAGAGTCTTGCCTTATTTCAAACAAATCTCTTTTCTCTTTGTCATTAGTACTTTCTACTACCTTTAAATCATTGTCTTCTCCAATATTGATTTCAACATCAGCTAAATTAACATCTAATTCTAAAACTTCAACAGCCTCTAATTTACAAATCTCTTCTTTTGCTTTTTCTAAAGGACCGGTAGACACTACTCCTTCAAGCACATGACTAGAAAAAGAATTATCTCCCCTATCCCATGAAATCATTACACTTCCCAAAACAATGACTATAATAAGTAGTACGCCTAACTTATTTACTTGATCATTTTTTTTGTGTTGGGCTTCTTTTTCTTTGCAACTTACTAGATTGGTAGGTTCTAAAGAACTTAGTAATTCATTTAAGTCTCCTATACTTGTAATGGCTATATTATATGCTTCCTCTTCTGTCTTTCCTGATGCTACTAAGTCCATGTACTTAGCTGTTAGATTGCCTATTAACTCTTCCTTTAAATCTATAGTATGCTGAGTTGCTGGCGCTTCTTCAAATAATTTATCAACCGTTAGCCTTATTTTATTAACCATAATAACCCTCTCATTTTCTCTATTATTAAATTAATGCATCAATCACAACTTTGGCTTCATCCCAATCTGCTTTGTTGCGTTCATAAGCCATCTTTCCTGCAGCTGTAATGGTATAATAACGTCTTCTAGCCCCAGTTGTTTCATCTCCCCAATAAGAAATAATATGTCCCATCTGTTCTAGTCTTCTAAAAGCGCTATATAAAGTAGCTTCTTTTAACTCATATTGATTATTAGTTTTATCTAATATATTTTTGTTAATTTCATAGCCATAGCTATCTTTTTGCATGAGTTGCGCTAAAATAATGGTTTCGGTATGTCCTCTAATTAAATCAGATGTAATTGACAAATACTTTCTCCTTTCCTATATAAAATTTAAATATTTTTTATTTTATATACAATATAATCTTATATACCTCGCCTGTCAAGGTATATTTTTTTAAGAAAGATATCATTCTAAAATCAAACTAATATTTGCATATTTTTATCTTATTGACTATAATAAACACTATATTTCTGCTTTTTAAAACTATTTTATATATTTTATCGGAGGTCTTATTCATGTCACATCATTCTACAAGACT
>JAEYNQ010000314.1 GCA_023412455.1 Bacillota bacterium
CTTTTAGAACGTCGACTCAGCGAACAGGATTTACGTTCCTTTGACTTAGCTTTAACACCTTATGGTAAGCTAGGAGTAGAACGTCATTACGAAGGGGAAAATAACCTATTTAAACAACTACTCGCCCCTCTCACCAAAGAAGAGCAAGCTACTTTTTTAACCCTTTGTGAAAAAGTTTTTATCAAAAAGAGGAACTAGTTAGGTCTGTTGAGAAGGAGAGGAGCCTTAAGCCTAGGAAAATTCTCTTATTCTCCCCTCTGCTAAAAAAGCCACTTCTCCAGATAACATAATTTCTCCTTTGCCCTTCTCCTCTTCTACCATCCAGGTTTTAAGGATACTGGGCCTTCCTACAAAACCTCCTTGTTTAATGGCAATTTCTTGATTGACACTAAAAAGCTTATGCTTAATAAGATAGGCGCATAATGGGCCTGCTGCACTCCCTGTGGCCACATCTTCTACCTTCCCTAGATTGTCCCAGGTTCGTGCTTCTAATGTTTTTTCATCAAAAACATAGACAAATTTAGCACCATACCTATCAAGTAAACTCTCAAATCCAAGTCCTTGTATTTTGCACGCCTCAAGTCCCGACTGAAGGGGCACAATCAAATAAGGTAATCCCGTTGAAATGACTTCGAGAGGGAGCTTTTGACTCTTGTTTTCTTTATTTAATCCAAGTGCTTTTAATAACTCCTCTTCCCCTTCCTTGATTTCCCCTATATAGCTGGGCCTTCCTTGATTCAAGGTGACACTATAGCTCCTTTCCTGCCTCTTTGAAAAGGTGCTCACCTCTTTTGCTGCCAGTTTAAATCCAATCTCTACCTCTTCCGCCTCTTTAAAAAAATGGTCATGGACTACTGCTGCTGCTCCTAAAATAGGATGTCCTGCAAAGTCTAGTTCTTCCTCTACCGTAAAGATTCTTGCCTTAAAAATATTCCTTTCTTCCGGTTCCAAAAAGATAGTCTCAAATTGCTTAAATTCTTGAGTGAGTTCTAAAAGAATTTGCGTTTCCATTTCTTTGTCTAAAAATACAACTACCAATCCATTACCTCTTAAAACCTTGCTACTAAATACATCTACATAATAATAATCCATTCACACTCTCCCTCTCCTTTTAGCTAAAAAAGCTCCTCTTAAGTAAGCGGTCTTATTGTTACAACTGCTTATTTTAAAAGGAGCCTCTTATTTATTCTTGTTCTTCTTGTTTGATCATAAGCTGTAATTCTTCTAATTGCTTATCATCCACTTTTCCTGGTGCTTCTGTCATGAGACAACTTGCATCTTTCACTTTAGGGAAAGCAATGACATCTCTAATGCTTTCTCCCTTGCACATGAGCATAATCATACGATCAAGTCCAAAGGCTAAACCACCATGTGGTGGTACCCCATACTTGAAGGCATTTAATAAAAAGCCAAAGCGGTCTTGGGCCTCATCATTGGTGAAGCCAAGAAGATTGAACATTCTTTGCTGAACGTCTCTTTGATAAATACGAATACTACCGCCACCTAACTCACAACCATTTAGAGCTAAGTCATAAGCTTTTGCGCGAACTGCTCCTGGATTTGTTTCCATAAGCCCTAAGTCCTCATCCATTGGCATGGTAAAGGGGTGGTGCATGGCTACATAACGGCCTTGTTCTTCATCATACTCAAGAAGTGGGAATTCGGTAATCCATACAAATCGGAATTCGTCTTGATTAATAAGGTCCAGCTTTCTAGCTACTTCTAGACGAAGAGCACCTAAGGTTGCAAAAACAACGGATGGTTGATCGGCTACCACTAAAATGAGATCATCTTTATCTGCTCCCATTTTTTCTTTAATGGCTGTTAAGGTTTCAGGAGATAAGAATTTGGCAAAAGAAGATTTCTCTTCTCCATCTGTTTTGATTTGATGCCAAGCTACACCCTTTGCCCCAAAGTCTTGACCATATTTGACTAAGGCATCAATTTGTTTACGACCTAGATCGCCCATTCCTTTGGCATTAATGGCTCTTACTGTACCACCTTGTGCAATAGCATTTTCAAAGACAGCAAAGCCGCATCCTTTAACGATTTCTGTAAGGTCACTGAGCTCTACACCAAAACGAAGATCTGGCTTATCGGAACCAAAGCGGTCCATGGCTTCTTTATAAGTCATTTTTTGAATAGGAAGTGTCACTTCTACATCTAAAGCTTCTTTAAATACTCTTTGAATCAATCTTTCATTAATGGCCATAACATCTTCAGGCTCTACAAAAGAAAGCTCCATATCGATTTGTGTGAATTCTGGCTGACGATCGGCACGAAGGTCCTCGTCACGGAAGCATTTTGCGATTTGGAAATAACGGTCATAACCAGCTACCATCAATAATTGTTTAAATAATTGAGGTGATTGAGGAAGCGCATAAAAGTTCCCTGGATGGACACGAGAAGGTACTAAGTAATCCCGGGCCCCTTCAGGTGTGGATTTTTGCATAATAGGTGTTTCAATTTCGATGAAGCCTTCTTCCTCTAAGAAGCGACGTACACTCTGAGCTACCTTACTTCTTAAAATAATGTTTTTTTGCATATCGGGACGTCTTAAATCTAGGTAACGGTATTTTAAACGCAATTCTTCCTTTGTATCACTCTTTTCTACAATTTCAAAAGGTGTTGTTTCAGCTTCTGAGAGAACACGTAATTCCTTTACATCAATTTCTATGGCTCCTGTTTTCATCCCTTGATTGGCATCTGCCCCACGAGAGAGAACGATTCCTCTTGCAGCAATAACATATTCACTTCTTAGTTTCTTAGCTTTTTCAAAAACAGCTTCATCCGTGTGTTCCCCAAAAGAAAGCTGCAGTAAGCCTGAACGGTCACGTAATAATATAAATAATAATTGACCTTTATCTCTTCTTCTTTGTACCCAACCTGTTACAACTACTTCTTCGCCTACATTGGCTTCAGAAAGATCTGTACAATAGTGGGTTCTCTTTAGTCCATGCATTGACTCTGACATATTGTTTCCTCCATTTTGTCCTTTGTTATCTTTTTATT
>JAEYNQ010000055.1 GCA_023412455.1 Bacillota bacterium
AGTCTTCTTCTCTAAAAAGGGCTTCTATAGCTTCTTTATCCCGGGTCTTACCAAGAGCTAGCATCAGTTTAAGCCGTGCTTTAGGTCCCCGCATATCGCCCCCCATAATGACCCCTAAATCAGAGAGTTCTTTCCCTCCTCCTTCATAGCCATAGCTTTCATAAACACGTCCTGACTGACAACGGGATACGATGACCACTATACAATCCTTGCTTAAAGCATATTTAATTCCTTCTAACATGGCAACAGGCAAATTTCCTCGTCCCATGGCCTCAATCACAAGTCCAGCTGCTCCTGAATCCACGGCATAGCGTATAAAACGTCCATCCATATCCAACACCGTCTTAATTAAGTCGACCCGTGTTTCCACCTGATCGGTATCAATGTGTTGGCGATAGGCGATGTCCCGATATAAAATAAGGTCATTGGCATCTACTGCTCCTAATGGTCCATAAGGGGATTGAAAGGTATTCAGGGCTACTGTACTGGTTTTAGTAACTTCAGATGCCAAATTCACCTCATTATTCAGAACGACTAAAACGCCAAGATTTTTTGCCTTTTCTGAAATGGCTGTACAAACAGCTGCTGCTAAATTGCTGGAACCATCATAGCCTAGCTCTGAACTACTACGCATGGCACCTACCACCACTACAGGCTTGGTATGATTAATCGTCAGATCTAAGAAATAGGCCGTCTCTTCTAAGGAATCTGTCCCATGGGTGACAATAACTCCTGTAATGCCTGATTCATTTAATTTTTTCTTTATTAAGTTTTTAAGTTCAATTAATTTGGCAATGGTCATGTGAGGCCCTGGGATTTCACCAAAATTAACCACCTCAATATCTGCTAGTTTATCAATATTAAAGACCATGGATAAAATTTGTTCGCCAGATAAGGTGGGAATAGCTGCTCCCATCTCTTCATCTACTGTCATCGAAATGGTCCCACCTGTAAAAATAATGCATACTTTAGGTTTATTCATTCTAGTCACTTCCTTTACCTTTTAGATTATACAGCCTTTTACCTTTTCCATACACCCTTTCGTCTATTATTTTTTTCAGTTGGTTAGTCCTGCTTCTAAAACTTATCAGGTCTAGGCTTCTTCTGCTATAAAAAACAAAGGGCATATGCTAAAATGATTATTATCTATCTACTTTTCAAACAAAAATGGCATACACCGTCAAGCCATGGAGCCTAAAAAAAGGTATGCTCTTTGTAAAGGAGGTGCTAGGATGCACGCATGGGAACAAATACAACAAACTATTGATTTTATTGAGGACCATTTAAATGAGGAAATGACCATTGAAGGCCTTGCCAAAATGGCTTCCCTATCTGTTTTTTACTATCAACGCCTATTTAGCCGCTTAGTCAAAAAGCCTGTTGCTGAGTACATTAAGCTGCGCCGAATGGCAAAAGCCACTCAAATCTTACTTCAAGAAGGGGACAAGCGTATTCTCGATATTGCCTTAGATCTCGGTTTTAACTCTCACGAATACTTCTCTCGTACCTTTAAAGAAACCTTTGGAATGACACCTGATGCCTATCGCAAAAATCCCCAAGCCCTTAATTGTATGACTAAGCCTGAGCTTTTACTCCACTATACCCTCATTGATGAAGGCGTTCCTCTTATTACAGAGGGGATTGTTTTAGAAATTAACAGAAGAGAACTCCCAGAAGCCCTTACTTATGTTGGCATAAAAAAAGACTGTCCCCTTCAGTTCATTGCTGGACTGGGAACAGAATCAGGTGTGGATCCTCTATATGGACTATGGGAAAGCCTTCATGCCCAAAAGCAAACCCTACTAGGACTTTCTGAGGAGGCTGAAGAATTAGGTGTTGCTTTACCCTCTTCAGAAGAAGGCTGTTTGAGTTACTTTGCAGGTACAAAAGCTACCTTAAAAGACATACCAGAAGGTTTTGAAAACTGGCAGCTCCCAGCAGGTGAATACATTGTCTGCTCCTTTGAAGCTGAAAACTTCGAAGCTCTTGTGATGGATGTGTTATATAAAGCTCAGCAATATATTTTTAACACCTGGCTTCCCAAGCATCATCTAGAGACAGAAGCCTTTTGCGCCGAATGCTATGCTAGCCATTCACCAGAAACAACCGCCATGGAAATATGGCTAAAGATTAAAAAATAATAGGCAGAGCTAACGCTCTGCCATTTTTTCTATGAAGCTATGGTACGTAGTGATAAACAATCTCCTCCACATAATCGGCTTTCCATTCTCTTTTCTTGCTCTTTTAATTCTGCCCTACTTGTATTGTTGCATCCATTTAACAGCGTTAAGCTCAGTACCAAGCTCATCAGAATAATTCCCCATTTTTTTAATCCAAACATCTTTTCTATTCCCTCTTCCTTTTTTCTTGTATGACAAAGGACTTTATACATTACATATTACTTAATATTCATGATACTTTCAATATTACTGCATAATGATAAATACAAAAACAGCGCTATCTCTCTCAATTAACGCTGTTTTTAGTCTAATATTTAAAAGCATTAAGGTTGTAGCATGATTTGGATGGCTTTATCCTCCAAATAAACATTTTGGCTCGCTTCATCATAACGACCAAGTTTTCTTAATGAACTATTGTCTCTATTATAGCTCTTTGTCTCATCTCCCACTACTTCTCCTGCCGTTTCTTCCCCTCCATTAAAATAAGGGATCAGCTTAAGGGACTTGGTTTCTTTGGATAGAGGGCCATAACGCCAATAGCTTTCTGTTTCTAAATCATCTTTCACTCTGCCGCCTTCTTGGCTTAAACACTCTCCCTTATTTGTCTGTGCTTCAATAAATACAGTAGGGTCATAGCGATTGATTCTAAAATAGACGGTAGTAGAAACAGGTGTTACCTTAAGAGAGTCTATGAAAAATTTTCCCCCATCAGGTAGGTCAAAGGCCTTGTTAAGCGTATACTCTTTAGACTCACTCATTAATGCTTCTGCATTAGCCTCAAAGGCAAAGGCCCATTTTCCCTTAATCGTATGATTACCTACCTGGATACGATCATAAATAAGGAGAATATCTAAATCTCCTGTAGGCAGCTTTTCATCCCCTAAAGAGATAACGTGCATCTCTTTCAATTGGCTTTCTCCTACCTTTTCATATTGACCCGTTCCCCCTCGTAAATACTCTTTGTTATTCATATAAAGTCTCGGCATGCTCGGGTTCACTTGCTTATCACCGATTTTTTCACCTAAGTCAACAGTTGTACTAATAAGGATAGCCCCATCATCTACAAGGACTTCATTTAACTGCATACTTATACCTTTTGAAACCACTGTCTCTTCTATAACCGTTTTATAATCCTCTAATTCCCCTACCCCTAACCATTGCTCTAGGGTATAGCTTAATAGGGGTGCATTTCCAAAGGCAGCCCCACCTATACTTAATAAAGCAGCACTGATTAACAGACCCCATTTTACCCCTCTACGCTTTTTAGGCTTTTGATTTGTCTGTCCTATTTGAAGATGAAGCTTGTGCTTTAATCGCTTTTTTTCTAATTCGTCTAATGTTTCCTCTTGATAAAGCTCTAATGGAACCTTAACATCATTAAGTAGTTCATAAAGTGATTTCATAGCATTCCCCTCCTCTTATTATTTTCTTCACCTAGGCTTTTCATTTTCTTCCTTCCTCGGGATAACTTATTATAAAGGGCAGATAAACGAACACCCTTTTCCTCTGCTAGATGCTCCAAGGACTTATCCTCTATATAATAGGCCCGAAAAAGCACTTGATCCTCCTTGGATAGGGCGCTTAGTAAACCCTCTAATTCTTCCTCTAATTCCTTTCTCCTCAGCCTTTCTTCTAGCTCATTAGGGGCCTGTTCCTTACCGATAAACTCCTCCACGCCTTCTAGACTTTCTTCTTTTAACAAGGGGCCATATTTTCGTTTATAATCAATACATTTATACTGACTAATGGCGCCAATCCAATTTTTAAAGCTATTCTTTTGAGGATCAAAGGCCTCACTATGCTGCCAAATAGCCATTAAAATATCATTCACACATTCTTCTTGCCCACTTTCAAAAGCATAGAGACTTTTACGTACAATGCTATAAATGAGCCCTACATACTTATCAATGACGTAATCCATTGCTTTTTCATTCTTTTTACCTAGCTCCTGGATAACGTTTGTTTCATCAATCTTCACTTATTCTCACTCCCTTTAGGCCTATTTATGAGTACTCTACTTATTTATTCGTCTTTTCTTAAGCTTTCCTATCACTTTCTTTATCTTTCTTAGAAAAATAAAAAAGTCATCCCCTCCATCAGAGAAAGAATGACTTTTGGAATTTATTTGGGTCTACTGTTCAGAAAGGCTGATAGCTTCAATGGCAACACTCCCACCTCGAACAATTGAAAAACGGTTAGGAAAGATTTTGTCAAAAAGTTTTATCAAATCATTATTCTTATTTTCAGTCTGTACACACTCCATTAAAGCAAAATCTGTGTCATAATCGATGAGCTTTACATCAAAAACTGCCATGATATGAGTAAGTTCCATCATATCCTGTTGCGTACAAGAGGCTATTTATATAAACATCAATTCTTTCATGTGGATCGCTGTATCTGTAAAATCAACGACCTTTATTACTTCAACACTTCGATTTAATTGCTTTTTTATTTGTTCAAAGGTTTGGTTGTCACTCGTCAGGCTTATGGTCATGCGTGATATACTATTGTCCTCTGTAGTGCCTACTGTCAGGCTATCTAAATTGTAAGATTTTGATGAAAATAGGCCCGAAATGCGTGCAAGAACTCCTATCTCATTTTCTACCAAAAGACTAATCCATCTTTTCATCATTTTTTAGCTTCGCCTCCTATAACCATATCTCTTAATGCATTTCCCGGAGGAACGATTGGAAAAACATTCTCTTCACGCTCAATGAGAAATTCAATTACCGTCGGAATAGTGGTTGTACTTTGTGCCTTTAGTAATGCTGGTCTTATATCTTGAACCTTTTGAACACGAATCCCCTTTGCTCCATAGCTTTCTGCCAGTTGGATAAAGTCAGGTGTGTATTCCGGACACGTTACATGTGGGGTATTGCATGTCAAAGAGCAGCTCTTTCTCCATCGCAAGCAGGTTTTGGAATAGCGCTTATTAAAAAACATCTCCTGCCACTGGCGAACATTTCCCAAATAACCATTATTTATAATGCAAACAATAATTGGTAATTCATATACGACTGCAGTTGCCATTTCTTGAATATTCATCTGTATCCCACCGTCTCCACAAATTGCAAGGACATCTTTGTCTGGATTTCCTAATTTAGCACCAATTGCAGCCGGAAATCCATATCCCATAGTGCCTAAACCACCAGAGGTAAGAAGCCTCTTCTTATTTGTCAACTCAATAAATTGAGTTGCCCATAATTGGTTTTGCCCTACATCTGTTGTAATGACCACTTCATCAAACACTTTATTGATTTCCTGTATAATAGCTTGTGGTGTAAGTTGGCTTGCATCTTTCAATGACATGTTAAGTGGATAAAGTTGTTTCCACGCCAAAATTTGCTCTTGCCATTCTTCCGTATGTAAAAAGGTAGCTTTCTTTAACAGCATACAAATAGCATTCTTGGCGTCTGCAACAATAGGAATATCCACTACAATATTACGAGAAATCGAAGCAGGGTCAATATCAATGTGGATGATTGTTGCTTGTTTTGCAAATTCGCTTACTTTGCAGGTAATACGGTCATTAAAGCGTACACCAATAGAAAACAATACATCACATTCACTAATCGCAGTATTTGCTGCGTAGCTTCCGTGAATACCTATATTACCAATATATAAAGGATGGTTTGTTGGAATTGCTCCTTTACCCATTATTGTAGTAACAACAGGGATACCTGTTTTCTCTACAAGGCGAGTCATTTCATGGTTTGAGTGAGAAATATTCACGCCTCCACCCAAAAGGAAGAGTGGTTTTCTAGAATGCTGTAAACAATCCAGTGCTTTGTTAATCTGCCCTACATGAACGCTAGTGTTCGGTTTATAGCCACGTAATTCAATTTTATCCGGATAAACATCGCTTCCCAGTTGTTGTTGAATGTCTTTCGGAAAATCAACCACAACTACCCCCGGTTTTCCAGACTCTGCAATATAAAAAGCTTTTTTAATGATAGCACCTAAATCTTCACGCTTACGAACGGTAACCGCATATTTGCAGATACTTCTTGTAATTCCAACAATGTCAACCTCTTGAAAGGCATCATTTCCAATAAGATGCGTAGCAACTTGCCCAGTAAAACAAACAAGTGGTATACTGTCATAGTTTGCTGTTGCAATACCTGTTACAAGGTTCGTGGCACCAGGGCCACTTGTAACCAGGCAAACGCCTACCTTACCTGTTGCCCGTGCATAACCGTCTGCGGCATGAATTAATCCTTGTTCATGCCGTGGCAAAACAACTTCAATATTTTCTACTCCGTATAGCGCATTAAATAAATCAATGGCTTGTCCCCCGGGATAAGCAAAAAGTATATCAACCTTTTCTTCTATTAAAGCTTTTATTAATAAGTCTGCACCTGATATTTGCATAAGATCCTCCATTCTTATTGCGTGTACTTGCTTGCATGCATAGGCTAAATATAGGGGACTATCTGTATGACAGTACCCTATAATCACTAATGAGGTATTCCTTGAATAAATGTGGCAACAGTTGCTTTGATGTATGTTTCCTTATCTATATTTATAAGCTTTTTATCAAATGAAGCATTAAGAAAAGTGAAACCAAATGTATTAGAGAAAACGATCATCGCAAGATTTTCAAAGTCTAAATGTGGCAATTTCCCTCTTTTTTCCATGTTTTGAAAGTATTCAACCAAGGAGGAGATAAAGGCATGAGGTATTTTCATAATGAGTGGGGCCGTTTCTTCATAGATTTGAGGAGCACGTAGGCCAATGGAGAGTTTTACAAAGTCGGGAGTGATTCTGCTCATATATGCTTCCATAAACATTTCTAAATCAGGCTGTAGTTCCCAACAAACATTTCCGAATATCTCTGGCGTAAGATTGCCACGCCATTTCTCTTGTTCCATACCACTAATAACAATATCTTTTTTATTTTTAAATTTACGGAACAGAGTACACTCATTAACTCCAGCCAATTTGGCTATATCCTTTGTTGTGGTTGCAACATAGCCTTTATCTCTTATTAATGACA
>JAEYNQ010000088.1 GCA_023412455.1 Bacillota bacterium
AAGGAATAAATAGTGTAGGTGATGATATGGAATATAAATTGCTTTCAAGTCTTTTTTATCAAGGAAAAGAAGTGTTTGAAGAAACATATAAGAGAAGGATAGAGAGTGAGTCTACGTATCATTTTGGTTTTAAAATAAATGGATATAATGGCTTCGTAGTTATTACCCATGAAGTATTACAAAAGATAGAACAAGTCATGAAACTGGATAAAGTATTATTTAAGTGTATGAATTCGGTACCAGGGATTGCACTAGAACAGTATACAAAAAGGTGTTTGGTTGATGAGATAAAAATGACCAATGAAATAGAAGGAGTTAATAGTAGCAGACGGGAAATAAATGAAATATTAAATGATAAAGGACAGAATAGTAAGCATAAGCGTTTTTATGGCCTGGTTAAGAAGTATGAAATGCTATTACAGAATCAACAAATAAAGCTATCATCATGTCAGGATATTAGAGACCTATATAATGAGTTTGGCTTGAAAGATGTAGTTAATGAAAATACAGTTAATGAGCCTGATGGAGAGATATTTAGAAAAGATGGAGTGAGTGTACTAGGAAGCAATGATCGAGTAATTCAGGAAGGTATATATCCTGAAAAAAGAATAATAGAGACTATGTCAGAGGCTCTGAACACATTAAATAGTGAAGAATATGATTTTTTAATTAGAATTGCTGTATTTCATTATATGTTTGGTTATATTCATCCATTTTATGATGGAAATGGAAGAACAAGTAGGTTTATTAGCAGTTATTTGTTAGCTCAGAGACTAGAATTTTTAGTTGCATGTAGATTATCATATACTATTAAAGAAAATGTACAATCATACTATAAAGCATTTAAAATAGCAAATGATGAAAAAAATAGGGGAGATTTAACAGGGTTTGTAATTACATTTTTAGATATGCTAGTAAAGTCTATAGAAAACTTATGTGAATCATTAGAGGAGAGACGTAATCAGCTGGAATACTATATGGAAATTGGTAAAAATATAGCAAATGATGATAAAAAGTTATTAAGGATTATAGGAATATTAATTCAAAATACTTTATTTGGGGATGAAGGGATAGGCATAGAAGAAATTTATCATATATGTAAGGCTGAGATAGGAAAGACAAAAATCAGAAGTTGCATTTCTGCATTAAAGAATCAAGAAATCATCTTAATAACAAAAGATGGCAAGAGAGAGTTGTACGATATCAATACAAGAAAATTAATAGAGCTTGTATAGTCTAATAACAATTTAGAGACTTATTAGGCTCTTAAAGTAAGTGCGCAGACAAAGAAGCTCCACTTAAGATTGCAAAAGCAATACTAGAACAAACGAATCCTAGAGCCTCATAATAGAGTGCTCTAGGATTTTTGATATTCAATGCAGGTACTATGGAAGAAGATGCCGAAAAAAGAAGAGCATTTTTTAGCTAGAAACTTTTTCAAGGCCAGAGGTTTCTTTAGGGATGAGACTGGTAACACGTACAATAGGATAGGCTTCACTATCCACGTCAATGGTTTCAATGGTTCCTACTATTTCAACCCAGGTGCCTTCTTCGGGCCAGGTTCCTTCATAGGTACAGTTCAAACCCACAGAGATGGTATGAACATGCTCCTCATGAGAGAGGTCATAATAGCGGGTAACAGCATATTGAGGACCATCCGTTTCTTCACTAGAGGCCACTGTACTGACAATGCCCTCCATGTGAATGGTTTTCCCTACATAATCATCTAATTCCTCATGGATAGCATCTAATTGAGCCACGAAGTTAATATCTCCTACGAAAACATCACTATAAGTAACAGAGCTTGTACTCTGATCCTTGGAGGTCAAGGTAGTTGTCATATCCTCAGGAGACTGAGGGGTACTGGGTTTAGGAGTACACCCTGTTAATAATATAAGCCCTATGAGCCAAAATAATCTTTTCATTATAAGAATCCTTTCAGTACTTTAAGGGAGTAAACTAGGTTGTAGTATAACATAGGCAGCAAAATTTGAATAGGGTAGCAATAGAGTATATAAAGAAGGCTAATTGTAAAATCAAATTCAACGAAATAAAACAAGGCTTACTGGATAACAACTATACTTTAGCGTCTTCAATAAGAGCTTCTGGGAAAGTAATGGTAAATGGTTCTACCCTTATGGCTGCAATGGGTTTACAGAGTGAAATGTCAGGGAATAAGTCTGAATTAATCTTCACATCTTCAACTTTAGCAAGCCGAGCTATACCATTCCCTGAGAAGGATGTATAAAAATATTTTCCTTCATGGAGCTGTACAAGTGGGAAAGGAAGTAATTTCGTACTAACTGGAAAGGGTAGGCCGCCAGAACCAATGACAAACTCAGCCACAGCATTCCCCACGCAATTGACACGGATAAGTTCTTCGCGACTGTTTAGCTTTTCAAAGTTAAATTCTGCCTGTTCCTTTGGGATTCCCCAGTTAGCCCTACCATTGACTACACTTTCTTGGGATGATACATAGATTTTACTTATTGTATCTCGTTTCCTTCCTTTAAAATCAAATTTTCCTGGGATAAAAAGCAGTTCTCCATAGGGTCCAGCATCAGATTGGAGATAATCAACCAACATAACACTTCCCAAGCCTCCCGCGTAATGTCCCTTTAAGAAATCTGGTACATTCCCGTGCTTCTCAATAAAAGTATGGTTAAACTTATAAAGCAAAATATAGCCTTTTCCTTGTAAATTCCACGGAGCTGGAAATGTAGGCACTGTAGGCGTTCTCATAAATCTTCCCCCTTCTGCTGCTTATTTTGTAGCCAATCTTGGAACTTTAAGTTATAGAAAGTGACATAACATACATTAATAAATGGAAGTATTCTGTTAAGCAAATTCGTCCCATAGAAAAGCTTTGAAGGAAAAATGCGCTTTCGGTTCTTCTGTATTCCTATTACAATACTTTGTGCCACCTTATGAGCCGTCTGAGTAGGCCATGGAACGGGGATATTGTTCCCTGCACGAGAAAAGAATTTGGTATGAGTGGCTATGGGGTAAACCACCTGAAAATGCTGTCCCTTCTCAAGCTCAAATCGATAAGCATCTGCAAATCCCTTGATTGCAGCTTTTGTTCCGCTGTATAAGGAGTAGCCTGGAATGGAAAGTAAACTCATTCCACTGGCTGTTATTACAAAGTTATAGGGCTTATCTCCATTAATTTCTTTCATTTTTTCTCCACAATAAATAGAGCTTACCACATTTGTCCTAAAAATAGCTTCAATATGTTCCCAATCTGGCTTATCTATTTTTTCAAAATAGGCAAAACCTGCATTTGCTATAAAAAGATCGATACCCCCCATCTTTTCCAGTGAAAATGTAAATAGACGATCTAATTCATCCTTGTTGGAAACATCGCATTTTTTGAGATAAAGTTTTGGATCTGATAGGTCCAGCTTCTCAATCTGCCTTGCAGCTGCAACAACTATACAGCCTTTTGCCAACAGCATCTTTAACAATTCAAGGCCAATACCAGAGGATGCCCCAGTTATTACTACTCTTTTTTCTTCCAGTTTCATGCTCCAATACCCCTTTCTACTCCGTTTTTCCTTTTTATAAGTATTATATTATATTTTATTTTAACTATTATCAATATTTGACTTATTCACTTGTTCTAGGAATATCCTTATCTTTTCCTCAATCACTTCATCTTCTAGTAGGTGTATTAAATATAAATCATCCTAATAATGTCATATGGGAGAGGAGTTTACTTCCTCCATCAGATACAAAGGAAAGGCTCGTAGATATAAGAGGGCTATTCTAAGTTTTTAATATTTAAAAAGTTCTGTTGACGATTTAGGTTTATTAGAGTAAACTTGGATAAAAAGGTTTATTGCAATAAACCCAAGGAGATGATAGGTATGGAAGCATTTAAGTTATTTGATGCAGAGCATAAATTTTTAGATATTATTTGGGAGTTAGAGCCTATTAATTCAACAGAACTGTGCAAGATTTGCTTAGATAAATTAGGCTGGAAAAAGCCAACAACCTATACGATGTTACGTAAGCTGGTGGAAAGAAATATTTTAAAAAATGAAAAGGCGGTGGTCACCACTCTTATAAAAAGAGAAGAGGTACAACGCTATGAGAGTGAACGTCTATTAGAAAAAAACTTTGATAACTCCTTACCGTCCTTTGTGGCAGCTTTTCTAAAGGATAAAAAGCTTTCTAAAAAAGAGG
>JAEYNQ010000140.1 GCA_023412455.1 Bacillota bacterium
GTGCTGTATATGTATAACTATTGCCATTCATAACAAATTCAATCTTCACAACTGTTGCTTGAACAGGAACCCCTTTATTTAAGTTATTCAGTTGAGGTTTTATACTATTCCAATATATACACCCCACTCCTATTGCAACGATAGTAAAAAACAGCCCTAACCACAAATTCCCCTTTTTTTCATAGTACTTCATAATATTCCCCCTACTTAATGATTATGTTTTATGGTACATCCATCTTCTTAGGTCTATATATTAAAGTTCTTGTTCATGTTTAGGTTATATGTTTATTAAAGCTGTTTTTTGATTTATTGTTTGTTTTTTAATGTTTCTTAATGAATACTACCTTCAAGTAGTTTCCTTCTTTAAAAGTGTCAATGGTTTTAAAATCCTTTGGCAAAGCGTATTCTTCTAGAATCGTATATTTACTTCCCATTTGACTAAAGGCATTATCAATAAAGCCTTTAAAACGTTCCATATTAAAAGCACTACAGTTCGTAGAAGCTACAATGACACCTCCCTTTTCTGTAATCGCAATCGCTTCTTTAAGTAAGTTTGTATAATCTTTAGATGCACTAAAAGTAAATTTCTTGGAACGTGCAAAGCTTGGTGGATCTAAGACCACCATATCAAATTTAAGTTCCTTCTTCACTGCATACTTAAAGTATTTGAAAACGTCTTCTACAATAATAGACTGTGTATCTGGATCTATATCATTGACACTAAATTGCTCTCTTGTCTTACTTAGACTACGATTAGCTAAGTCTACACTTGTGGTTTTAGACGCCCCACCTGCTGCTGCAAATACAGAAAAACCACCTGTATATGAAAAAGTATTGAGTACTGTTTTCCCTTGAGCATAATGGTCTCTAATACGTTTTCTTACCTCTCTTTGGTCTAGGAAAATACCTACCATTGCCCCATCATCTAGATAAATGGCAAATTGCTGTCCACTCTCTTTTACAATTAAAGGCCACTCTGGTATTTCTCCCATGACATAATCATGGTCTTCTATATATTTCCCATCTGTATCAAAACGTTTCTTTTGGTAAATCCCCTTTACCTCTGTACTTTTGAGCAAGGCACTAATGACTTCATCTTTAAAGCTGTAAATTCCTTCGCTATACCAAGTTACCAAGTAGTAACCTGCAAAGTAATCTATGGTTAAGCCACCTACACCATCACCTTCTCCATTAAACATACGAAAAGCTGTGGTTTCTTTACTCTCATATAAATCTTTACGATACTGAATAGCTTTCTTAAACTTTTCTATAAAAAAAGCCTCATCTATTGTCTCATTTTCTTTATAGCTTAATACCCAGCCGTACCCTTTATTTTGCTTACCATAGTAGCCTTTTGCTATAAATTTATTTTGCGAATCTACTAGATTAATAATGACATCCTCGCTTTTTAATACCTCTAGATTAGCAATGGCATCCTTCTCAATAAGAGGATAGCCTTGCTTAAGCGCCTTAACAAATGATGGTTTTATTTTAATTTTGATTTCTTGTCTCATAGTCTTATCCCTTGTTTCGTTTATACTTTTATTTCAGTATGTTCGTTATTAGTTAATATTATAGCATATCTAAATGTTTTAATCTGTTGTAAAATACATCCTAGATACAGGTTAAAAGTATTTATAGCCTAAACTTCTTCTAGAAAAATATCCGTTGAAGTAATTAGACTTTATCTATAGACTTATAAATAGGAAATTTAAAGCACATATTTTATGACTTCATAAATTAAGTAGTAGTAATTATTTACTAACAGTAGAAAAGGAAAATAAAATGATGCATTCAGCCTTATTAAAAGAACTTAGTATAGATTGCGAAAAGTGTAGTGGACTATGTTGTGTTGCCCTATATTGTTCCAAAACAGACGGATTCCCAGAAAATAAATCTGCAGATATCCCTTGTAAACACCTTGAATCAAATTTCAAATGTAATATTCATACACAATTACTTAAGAAAAATATGAAAGGCTGCTTGACTTACGAATGTTTTGGGGCGGGTCAGAAAGTTACGCAGCTATATAAATCTGTTGGGAATTGGTCTAGCAATCCTACGCAACGTAAAGAAATTTATCAGATGTTCTTAATTATGACGCAGTTATATCAAATGCGTTGGTATCTCATTCAGGCATTTGATCTTAATGTATCATTAGAAATAAATGATAAAATCACAGCACTTATTCAAGAAAACGAGCAACTAGCAGGCTTACATCCAAATAAGTTACTCTCTTATAACTTAGACAAGTATAGAGAAAAAACAAATCATATACTTAAAATAATTATTGAACAAATTTCGGTCCCACAAACTGAAAAAAGTAAAAATTTTTTAGGAAAGAACTTCAAGGGAAAAAGCCTTGATGGCAAAGATTTTAGTATGTCTCTCATGATTGCAGCAAATTTGGAAGGTTGTAGTTTGAAAAAAGCTAATTTTCTAGGGGCAGATATGAGAGATGCAAATGTAAAGAATACAGATTTAAGCCAAAGCTTATTTCTAACCCAGATGCAAATTAACTCCACAAAAGGTAATGCAGCTACCAAACTCCCACTATATTTATCTCGGCCAAGTAGCTGGAACTAATTTTTTTCAAAATGACTAGGGAATTATCTTTTTCATCACATATATAGAGTATAAAGGTCAAGCAAATAATCTCCTGAAGCAGAATCACCACATCTGGATTCTGAGGAACTGACCGGGTCAGCCAAGTCTCAATCTGTCGTTACAGGTACCTCTGGACTTAAGGAAAATGTTCACTGATTGCCAGTGTAA
>JAEYNQ010000220.1 GCA_023412455.1 Bacillota bacterium
TCTATCTGAAGCCTTGTACTTAGGGACTACTTGGACGGATCTATAAATCTCTTCCTCTCTTTTTACTTGTAAATTTGCTATCAGAGATAAAGTTTACAAATCTAAGGATTTATTATCAATTAACATATGAATAGTTCCTTGATCGTTTAACCTTTTTAAGAGGGACAAAACGATGGGGAGTCCAAAGAGTCCAAGGATACCAAATAACTGTGCACCTACAAAGAGTGACATGAGGGTTACGACAGGGTGTAATCCCACTTGACTTCCTACAATTTTGGGTTCCAATATATTGCGTATAATCGTAATAAAAAGATAGAGAATAATAAGGGCTATGGCTAAGGAATAGTCTTTTTGTAGTGCAGAAAGGATGGCCCATGGAATCATAATTCCACCCGTTCCTAAAACAGGCAAAACATCAAAAATAGCTATGATCAAGGCAATGAGTAAGGCCTTATCGAGTCCAATGATATTAAAACCAATGAATAATTCTACAAAGGTAATACTCATAATAAATAAATAAGATAGAATACATTTAAAGAGTGTACTAATGACATAGGTCTTAATTTCAATGATTAATTTCTGATGCTTCTCATTCAACTGTTGTAAAAGAAAATGAGTTATTTTCTTATAATCAATAGCAAAGAAGAAACTTGAAATAATAGTAAAGAGAATTTTTATAAAAAGAGCAGGCAAAGAAGACGCATAATTTGAAATGATTCCAATCATCTTCATAGAGAAATTAGATACGGAGTCACCTAAGGTTTTTATCAAATTAAGAGAGACTTCATCAATAGTAGGGAGTAAAGACACATCCATTTTAGAAATAGAACTCTCAAGAAAATCAAAGAGCTGTATTAAAACAGGTTGAATCTCTAAAAGATATAAATTAGGAAGTTGAAAAAATAAGTCCCGGATAGAGATAAATAGGCTCACGCCTATTAAAGCAAATAAGACACCTACAATGACATAAAAAAGTATAACGCTAGCAATGGCAATAAAGATACGATTGATGCCACTTTTGGTACAGAGAAAGGTAATGGGCTTGTCCAATAAAAAGGCAATGACAAAGGCTAGGACAAAGGGGCCAATAAAAGGCAGTCCATACTTCAATAAAACAAAAGCTATTCCTCCAATAATAAAAAAATAAATAAAATTAATAATGAAACTTCTTCTTTTTTCTATATTCACCATTATTCTACCTCATCTTAGTTAGGATAACCCTTAATATTCTATAACTATATTTAAATAATTACAAAATAACCTTAAATATTTAAATAATTATACTATGTCTCTTTTGATTTATAAATAGTTAAAGTATAGATATTTTAAATAATATAGCTTTTGTAAATATATATACTTCCTTATTGAGATAAATAATGACTTGAACTACTCGTAGGACGATCCTATATATAAGTATTAAGCCCCATAGAACTTAGTAGGTTCTATGGGGCTTCTAATATTAAACGTAATCAATAAGGAAGGCTTTACATGTTGTTTTTTAACCACATAAGGGCACTATAAGCATGAATAGCTGCACCAGTTACCAAAACCTCCTCATTAAATACGACTTGAGGATGATGCATAGGCAAACCATACTGGGGATTTTCCTCCTTTACTCCCGCCCCTAGCATAAAGTAAACACTAGGTACTTCATATGAATAAGAGGCAAAATCTTCGGAACCCATGCCGCCTCCCTTAAAAGAAATGACAGATTTTTCTCCTACGATATCTTTGATATAAGAAGCCACATCATTTGCTAAGGGGGTATCATTTTTAAGGGGTGGTACAGAAGACAATTCTTCCAGCTTTGCTTCCCCTCTAAAAAGCTGAGCAGTACCGGATACGATATCCTTCATACGCTGAAAGATAAATTCACTGATTTCTTTGGATAAACTACGGATCGTTCCCTCCATAATGACTTGACTTGGAATAATATTCGGCGCTTCTCCTCCAACAAATTTACCAATAGTAATAACAGCGGATTGAGTTGCAGCAATTTCTCTACTGATAATTTCTTGGAGTGAAAGATAAATATGGGTAGCAATATTAATAGGGTCTACCCCTAGCTCGGGCATAGCACCATGGCATCCCATACCATTGACCGTAATTCGAAATCTAATGCAACCAGCTATACTTGTATCTAAACCATATAAAATAACGTTGGAGGGTGTTCCCGAATGAACATGTAGAGCCATTGCTGCATCCACCTTAGGATTTTCAAGGACACCTGCTTGAAGCATTTTCTTAGCCCCTGTAAAGCCCTCTTCATCAGGCTGAAAAACAAGCTTTATAGTTCCCTGTATTTCAGTTTGAAATTCCCTAAGTAATTTAGCCGCACCTAGAAGCATGGCTGTATGCAAATCATGACCACAAGCGTGCATATTGCCATTTGTTGACTTGAAAGGACAAGTTGTTTCTTCCTTAAGGGGTAAGGCATCCATATCTGCCCGCAACAAAAATGTTTTTCCTGGTTTAGGGCCCTTTATAATAGCAACAATACCATCTGCACATATTTCTTCAGGTTTGTAGCCAAACTCCTTCAGTTTTTCTTTAACATAAGCCACTGTACGAGGGAGATGTGCACCTACTTCAGGATGTTCATGAATAGCTCGTCTCATTTCTAGTAATTCATCCTTCATTAAACGGGCACTTTCTATTAATTGCTTCATAAGATCACCTCACACCTAGTATGAGCCTTTCCTTTAATCGCCATACACTATGAAGGATAGAAATAATTTTTTAGGGGTAGGTTTTGGAACATCTAATTGGGAAAATCATGACCACACCATACTTCTACATGGGGATGATCTTTTATAAATTCCATGATCTTGAACAAAACCCTATAAGGAATCTTAATACATTTACAATCTTCCAAGCATTCCACATTAAATAAAGATGGACTATTGGTTAATAAGCCCTTTGTTGAAAAGAAATCATTCTCCGCTGCAAAACTCTTTGTAACATCATTTCCTTTTTCATCAATAGAGTAACCTCTTACCAAACCACTTATAATAAAATATAAATCAGTAGGGCTATCACCTTGAAAAAGTATAATCGTATTTTTAGGGAAATCTATATAAGTACAATATTCATCAAATAGCTGTTTCTCAGGTTCATTCAAGAATAAATTAATATATTTTTCTAATACAATACTTATCTTTTCCAACATGATACCTCCTAATATAAAAAACATTCTTTTCCACCCTACCTATCTGCGTTCCATTTCAGACAATCGCTTTGCAAGACGTGTATTTCTATTCTTTACATCATTATTTTTTATTGCTGTATAAATGGCATTTTTATTGCCTACTAGTATCACTACTTTTTTAGCTCGGGTTATTCCTGTATAAATAAGGTTTCTTTGAAGCATCACATAGTGACTAAAGGTAATTGGCATAATCACAATAGGGTATTCACTTCCTTGTGCTTTATGAATGGTTGTAGCATAGGCCAGAACCAGTTCATCTAACTCGAGTGCCTCATATTCGACCTCCCTTTCATCAAAAGTTACTTTTAAGGTGCGTTCCTCTAAATCAATAGCTGAGATAAAGCCTACATCTCCATTAAATACTTCTTTATCATAATTATTTCGAACCTGCATGACTTTATCATAAAGCCTATACTCCGTTGCCCCGCGTTTTAGGTGAAGGGTATTGGGGTTAAGAGCCGACTGAAGAACCGCATTTAAATGGACTGCTCCTGTTTCTGAGCGTTGCATAGGGGTCAGAACTTGAATATCTTTTATAGGATTTACCTTATAATAATCAGGTAATCGTTTGGTACACAGATTGATAATAGTATGAATCACACCTTCATTATCCTCTTCTTCGATGAAGAAAAAATTGCTATTCCTTCCGCCTCTTAAATCAGGGGTTTCTCCTTTATTAATTCGGTGTGCATTTGTAATAATTTTACTTCCCATTGCCTGTCTAAAAATACGTTCAAGCTTGATGGTGGGAATGACACCAGAAGCTATAATATCCTGGAGGACATTTCCCGGCCCTACGGAAGGAAGTTGATCAATATCTCCAACTATAATAAGAATCATATGATCTGGGATGGCTTTTAATAAATTATACATGAGGATACTATCGATCATAGAGGCCTCATCAACAATAAGTACATCACCCTTTAAAGGATTATCTTCATTTTTCTTATAGCCTTCTGGAGGTTTACATTCTAGTAACCTATGAATAGTCTTTGCTTCCATACCTGTAGCTTCACTCATTCTTTTGGCAGCTCTACCAGTAGGTGCTGTTAAAAGGACTTCCATACTTGATTGTTTAAATAAATGAATAATACCATGGATAGTTGTTGTCTTTCCAGTTCCAGGGCCACCCGTTAAGACCATGACTTTAGCTCCTTCAGCCTGCTTTATAGCTGCCCTTTGGATGGCATCATAGGTCATTTGCTCCGTTTTTTCTAATAAAATTATTATCTCATCGCTCTTTTTAAGGGGCTTAAGGGAAGGACTTTTCATTATTTGCTCTAAACGTCTCGCTATGCCCTTTTCACTATAATAAAAGGGTGGCAAGTAGATGATTTCTGGTTCCTCTTTTATAAGTTCTTTTTCCTTTGATAAATGGTCAATACTCATGACTATTTTGGCTTCTTCTACTTCTAGTATTTCCACACACTTAGCTACTAATTGCTCTGTTGTAGCATAGCAATGTCCTTCTTCAGAAAGCTGACTAAGGGTATAAAAGATACCTGCTCGACACCTTTTAAAGGAATCTTTTTCAATACCTAATTGAGAAGCTAGGCCATCTGCTGTTTTAAAACCAATACCATAAATATCATCAGCAAGTTGATAAGGGTTTTCTTTTACTACTTCAATGCTTTCATTCCCATAGCATTTGTAGATACGACTCCCAAATGAAGTAGAAACACCGTAGGACTGTAAAAAGAGCATAATATTTTTAATTTCTTTTTGGTCTAGCCAAGCTTTCTTTATCATTTCTACGCGTTTCTTACCAATTCCAGGCACTTCAATCATTCGATCGGGCTCATCTTCTATTACAGCCAGTGTATTTTCTTTGAAGAGGTTCACGATTTTTTTGGCATATATAGGACCAATGCCTTTAATAAGCCCACTGCCTAGATATTTTTCAATCCCATAGATACTAGCAGGCAATGCTTCTTCCCACTCTTTTGCATCAAACTGCCTGCCATATTTAGGATTGCTTGACCAAAACCCCTTGATAGTAATCACTGAACCCACATTTACTGTAGCCATGCTCCCTACAACTGTTACTAAATCTATGTACCCTTTTGCTTTTACTTTAATGACACTATAGCCAGTTTCTTCATTGGCATAAGTAATACGCTCCACTACTCCTCTTAAACTTTCCATTTTCTTCGTCCTTTTATATAACAATATATGGTATAGTATATCACAAACTACGACAAATATAAAAAATTCGATTTGCTTTATCAATGGACATAGAGTATTCTCCATAAATTATTATTAATTATTTATTGATGTCTATTTATAAATTGTATATAATTTATAGTAATAAACTTGATACATAATTCAAATAAGGAGGGAACATAGCATGTCTAATCAAGAAGTCGTTCGATTAATTAATGAACAAATTAACAAAGAGTTGTATTCAGCGTATTTTTATTTAGATATAGCCAATTACTATATCTCAGAGAATCTCAATGGTTTTGGCAACTGGTTTAACATTCAAGCTCAAGAAGAAAGAGATCATGCTTTATTATTCATGAAATATTTACAGAATAATGGGGAGCAGGTGGTTTTAACGGCTATTGAGCCAAACCAAGAAAAGTTTACAAGCTTCGATAGGCCTCTTAAAAGAACCTTTGAACATG
>JAEYNQ010000156.1 GCA_023412455.1 Bacillota bacterium
CCTCCGTGCTCTGTAGTATATTGCTATTCTATAAAGTGATTTTAAAGCAAATAGAGGAGAGACACAACCAGTTTTTCATGACTTGTTTGTGCCTTGAGCGAAGCGAAAGGAATGTTAAAAAATATGAGTAACAAAAAATCCAGCAGGTATTGCCTTGCTGGATAAAAAAATGTTTTTTCAACTACCTACTTGAGGGGTGGGTTCAAAAAGACAGCTCTCATAAGTTGTTTTTATTCTTACGGAACGCTGCTTGTTTATAAACTTCATCATTAGAACGTGCAGAGATAATGATAATTTTCATAATGCCATTGGTAATTTCAATTTTATAGACTACACGAATCCCCAGGTCTCTAAATTTAATTTTTAATAAGCCAGTAAGATTAGAGCTACATTTGCTACCTAAAGGCTTACCGTAACCACCTTGATTGGTAGGAAGAGGATTTTGGCTAACTTTTTTGAGACCTTTTAATACTTGTATTTTTGCAGAACCATCTAATTTGCGAAGATCGTTCTGTGCTTCTTCTAAAAATTCAATTTCCCATGTCATTCGATTTCAACATCCTCCGCCCTGCTCAGTTCATCTTTGCTGATACCAAGGTTAGATAAAACAGTATCAAAAGATAGAGTGGACTCATCACCTTTATTCTCAAGACGTTCAGTTGCTTCCATGAGTAGTGCATAATCCTCTTCAATTTCAGAAAGTCTAGCATATTCCTCAGGAGATAGGATAACAGCAGAAGGTACGTTGTTTTTTAGTACAATGAGTTGTTTCTCAGTACGTAGTCTATCAAAAATCCGTGAAGCTTGGCCTTTATTAAACTGTGTAATAGGAATAAGACAATCTAATAGATGAGCTGTAAATGCCATAGAAATTCCTCCATTCTTTATTTGTATAATAATAGTATATGCAAACAAGAATAAGTTAGTCAATAAAGTAATGAAAATATATCATTAAATTTACATTACTTATTGAACTAATGTAAAGGATAAATAATCTCCATTAAATTTCTCTTCTGTAGCCCTCCCCAATGCCCTTATAGTCTGTGCTGTAAAGTGGTACTACCCTCTTAACCCTTCCTATATATTGTCTTGCTTTTTAATACCAAACACTGTAAGGGCAATAATAAGTGCGTACCCCATAATGGCAAGGATAGAGGCTTCTGCCCCAAAGCTGGCTCCTGTTAATAAGGGGTTTTGTAAAGGAAGAAGAATAGAAAATATGGCTTTCTCAGAAAGGCTTTCTCCAAAGTATATGTGGACTATATCACCACACATTATAAAATTCCATAGTGCATGAACTAAGGCCGCTCCCCAGATGGAATGATCTTTATAAGCAATAAGTGAGAAGAGACCCCCTACTAAAGTCCCACTACAAATTAAAAGAAGGAGACTGATACTATTAAAATCTCCCATAGAAGGGATATGGGCTAAGCTAAATAAAAAAGAGGGCATAATAATGGCTATGTATTTATTCCACTTAACTTCTACTAGCTTCATAATATAACCACGAAATAACATCTCTTCTAATATCCCTGCCTGAACTGCACTAAATAGGGCTTTAAGTATAATATCGATTACTTCATTCCCCTTCAGATCAGTGTTTAACATAAGCCTTCCACAAATTATAAATCCCATTAACACAAAGGTTGGAAGTAAAAGTGCATAGACTGCACTACTGCCTTTTATATGTACCTTTCCTATTCTGAAAGCTTCCATCTTAGTATGTAAGAATTTCTTGGTGAAAAAGTAAAAAAGAAAATAGGTTCCTATCAGACAGCCTACTACGCGTAAACCTCTATACATCCACCCATAAGGTAACTTTATGAATATAAATATAAAATCAAAAGGTAAGGAACACAGCAAATTACCTGCTATAAAAACCATGAATAAAATAACTATATAACCTATCGCTTTCCACTTTGATAAACCTTGCAAATAACTATTCACTCTATCTACTCCTTTTTAAATTAAATGGATTGAGATGCTCTATCCTTTGTAAGTAAATTAAACATCTTAATAAATAAAACTATAAATATTTTATAATATTTTAAAAAATTATTTAAATTTATATCCTTTTTAACTCTTTAAGAACTAAGTATTTTCCCTACATATATCGCCAAAATAAAAAGGACTATTACAAGCCCTCCTACCCTTTTATACTTCCTTAGGTTTGAATTTCTGTAATAACCCCTATTATCCTTTAACGTATAAAATTTGTTCTAACAATTGTCTCACCCTGAGGAATTGGGATGCCTGCTTTCTTACCGGCTTCTATACACTTAAGTAGCCATGCCATATTTTTGCCTAATGTACGCATCGTTTGCATACCTTCTAAGTCTTTTTGAACATCCTCAGGGGTGCTACCATGTACCATATTCCAGTACTGGGAAGAAACCACTGGCATGTTGCGAATGGTAAAGTATTTATTGAGCTGATCAAAAGTAGCTGTTGTCCCTCCTCGCCTTGCAGAAGCTATAGCGGCAGCAGGCTTATAGGCATTGTTTTTCCCTGCATAAAAGAATCGGTCCATAAAGCACGTTAAGGCTCCTGAAGCTGCTGCAAAATGTACGGGTGACCCAAAGATATAACCATCTGCTGTCTCAGCTTTTTCTAAGCCTTGATTAACCGTATCCTCATTAAACACACAACGGCCCGTATTTTTACAACCACCGCAGCCTATACATCCTCTTATTGGTTCCATTCCTATATGAAAGATTTCCGTCTCAATGCCTTCCGCTTGAAGAGCTTTTTCCACCTCACATAAAGCCGTATAAGTACAGCCCTTTTCCTTTGGACTCCCATTAATAAGTAATACTTTCATCGCTAATCCCCTCTTTCCCTATTTTACTATCTATTTATTTTATACTTCTATCAAAGTATCTATGACTAATATTAATCCACAAGGTCTATCAAGGCAACCTGATAAATATCTTACTGAAGGTTTAGGGTATAAAACTTATCCTCTATTTATTTGTTTCTTTGTTCTAATTCTAAAAGGTACTGCTTAATAGAAAGGCCTCCACCGTACCCTACTAATTTTCCGTCTGCTCCGATTACCCGATGGCAAGGGATCATAATGGCAATGGGATTACGATTATTGGCCATGCCTACAGCCCGACATGCCTTGGGATTACCAATTAGCTCTGCAAGCTGCTTATAGCTTATGGTCTCTCCGTAAGGAATGGACTCTAGTGCTTTCCAAACCTGTAGCTGAAAGGCTGTGCCTATAGGACTAAGGGGCACTTCAAACCGCTTGAGCTTCCCCTTGAAGTAGTTCTCTAGGTCTAGGGCTACCTTGTCATTTAAGGGACAAGAAAGATATTCTCCTTCTACTTCTCCAAAATCAAGCCTTTCAATAAAGGTGCCATTACTGACAAGGCTTATCTTTCCAATATCTGTCTCATAGATTGAGGTATATTTTTTATTTTGTGACATGACTTCTCTCCCTCTAGGGCTTATCATCCCTCAGTAACTCCTTTTATCCCATTGTTTTTATTCACTTTAAGCTAACTTTAAGAGTACTTTAAGGTTACTTAAATACTACTCCTCTAAGTATATCACAGCTTAAGATTTACACTAGCCTTTTGCTTACAAGTTCCTACTTTTCCTTATTTTAAGTTAGCATTAAGCCTCTTTATGACTTGCACACAGTCCTCTATATCTTGTTTTGTGGTTCTCCAAGAGCAAACGCTCAATCTTAGGACGGCTTTTCCATTATATGATGCGCCGCCACACCATAGCTCACCAGATTCTTGGATGGCCTTTACTAATGCCTTGATTTTCTCATCAGAGCCATTGGTTATAAGTACTTGATTATACACCACTTCATTTTCTACCTGAAAGCCCTCTTCCCCTAATCTTTTGGCAAAGAACTTAGCATTTTCACAGAGACTACAGATTAGCTCCTCTATTCCTTCACGGCCTAGATACTTAAGTGTGGCCCATAACTCGATACCCCTTGCCCTTCTAGACATTTCTAAACCATAAAGCATACAATCTCGGTCCTTCCCATATTGGATATAGGAACCTGTAGCTTGCATGGCATCTACAAAGCTTTCTCTCTTTTTGCAAAGTACAATACCACTATCATAAGGCACATTCAATGTCTTATGGGCATCTACAGACCAGGAATCCGCCTTTTCTAGCCCCTTTGTTAAATACTTCTTTTCCTTGGTAGCCGCTGCCCATAACCCAATAGCTCCATCAATGTGAATCCATGCACCCGCCTTATTCCCTATTTCACATAACTCCTCTAAAGCATCAAAAGCCCCTGTATTAACATGCCCTGCTTGTAGAATAAGTAACGTATGGTCATCTAATGGGGGGACTTTATCCACTCGCATCCTCCCCTGGGAATCTACTTCTACTCGTTCTACTCGGTCTTTCCCTAAC
>JAEYNQ010000265.1 GCA_023412455.1 Bacillota bacterium
AACCTGTACTTGCAACAATGGGGATGTTATCTTTCATAGGGGCTTGGAATGAATTAATACTTGCTTTGGTTTTACTTAAAAATAATGCAACAAAGACAGTATCCCTTGCCTTAACATTGTTTGCAGGGGAAAGGTTTTCTAATTATCCAGGCATGTGTGCAGCAGTTATTGTAGGTGTATTGCCGACTATGGTTATTTATTTTATGTTCCAAGAAAAAATTATTAAGGGGATGACAGCTGGATCAGTAAAAGGGTAAAAGAGATGAGAGTAGGTTGCTATTGAGGTACAAAAGAAAAATAAAGAAAAAGAGGAGTGTATAGGATGCAAGAACTAAATTTTAGACAGGTGCATTTAGATTTTCATACCAATAGTGAAATAGTAGGTATTGGAAGTGCATTTGATCCCAAAGAATTTGCACAAACCTTAGTAGATGCAAAAGTTAATTCCATTACTTGTTTTGCCAGATGCCATCATGGCATGCTTTATTATGATTCGAAGCTTAACCCAGAGCGTATTCATCCCCATCTTGTCAATAAGAATTTATTAAAACAGCAGATAGAAGCCTGCCATGAAGTAGGAATAAGAGTACCTATTTATACAACAGTGCAATGGGATTACTATACAGCTAAGGCGCATAGGGATTGGGTGTGTATGGATACGGAAGGAAGAGCAATAGGTGAACCAGGACAAGGACCACAAGGACCACTTGAACCAGGCTTTTATGAAACACTTTGTGTCAATACCCCTTATAGAGATTTTTTAAAGGCCCATGTTAAAGAAATTCTAGAAACATTTGAAGGGGCAGATGGTCTTTTTCTAGACATTGTATTTCCAGTAGAATGCTGCTGTAGTACCTGTATGGGTAAAATGCTTGCACAAGGACTTAATCCACATAATAAAGAGGATAGGCAACTCTTTGGGCAACAAAGCATCGATAACTTTAAAAGGGATATGACAGCCTTTATTAGGCAGTTTAATAAAACATGTACCATCTTTTATAATCGTGGACATGTAGGAACACCACATCGTCCGGTAAAAGAGGCGTATACCCATTTTGAATTAGAAACTTTACCAAGTGGTGCCTGGGGCTATCTTCATTTTCCTGCAACCATACGTTATGCCAGAACTTTAGGTAAGGAGTGCCTTGCCCAAACAGGTAAATTCCATACAATGTGGGGAGACTTCCATTCTTTTAAAAATAAAGCAGCCTTAGAGTTTGAATGTTTTAACATGCTTGCCCTTAATGCAAAATGTATGATAGGGGACCAGCTTGAGCCTAAAGGAAGCTTATCAAAGCCAGTCTATGAGCTTATTGGCTCAGTCTATGAACAAATTGAACAAAAAGAAGCATGGTGTAAGGGAGCAACACCCGTTACAGAAATAGGTGTCCTAACACCAGAAGAATTTGTAGGGGCAACGGTAGGTGTGTTACCAGAGTCTTTACGAGGAGCTATTCGGATGCTACAAGAAAGTAGCTATCAATTTGATGTCCTCGATACATACAGTGACTTTGAAAATTACCGGCTTATTATTTTACCAGATGTGATTCCTGTATCTCCTCGGCTTAATGAAAAGCTTGTAAAGTATACGGAAAAAGGTGGGAAAGTGATTTGCACCTTTGAATCGGGCTTAAATGAAGAGAAAACCCAGTTTGCCCTTGATAATATAGGAGTAACTAAGAGGGAAGAGCAAGGTAAAGACTTATATGGCAGATTAGTAGCTGGACAAATCTATGATAGAGGTAATTATTGTGAGTATTTGATTCCAAAGGGAGATATTGGAGCAGGCTTACCTGAGACGGAACACGTTATGTACACAAGAGGTCTTGCAGTCGATGCAGAGCCAGAAAGTGAGGTTCTAGTAGATGTTATCGCTTCTGTATTTGATAGGGATTATCGTCATTTTTGTTCCCACAGGCAGTCACCCTCTTCTGGACAAAAGGCTTCAGATGGTATTGTCATCAATAACTTAGGGAATATCATTTATTTCTCCCATCCTATTTTCACCCAATACAATTACAATGCACCCAGATGGTGTAAAGTTCTTTTAACTAATGCCATCAATAAGCTGTTAGGGGATAAATTACTTGATCATAAGGGCCCTACAACGATGCTTGCAGCTATAAATGACCAATTAAGTGAAAAGCGTAGAGTTGTTCATTTGCTTCACTACATACCAGAGCGTCGCTCACAAGCCATTGATATTATTGAAGATGTTATACCCCTCTATCAAGTTGATTTAAAGGTTCAAGTACCACAAGAAGTGGCAAGAGTTGTATGTGAGCCACAACACACGGATATAGCCTTTGAGCAGCAAGAAGGTTCTATAAGCTTTACTGTACCCAAAATAGAAGGTCATCAGATGGTAGTTATTTACTATCAATAATACAACTGCTTGAGTTAAGGATACCCTTTAGGTCCCTTGATTAGAAAGCATTCATCCTATCACTCCATGAATGTCATATGTTTTTAAAAATAAATCACTATAAACGACAGTTCTTTTACAGCAAAGTCTTTTGACTGCAAAGGAACTGTCTTTTATTTAGTGCATATTCTAAACTTTAAGCTATACCGGTTAGAGCTTATCCAATATATTTTTTTAGCAGTTTATTAGTATCAGCCTAGAGTTTCTTAACAGAAACTTAGTGATAAGAACAGAACTCCTGGAGTAAAAAAACAAAATAAGATTAAAAATATTTGAAACGCTTTTGCATATTGGAAGTCTTATGAACGAGGAGGTGAGAAAGTGGCAGATTTTAAAGAGATTTATGAGGTATATGTTCTATCGCTTTCCAAATTTTTACCTCTTCATCAAATTAGTATTTTAGCCACAGATTTAGATTTAGAGGTTTTAGACAAGGCCCAAAAAGGGCAGTACATAGCACGTAACTTAAACAATATCCCTAAGGAATTTAGGGACAAGTATATGACAGAGGCCAATGGGATTTTTACAATTAGTGAGGAGCTTAAAAAGTGTATTACCTTTAAGCAACATAATCTTTTAAAAGAACCTTACCCCAGCAATATGGACCTCATTGTTTGTCGGAATGTCATGATTTATTTTACAGAAGAAGCCAAAAAAGATATTTATCTTAATTTCAATAAAGCCATGACAGAAGATGGCATTTTATTTGTAGGAAGCACAGAACAAATCATCATGTGCCAAGATTACGGCCTAGAACCCTACAAAATCTTTTTCTATCAGAAAAAAGGTGTACGAAGGTAATGAAAAAAGAAAAAATGATAGAGTAAGTTTATTTTTAGCCCAAGGAGCAATCCAAGGGCTTTTTTTATACCATAAATTAGAGGCTGACAACTATGCCAAGAAAACCTTTAAAACCTTTGTAAGCCCCTAGGTAGCCTATACCGAACAAACCAAAGATTATGTACTGCAGCATTAGTGTTTAGTTATTAACTATTATTTACATTGACATGTAATTTCCATATTTTTATACATGAAAATAACTAGAGTCTAGGGTTAAATAAAATTATCACAAAATACCTACTCGAAAGGACTCTAGCCATGGATAATTATATTACTATATTTTAAAAATTTATAGGGGTTATTGACTGGAAATTACTTCAGGCAACTGCCGTTAAACTTAATACTGATTATAAAATCAGATCATTCTATACGCATCATCATCTTGCAACTATGATTTATTTTCATGTTTGTGAGCCTGATGGTTTAAGGTACCTCAATCAATGTACCTTTGAAAATTTAAATCATATCATCCCTAAAATTAGCCTTGGAACATTATCGAATCACAATAATAGTAGAGATTACAAAGTCTTTCTTCTAGTTA
Source organism: Bacillota bacterium (assembly GCA_023412455.1). GTDB lineage: Bacteria > Bacillota > Clostridia > Lachnospirales > Cellulosilyticaceae > Sporanaerobium. The sequence continues at coordinate 3,807 of JAEYNQ010000265.1, forward strand.
TGAATGGGCTTATTAAAAGAGTATTAGCTACTCTTACCAAAGACGAACGTCTCAAGAAGTTTGGTACAACTAAAATGATTGATTCGACAACTATCAGCATGTGCTTAACATTCTTAAACTGGGCAGAATTTAGAAGTACTAAAGCTGGTATCAAAATGCGTACAAGCATTGATGGTGCTACTGACATACCAGATCGTATCATTTTTTCTAATGCTAAATGTCATGATCGCACTAAAATGGGTGACCTAATGACTGATAAGGAAACTATCTATATTTGCGACAAAGGTTACATTGACTATGATAGGTTTAATGACTATTCAAGCAAAGGAATCTATTTTGTTAGTCGCCTTAAAGATAATGTCAGTATTAATGAGATTGAAGAACTTCCTATTACTTATTCTGATGAGGAAGATGGTCTTCTTCCAAAAGTAACTTCCATTGTATTCGATAAAAAGGTTCCGCTAGGTAATGCGTATATTAACCTAACCAAAAAGACTTATAGAATTATCAGAGTTAATGATTCTAGTGGTAAGGAACTTACCTTTATAACTAAGCTTATGAAATTCTCATCCGAAGAAATAACATGGCTCTATAAATGTAGATGGGATATCGAACTATTTTTCAAATGGATTAAGCAGCACTGTAAGATAAAAACACTTATTGGGCATAGTGAAAATGCAGTAAGGTTTCAAATGATAACAGGCATTATTACTTATCTACAATAAGAGAAAGATAATGAAAGATGTAGAGATAGCCATACAGGGCCTATCTAAGAGGAAGAGGGAGCTACTGTCTATACTAGCAGTATTGTTATATGGAGTAGATGGAATAGGGGCCTTTGATGATGATTTTAGCAGATTTTAAGACACTATAGCAATAGGGTGTTTTTTTGGGTATACTATAGTCAAAATACAAAAAAAGAAATAGGGAGAAATAATGATGATAACTAATGGTATAAATATATGGGGATTATTAGGTTGGTTGGTAATTATATTAACATCTTTAATATGCATTAGATTTTTATTAAGGATTTTATTTAAGATACAATTTAATGATGAAAAGGACTTAATTAGAAGTTATAATGTTTTTGGGTTTGGAAGCTTACTTTTTTCGATCTATGCATTGGATAATATGACTAACATATTTGATTTTAATTATAGTATATTTATATATATATTTATGCTTCATTTTGCTATCTTTGGGGTAGTAACATGGGTAATGATAGTAAGTATTATCATGATAAATACTTTGAATAATGAAATAGGTATGCCATTTAGGCTTATTAAGAATTTTTTAGATGCGCTAGAAGAAGGAAACTATTTCAGAAGGAAGATAGAACGAGGCATAATCTTTATTAATACGAATCTCAACCCTTTTTATAATATAAAAATTAATCCTCGAAAAAAAGTAGAAATAAGTATGATTATTGCATATTTACTTTCTGGTATTATAGTTAGTACAGTTATATATAATCTTATAGCTTCACTGGAAATACCTAGTAACCAAATGGAAACGGTTAAACATGATTTTGAAGTATACATAGATATATTTGTTATAAGCCTAATACCTTATGGATTGGAAATAATTACTTTAAAAAAAACAGAAGGCAGTATAAAGTATTAGCTTTATAGGTATATTTACTTGAACGCTAAAAAAGAATAGGATTATAGCCAGCATATATAATATCAGTAGTGATACAGTAAAGAGGTGTAGGTCTTTAGTGGATATATGACAACGACTAACAGAAGTTAGCTATACTGTTATATATATGATTGAGGAGTTAATATTGGATGATGAAGATTGAACACTCTAGTAATAGGGTGTTAATTTGTTGTATAATATTATAAATAATTGAAAGTGGGTGGAATGGTATGAATAATGTAGATTATATGCCCGAGTACAATTTAAGAGAAGATGCTTATGTGGGAAGTAAAGAAGCCTTTATTAAAAAGCTAGGTATACTTGCAATAATAGCTAAACCAGAAGATTGGAATTTTAAAAATGAACAATTTAAAAAAGTTGATAATCCATATCCTATTTTATACAACTACTTGTTTTTTACTTACGATAGATTAAAACAAGAAAATAAAATCATATATACAATAGACGAACAATATATGTGTTTTAATACAGGATTACAGACTGGAAATTTTGAAAGGGATATATATGCATTCTGCATAAGAAATAAGAATTACCCTGATAATGCCAAACAAAAATGGTATTTGACAAAATTTTGTGACGGATATGATGGAGATATGAGAAAGTTTTCTGTATTACCTGAGGTTGCAGACTATATAGAGAATGCCGCGGACTTAGTGTTTGATAAAAATTGTTTACCAATTAGGATGCAGTATGAGCATATAATACGGGATAATTTAGAGAGATTTAAAGTAATTGGAGAGAGTGACGAACATAAACTTTATCAAATGTTGAAGGGAGCTTACGAAATAGTTCAAGAAAGAGTCAAAAGAAATTATAAAGTAGCTATTCCACAATTTTATACGGACAAGAATTCTAGAAATTCTAAGATACAATTATTACTGCCTTTATGTATGCAAGATAGAAATAAAGCAGATTTGGCATTAGTAGTAGAAAGAGATTGTCAAGCATATGTAGGAAAAACAATACTTCCTTTAGATTGGGCTTATATGAATTCAAGGAGAATAGTAAGGCCAGATGCTGAATGGATAATAAGTATATAAAATAATATTGACTTTTATAAAAGATAAGGTATAATTTAATCATAAAGTACATATAATACAATATAATATTTTTAGTTATGATATGATTGATTTAATTTAATTTGATTTGATTTAGATAGTATGTAGTATATTGATGTGTGTTTCATATCAATATACATTTAGGGAGATTTTTTTGATTTTATTGCATAGTGTACACTTGATATTTGAAAGATTATAATAGTGAAATTAGTTTTATGATTTAAGAGTTAAAGAGAGCACACCTTTGGTGCTCTTTTTTTTGCAATAGAAAGGGATTGCGAGTCAATTTATAAATAACAAGAAGTTAACCACTAGATAAAAAAGTTTAGCAGATAGTGCCAAGATTCTTTCGCAAATTACATTTTTATCATTGGTAAACTTCAATTAGCCAACTATGTAATCAGACTCTTCTTGGATGTCCATTTCTTTGAGATGATCCATATTCATGTACTTTTTAGCGCCCCATTGAGTGCCTACTACATGACGGAGTCTGGCACATACTAACATTAATGCACTTTGTCCATCAGGGAATGCCCCTATGGTTTTTGAACGTCTATTGATTTCACGATTTACCCGCTCAGTCGTGTTATTAGTGCGAATACGAGACCAATGTTGTGATGGAAAACCATGTATGTCAAGGTCTCATGTATACTATCTTCTACCTTCTTAGCCGCTGATGAAAGCTTCATTTTCCGTAGTCTAGCGGCTACTTGCTGGGCCTTTTCTAGGGCAGATTTCTTACATTCTTGGGCATGGATTGCTTTAAGTAGCATAGCAACCTCTTTCATACGATTTCTAGACGTTGTAGAGAATACGTTGCGATAAAAATGAACGGTACAACGCTGATATTTAACTTCGGGAAATAATTCAGGAATAGATTCAAGTATACCTAAACACTTATCACCAACTATGAGACGTACACCTTTTAGGCCACGTTGCTTAAGCCATGTAAAGAACGTCCTCCAACTTTCGTAATCTTCCTTCATACCTTCTGAAGTACCTATGATTTCCTTACACCCATCCTCATTAACTCCAATAGCAACAAGGATAGAGACATTCTGTATTTCTCCACCCCAGCTGCGTTTAAGATAGACACCATAACGTAAACATAAGGATAATTACCTGTTAATTCACGACTTCTATATGTTCATAGGCCTTTTTATTTAGATTGCTAATAGTACTAGGGATACCTTAGTTCCCCATAGAGCCTCTGTAATATCTTCAACACGATGAACAGAAACACCCGCTAAGTACATTTCAATCAAGGTTTCTTTTACAGAGCATTCTCGTCCCCTATAGCGTTCAATAATTGCAGTTTCGAACTGAATACCTTTAAGTTTAGGCATCTTTAATGTCACGTCACCTGAAGTGGGTTGAAAGTTACGTTTATAATGCCCCGAATGATAGCCCTTTCTAGCCTCAGACCTTTCATACTTACTTGTATTAACAAGCTCTTCAGCTTCATGATCAAGCATCGCATTTAAAGTATCTTCTACACTACTACGTACTAGAGTTTTAAGTTCCTGTTGTATTAAATCTTGGTTTAGATGTATAATGTTCTCAGACATGATTTATATAACCTCCTTGGTTGATTTTGTGTGGTAACTTAATTCTACCAATGGTTATAAATCATGTCTATTTTTATAAATAGAATTTGCGAAATTAATTATACGTCATTACTTGAACCCACAACCTCCGCCTTACCCGGGAGGAGGTTAATTAGTTTAGAAGGGTGTGGAGGACTTGGGTGATGAGGAGGGGGTAAAGAGTAGGAGTCTCTGTGTATTCGATATAGGGCTTACCTTTTTCGTCTTGCCAGAGAGGGAGAGAGAGGCGGTGAGTGGTGGCTAGAGGAAGAAAGGTAGAGGTCTTAGTAAGGTAGCAGTCTTCCTTTTTGACTTTCTGGCGCATTTCGGCAGGGAGGAATTGGGCTAGAGATTTGTGTAGGAGCTGATTTTGACTAGGGATGAAGTAGTAGTTTTTGGCAGGGCTTAAGTAGTGACGGAGGAGCAGGTGAGAGCAGCTGTAGCGAATAGTAAGCTGGTTTTGACCTTTTTCTCCTTCTAAGGTGAAGTAGGGGAAGCTGAGGTGTAAGGAGGTAAAGAGGTCTTCTTGGAGCCTAAGAGAAAATATTAAGACCTCTTCACTAGGAGTGGCAGGGGGAGTATGACCCATGCTTTCTTCCTGTAAAGGAGTAAGACTTCCTTGAGTAGCACCTATAATAGTCTCCTCCTGTAAATGACTAAGGAGCTGATAGAGGTTATAAAAGTGTCCTAGACTAAAAAGCTCATCTGCTTGATGCTGAAGTATTAATTGGAGATAAGGAGTTCCACCAGTTTGTTGGTAGGCTTTGCAGAGTTTAGATAACTCTTTGCCCGTAAGGGTGCCTTGACGTTTAAAGCCCAATAAGTCTTCTAAGCCCTGACGGTTAGGGTTTATTTTTTTGAGTAATTTTTTGAGGTCTAGGAAACGGGCATTTAGAGGAAACTGCTCCTCCAGGCCGTGATGGGGAAGACGGGTACGAAGAAAGGGCCAGTCAAAGCTATTGCCGTTATAGCTATAAAAGGTGTTAAGAGGCTTTATGGCATCTAAAAAAGCTAATAGAACTGCCTTTTCCTCCTCCTGTTTGTCAGCTACCCAGTGGCAATAAACAAGGTTACCACTTAGGGATTGGTAGACTAAACCTAAACTTATGAGGTGATCACGGGTAGCCATTAGGCCTGTGG
>JAEYNQ010000278.1 GCA_023412455.1 Bacillota bacterium
AGAAGATTATTTATCAGGTAAAAAGATACTTCAAGAGCAAGGGCTTATTAATATGGCAGAACCCCCTACCTTTTTGTGCCTAATCATTTTGCTAGCAAGCTTAGGTTATTTTAAGAGCAGGCAAAGCGTTTAGAGGAACTTTTAAACCATGAAGATTTCGTTACGAGAAGCAACACGGGATTGCTACTTAAATCGAGAGATGGGGTTTAACCATTAGCATAACGCTATAGATTTATCAGTTACTTATGAATAGAAAAAAGGATGTATACCTTAAATTTTATAAGGGGTACATCCTTTTTTTGTTGCTAACAAGTTGAGAATTGTGTAATATAAAATAATATTAAAAATATTAAAAAATAAGCAAGAAATTAAAAAGGTATTAGTCATTGCTTCACTGATAATGGTTTTAATGGGTAAACCTTTATGGAGTATTGAGTTGATGCCATGAAGGGAAAGGAAGATAAAGAATGCAAAAAAAGCAATCGAAGGTAAAGCGAATAATAGGCATAGGGTTAATAATTATCTTATGTGTAGGAGGCTTTGTTTTTTTAGGAGGTATTATAAAAAGTAAATGGATGGATGAAAGGAAGAAAATAGGAGAAGATAAGTCTCAGCAAAAAATACAGACACAGCAAAAGATACAAACACAGCAAGAGGAGCCCTCTGCACCTATTATAAGAGAAGCAGTAGATAAAGACATACTTATTAAGGGTTTTGAAGAGGAGTTTAATATTACAGAACCTTATGGGCTAATAGCTGTTAACCATCAAGAAGATCCTTTAGGGGAAGAGATATTAAGTATTGAATGGCACAATAGAAAAGATGAAGGGGATTTTAAGAATGTACAGTGCTTGAAAGATGGGTATATGACATATTATTCTGCTGGTGCAATGAGAGCTAGAGAGAATGAAGAACAGAGCATACCCGAACAAGAGGCCTTAGAAGTAGCTAAACAATTCCTTGAGGAACATAGCCCTTATAAAGACGGGGAATTGCAGTATAGTTATTTGCAGCCTTATGCTACAGGGGTTCAAGTTGTATTTCAATTATATCAAGAAGATATACCTGTTTTAGATAGAACAGTAACGGTATTAATAGATAATTTAAATAAAGATGTAGTTATGTACAGAGGGTTTGCACCTTTTGAAGGAAAGTATGAAAAACTTAATAATCTGATGGAAATGACAGATATTAAAAAAGAATATGCCAATAAAATGCCGATTTATCTGACCTACTATCCTTATACCCTTGTAAACCAAGAAGGAGATTGGAAACAGCATATGGAGCTTGTTTATATGTTTTATAACATTATGGAGAAAGGTTTATCTGCTACTACTGGAGAAGTAGTTATCCCATACCAAAACAAGGCCCAGTTTGAGGAAAGAGGAGAGTCAGACAATCCTTTTCAAGAACAATTCTATAATTCCTTTGATTTACCGCAGACCAATATACCTACAGAAGAAGAGCAAATGTGTATAACACAAAATGGCTTATTAACACCAGAGCAAGCTTTAGAAAAGGCAAGTGCTGCTCTTGATGTTACTAAAGAAGCACAAATAAAAGAGAGGGCTTTAATCGTTAAAGGTACCCGTTATGTGTGGGAGCTTGTTTTAGATGGAGCTCATTTAGATGGATTATTACAATGTGATGCATTAACGGGTGATGTAGAGGTATACCATAACCGTTATGTGGAGGCAAGTAAGGAAGAAGGCATTCACTCAGTATCTAAAGAGAAGATAGAGGGATTATTGCAAAAGTATGCACCTAAAGTTTATCCCTTATGTAAGGACTATACAAATCCTTATACAGTTGGAAAGATAAAGGAGATTCCTAATTTATTAGGTGGGTATATGTATATCCGAATGGAAAATGAAATTCCTGTTTATACCAATGGACTTGAATTACATTATGATGAACAAAATGAGAGAGTGGTGTATTTTGTAAAAAGATGGGATACTGCCCCACTAGAAAAGCCTGAGAAATATATAAGCAAAGAGGAGTTAGTGAATCAATTTCCTCTTAAACTCTATTATACGATTACTTCTAACACAGAAGCTAAATTGACCTACTATTATGAAGAGGACCCTAAAATGAAAGAGGAGGCTGTGTTTCCTGATAGACTTTATTTTAAGCCGGAAAGTGGGGAGCGTATTTATTCTGAACCTTATTATGTACCAATGTATAATTAGTTGAAGTCAATCATATGACGGGAGTGTAGCTACTTCGATAAATAATAAACCTATAAATAATAAATGAGGAAGTCGCTGTTAAATGGTGCCTATCCTCTTTTTAATTCAAAGAGATGAATTTATTAATGTAAAATTTAAATTATTCAATATACATAGTGGGTGATATATAGATTGTGCTAAAATATAAGTAAGTCAAAAGTACGTGAGTATAAACCTATAATGACTGACTTTGTATTAGAAGAAGGAGGGGGAGAAAGATGGAGGAGCTTGAACAATTAAAGAAGTTGGTTGGAGCAGAGGTGACAGCCGAACAGTTAAAAGATGTAGATTGCTATGTTCATGATAAAATGGGATTATTTATCCCTAGTAGGGGGGCATGCCAATATGCAGTAAAACTGAATCACACCCACCCCTCCTATATGTTTGTGCTTTATGTTAATAAGGATAGAGAACAGACAGATATAAAACTACAAGAAAGTCAATATTTAGTTGCTGCTACATCACCAGAAGTTCCACATCATGATAGGACCACTCAGTTTTACTACGGCATCTTAATTGAGAAGGGGTATTTTGAAGAACAATATAGGTTATATAGTCAAGAGCCACTCAATCTCAACGGAACATTATTTCCCGTATGCCATGACATTTTAAAGGCTTTGAATACCTTTATTTTTGAAACTACCAAGGGAATGCCCAATGCAGATATTACTTTGACAGCACAAACCACACTCATTACTCACTGGCTTATAAGAAGCTTATTAGGAGAAAACTATGATATGCGTCCTATAGCCAGTCAATATGCAATAGCTCGTGCACAGCACTACATAGAGCAACATTTTAACCGAGGAATAACTGTAGGAGAATTAGCGGAGTTAGGGAACATGTCTAGATCTACCTTTAATCGTATTTTTAAAAAGGAGATGTCTATCACTCCTATTGAATACTTGATTCAAACAAGGATAGAGCAAGCGAAGAAGTTTCTTAGAAGAGGAGAACTGCCAATTACTGAAATAGCCATGCGATGTGGATTTAGTAGTAGTGCTCATTTTTCCTCAAAGTTTAATGGAATAGTAGGGGTGACGCCTTCTGAATATCGTCAAGCTTATAGGATGAAAAAATAGTTGTTTTATGATAAAAAATGAGTTTATTTTGAAAGTATAAAATTTGTTTTGCGTTTATAATAATTCTATTATTTTTTAGGAGGGATACAGAGATGGTAAAAGAAGAAATTTATAAACTAATGAACGAAAATCCTGTTTTTTATTTGGCAACTACGGAAGAGGATCAACCACGAGTAAGGGGAATGCTTTTGTTTAAAGCAGATGAAGAGGGAATTATTTTTCATACTGGCGCTATGAAGGATGTATTTAAACAAATTGAAAAGAACCCTAAAGCAGAATTATGCTTTAATGGAAATGGTACACAAATAAGAGTATTTGGGACTTTAGAACTAGTAGAAGATGATAAGCTTAAAGAGGAAATTTATAATCATCCATCTAGAAAGTTTTTAGAGGCATGGAAAGACCTAGAAATTGATAGTATGCTTCGCATTTTCTGCTTAAAGAATGGTACCGCAGTAGAATGGACTATGGCTACTAACTTTGCAGAGAAAAACCCAATAAGCTTATAAGAGATAAAAGGATATTACTCCATTGGGAAAATGGGAATGGTATCCTTTTTTTGGTGATGTGGGAAAGTAGTTTTTTGCTTTAATATACTGTGCATAGGCTAGCCTGTTTAATTATAAAAATTAAATAATTATCTGAATATAAAGATAACCAGACTTGGAATCATTAAGGCATAAAGCTATAATGGAGATAAATAGGTAATAAATAAGAAATGGGAGTGGTGAGATGGCAACGACAGTAGATTATATGGACTATGTATGCGAGCAAATAAAAGGCGTAGGGGTAGTAAGGTACAGGAAGATGTTTGGAGAATATATGGTTTATGTGAATGACAAACCTGTATTGCTTGTATGTGATAACACGGTATTTGTAAAAAAACTAGATTGTATCTTAGGGTACATGGAAGGAGCAGAAAAGGGTACACCTTATAAAGGGGCAAAAGAGCATTATATTTTAGATGTTGAGAATGGGGAGCTTAGTAAGGAAGTAGTAGTTCTTTTAGAAAGTGTAACACCTATTCCAAAGCCTAAGAAGAAGAAAATAAAAGAAGCTTAAGGCAGTAAGGCATCAAGTATAGCTGTAGTAAGAACTTAATTATAATGAAGAAAAAATTGTACATAATCATTATTTTAGGTGTGTTATGTAGAGAAAATAGGGTTTAAATATATTTTGTCCCAAACTAAATTAAAAAGCATAAAAAACTATTGACTTATGTAATGCATTAGTGTATCATTGTAAAAGTCGCTGGCAAACAGCAGACAAATAGAAAGCATCTCTAAGAGATGTAGACTATAACTTGTACTTTGAAAAACAAATACTACGAAATGATAGATTTAAACTTCAAATGCTAGCTTGGCTAGCAAGCTAAAAGAAATTTTAGCGCCTAATGATAACGATAAGTTGTCAGGGTAACAA
>JAEYNQ010000077.1 GCA_023412455.1 Bacillota bacterium
AACAAAAACTAGGTTGGCTCAGTCCTGTACAATACAGAATTAGTCTCTTAGCTGCATAAAAAATGCATAACAGATTTAACAAAAATCTGTTATGCAATAAAAGTCTAACTTTTTGGGGTCACATCATTCTGCTAAACGTGAGCAACCACAAATCAATTCATATATTGAACAACTTCAGCAGAGCAAACAAATAATTACTGATCGTATAAAAAACGCAAAGTTAGAAATTGACGCAATTTACGAAGAAAATAAAGATACTATTGCGTTCAAAGATCTTAATGCTAGAAGGGCTCGTATTATTGGAAGAATCAGTTTGTGGCTTGAGAGTGTCATTATTAAAGATGATTCTGCTGTTCAAAGAGAGCGCATGGAGAAAAAGAAACAAAGAATTGATGAAATTGATAACTTACTCAGTGAAGAGTTGGTTGAGGAGCGTAAACAATCAATAATTAACCGTCTATCTGTCGAAATGACAAAATGGGCAAAAGAGTTACAACTTGAGCATTGTGATTACCCATATCGATTAGACATGAATAAGGTAACAGTAGTTGTTGATAGAGAGCGTCCTGTACCATTACAGCAATTAGGAAGTGGTTCAAATTGGTTGGGGTGCCATCTAATTACCTTATTTGCGTTGCATAAATTTTTCATACAGAACCAGCGTCCGGTGCCTCAGTTTCTTTTTATTGATCAACCTTCTCAGGTATACTTTCCACCTGAAACGAATGATGATAATGTTGATAACCAAGAGATTCGGATAATCTTTGGATTTATTCAGAAAATAATTAAAGAATTAGCACCAAATATGCAAATCATTGTTGTTGATCATGCTGATATAAAAGAAGAATATTTTCAGAATGCTATTGTTGAAAAATGGTGGAATAATGATCAGAGCTTGATACCATTATCTTGGATTGAAGCATAGAAAAGGAGATACAGCCAATGCCATCTAAGGCGTATGCAAATTACTGTAAAAACAGTCAACAGGTTTATAAATTAATTAAAGTATATGATGACACATTAGAAGCTAACAAAAGGAGAGGAAAGAAAGGACTAGATCATTTAACTAGGTCAGGATTAATGTTTCTATGTTCCTCTTGGGAAGTATATGTAGAGCAAATAGCAATTGAAGCAGGAGAAATCATAGCAAAAAGATTAAGAGGCCCCGATGGATTACCAAAGGAAGTAAAAAAGAAAATCTCCAAAAAGATTAAAGAAAGCTGTAATGAAATAGAACCTATTAATTTTGCAAGAAATTGGAAAGAATACTATTGCAATTTAATCAATGTAGAAATGAAAGCACTTAATACTCCTAAAAAAGAAAAGATTTGTTCCATATTTCATGCTTACTTAGGATTAGATAAGAATAGAATAGAAAGTGATGTCTTAACTATAAGCGGAATAAATGAAATTGTGGTTGCTAGAGGCGATATAGCACATAATGTCTTTGCAGATACTTATCTTAAGAAAGAAAAGTTGATTCGATATTTTGATACAATAAACAAGACAATTATCGATATAGAATTATTGTTCTATAATTACATACCTGAAATAACAGGTAATGCAAAAAGACCATGGCAAAATACATATTATAATTAAATTATGTAATGAATAATTGTAGAAATATGTTCAGTAAAATATTGCAATAAATAAAAAGCTCTAACGCTAATGCACCAGGTACTGAACAAGCATATCTTCAGAGGTTTCGGGTCACATTGAAGTTTTATTATAAATTTCAATGCCTGGAGCCTCTTTTTATAAATGATGTAAATTCGCAGTATTTCATCCTAAATTATTGCAGGTATACCGAGGTTCATTTATAATGTTCTCTTGTATAAAAAAATGACCGCTGAGGTGAAAATGAGCAGGCATTACTTGAAGAAATTTATTAGATAGCTACCTGCTGCTCATCAGTAGAAAAACTAATGTGTACTTTCGCTTGTTCAAGAAATTCTATCTAGGAAGTGTGGGTAGTGTTTGTGATCTAAAAGATAATTTATATGCATATCAGTCAGCTTTATAGTAAATAATGTATAGGATTATTACTGGAGGGCTTATCATGGAAAATTTCAGGAACTTATTGCAAATACTAGATATTTTAATGAAGTGGTTATTTAATATGGGAAAGTACTATTATATAACTGCAGCCATTATATTGATAAGTAGATTAATGTTAAATGGTGGTGCTATTGGGGTTAGTAATAGTTTTAATGGAATACTTATTATGTTGATTCTATTTAAAATAACTAGTGTAATGAAATCAAAAGTGATTAAGTAATATACTGATTTTGAAAGCAGCTATACCGATTATGGCGTAGCTGCTTATTTTTAATCAACGCACTATATTCTGATATATATTTTAAAGTAACTTTAGCAGAGCATGTCATATATGACTATAAATATAGAAAGCACAAAAGTATACTTTTAATACCTTTTTACCATAAAAAGTGTAATCCTTTTACACTTCAGTTATATATTGTTAATTCTGTGTCAATTATCTTAAATACAACTTGTTTCCAAGTTCAAATTAAGAATGAGAGGTACAGAGCATGAAAATTAAATATGAAAGTGTCACTGGTGAGATCATTGAGATTGATGTACCAAGTGAAGTAGCTGAAGTGTGTATTAAGATTGAGGAAAGTATAAGAAATCAAGATCGTAGAGAAACGAGGAGACATGTCCCGTTATCGGTATTAGAAGCAAAAGGTGTACAGGTATCTGAGAATACAGATATCGAAAATCATATCATTGAAGTTCAGAAAATCGAACAATTACAAGAAGCCTTGAAGATGTTACTGTCAGAACAACAGAAACTAATCTTCAAGGTATTTTTTTGCGAAAAATCCATAGCTGAAATAGCTAAAGAAGAAGGGGTAACTCGTCAAGCTATTTATGAAAGACTTAATAAGATTTACAGGAAATTAAAGGAAATAATGTTTTAGGGGCTTACATTTTGCTATTCTCGTGGCTATATATTAGAGGCATTTATTTTAACCTCTGAAAATCAGTTATGAGGAGGTGAACAAAATGCAAACCATCACGATTACGATTTCAGGGTTACAATCCGGACACATTGTAGTTAAGGAAAGTAAGCCTAAAGAAGCAGAGTTAGCTACCAAGCTTACAAAGTTACTCAAAATAATCCAGCCAAAGGAGGCAGTACAGCAATGAAACTAGTTTTTATCTGTTCTCCTTATAGAGGAGATATTGAACGTAACACCCTAAGAGTACGAGCGTATTGCCGTTTTGCTTATACCAAAGGAACTGTTCCATTTGCACCTCATCTTCATAATACCCAGTTCCTTGATGAGAACATTAGCGAAGAACGCCAAGCAGGTATTGTTCTGGGACTTCATCTATTGTCTCATTGTGAAGAAATCTGGGTGTTTGGTAATCAAATGACTGAAGGTATGCGTGTAGAAATTGAAGCAGCAAGTAAAATGGATATGCCAATAAAGTACTTTAATGACAAATGCGAGGAGCTGACTAATCATGAAACAAGATGAACTGATTTTACAAGTAGCTAAGGATCTTTATAAACTAGCAGAGCATATTGATAGTTTATTTAACGTGGTATCCGAAAAGAAAACTATTTCAATAGAAGAAGTTAGGTCTGTACTCGCTGAGAAGTCTCAAGCTGGAAAAGGACCAGAGATTAGAGCACTTATTGAAAAGTATGGTGCTGATAAGTTAACAGACTTAGAACCTTCTTGTTATGAGGCACTTCTTAATGAAGTGAAGGCTCTTTAATGTCAGTTCATGCACTACTTGGTGCATCTAGTTCTCATAAATGGCTTCATTGTACACCGTCAGCAAGACTAGAGGAACAGTTTGAAAACACCACTAGTACCTTTGCTGAAGAAGGAACAGCCGCTCATGCTTTAGGTGAGTATAAGATTAGAACCTTTTTAGGAGAAAACTTAAAAAGACCTATAAGTGACTATGATAGTGAAGAGCTAGATGAGTACACTGATATTTATCTGACATTAGCTATGGAGCTTATTACTAAAGCTAGAGATGAGTGTAAAGATCCCCTTATCCTAGTCGAACAGAGACTCGATTATACTTGTTATGTACCTGAAGGTTTTGGAACCGGAGATCTAATCATTGTAGCAGATGGCATCTTGGATATTGTGGATCTTAAATATGGGCGTGGAGTAGCAGTATCGGCTAGAGATAATCCTCAAATGAAGCTTTATGCTTTAGGGGCACTTACATTGTTCGATGTTCTTTATGACATTGAAACTGTTAGGATGACCATCTGCCAACCAAGGCTTGAGAATATTTCTAGTTATGAAATAAAAGCAGTTGAGTTACTTGAGTGGGCTGAAAAAGAATTAAAGCCTAAAGCGTCCATGGCCTATAAAGGAGAAGGTGACTTTTTAACCGGTGAGCACTGTCGTTTCTGTAGAGCTAAGCAAGCTTGTAGAGCTAGATCTGAGCATTTCTTAGAATTAGCACAGTATGACTTTGCACTCCCTGCGTTATTAGAAGATGAGGAGATTATTCAAATATTACCCCTAGCTGAAAAACTATCAAGTTGGGCTAATGATATTTATGCCTATGCTACTGAAAAAGCCTTAAATGAAAACAAGGAGTGGGCAGGTTACAAGTTAGTTGAAGGTAGGAGTAATCGTAAGTACAAATGTGAGCAAGAAGTTATTAATAAGCTTTTTGAAGCTGGCTATAAAGATATTTACAAACAGTCACTACTTGGACTAAGTGAGATGGAGAAGCTCTTAGGTAAAAGCATATTTAATGAACTTCTAGGATCGTTAGTAGAAAAGCCACAAGGTAAATTAACCTTAGTTCCAATAAGTGATAAGAGACAAGATATTAAAAACACAATAAAAGATGACTTTAAAGAGGAGACAAAATAATGAGCAAAGTAGTAACTGGTAAAGTAAGATTTAGCTATGCAAATATATGGGAACCAAAGAGTATTAATGGAAGTGAAGAGAAATACAGTGTATCTTTAATTATCCCTAAATCAGATGTTAAAACCATTGAAGAAATTCAAGTAGCTATGGAAGAGGCTAAGCAAGAAGGCATTGCTAAGTTTGGAGGTAAGATTCCAGCCAACCTAAAACTACCTCTAAGAGATGGTGATATCGATAGACCTGATGATGAAGCTTATCAAGGGTGTTACTTTATCAATGCAAATAGCAAGGATAAGCCACAAATTGTAGATAAGAAAGTAAAACCTATTTTAGATCCTAATGAAGTGTACAGTGGATGTTATGGTAGAGCTAGTATTAACTTTTATGCTTTCAATCAAAATGGCAATAAAGGCATTGCTTGTGGATTGGGGAATTTACAGAAGTTAGAGGACGGTGAGCCTCTTAGCGGTCATTCAAGAGCTGAAGATGATTTTCAAGCCTATGGTGAAGATGACTTCTTATCATGAGAACGTTAGCTTTAGACCTAGAGACCTATAGCAGCGTTAATGTAACTAAAGCAGGGGTGTATGCGTATACCTCTGCTACAGATTTTGAAATATTGCTCCTAGCTTATGCTTTTGAAGAAGATGAAGTAGAAATTGTTGATCTGATCCAAGGTGAATTTATTCCTTCAGAAGTATTATCAGCTATTCAAGACAAAAGCATTATTAAGACAGCTTTTAATGCTAGCTTTGAACGAACTGCTTTATCAAGGCATCTAGGGATTCAGCTCACGGCAGAAGACTGGCGTTGTACCGAAGTTCAAGCTGCTATGCTAAGTCTCCCATTGTCTCTTGAATCAGTGGGAGAAGTGCTAGGACTCGAAAAGCAGAAACTCAAAGAAGGTAAAGAGTTAATTAGATATTTTTGTATGCCTTGTAAACCTACTAGAACTAATGAAAACAGAACAAGAAATTTACCACGTCATGCCTTAGAGAAATGGGAGCAGTTTAAGTATTACTGTAAACGGGATGTAGAGGTAGAAAGAGCTATTCGTAAAAAACTAGCTTCTTATCCTGTTAGTGAAAAAGAACAAAAGCTTTATGTATTAGATCAAGAGATTAATGATAGAGGAGTTTTAGTAGATACCCAGCTCATGAAAAATGCTATTAAATGTGATAGTGAGTATAAATACAAGGTGACTAGACACGCTCAAGTCTTGACTGGATTAGATAATCCGAACAGTGTCGCTCAGTTAAAGACGTGGTTATCTGACAATGATCTGAGTATAGAAAGTCTATCAAAGAAAGCTGTTGGCGAATTGGTAACTTGTACTAGTGGTCAAGTTAAACAATTGCTAGAAATGAGGTTAGAACTTGCAAAAACCTCTGTAAAGAAGTATGAAGCCATAAATAGAGCTATTTGCCCGGATAAAAGGGTTCGTGGTTTACTGCAGTTTTATGGTGCTAATCGAACAGGAAGATGGGCAGGAAGGTTAGTGCAGGTTCAGAACTTACCTCAAAACCATCTAAAGGATTTAACACTAGCTAGAAATTTAGTAAAGCAGGGTGACTTGGATATGCTTGAATTATTGTATGATAGTGTGCCTAACGTTCTTTCAGAGCTTATCCGTACAGCTTTCATTCCCTGCAAGGGAAGTCGATTTATTGTAGCAGACTTTTCTGCTATTGAAGCGAGGGTGATTGCCTGGCTAGCAAATGAAGCATGGAGATTGGATGTTTTCAAGACACATGGCAAGATTTATGAAGCCTCTGCCTCACAGATGTTAAAAGTTCCTATTGATGAAATCACCAAAGGTAGCCCATTAAGGCAGAAAGGGAAGATTGCAGAACTAGCCCTAGGTTACGGGGGTAGTGTAGGTGCTTTAACCTCTATGGGTGCTTTAGAAATGGGATTAGATGAAGATGAACTTAAGCCACTTGTTACTACTTGGCGTGAAGCTAACCCAAATATTACAAAGCTATGGTGGGCAGTAGATAAGGCCGCACTTAAGGCAGTCAAGGAAAGAGTATCACAAGCAGTAGGTAAGTTAACCTTTCACTATGAAAGAGGTATTCTTTCTATTACTTTACCTTCAGGAAGAAGGCTTTCTTATATCAGAGCCAGAATTGAAATCAACAAGTTTGGTAGAGAAGGTCTTACCTATGAAGGGATAGGTGAAAACAAGCACTGGTGCCGTATTGAAACCTACGGTCCAAAACTTGTAGAAAACATTGTACAAGCAACAGCAAGGGATTTACTTGCAGAAGCTATGCTCGCCATAAGAGATAGAGGTTATGAGATTGTGATGCACGTCCATGACGAGGTGATTGTAGAAGCACCAATGGGCAAAGGCTCTTTAGAAGAGTTATGTGAGGTGATGGCTATTCAGCCTAAATGGGCAGAAGATTTACCCCTTAGAGCAGATGGCTTTGAATGCGAATATTACAAGAAAGATTAGGCAGCAAAGGAGACAACAATGAAGTTCACAATTGCTACTGGAAATAGTAGAAAAGATAAAGTATGGAAGCACCAGGAGTTCACTTGGGAAGCTTTTACTGAGCGTGTGAGTCAAACGTATCGTACCAGTGAGTCAGTAGCTGAATATAGGCTGCTTTCCAAGGTGAAGCAGGATGCTATAAAAGATATTGGTGGCTTTGTAGGAGGTAGGTTAAAAGAAGGCAAGCGAAAAAATGGTTATGTAGAATATCGGTCTATGCTGACGCTAGACATGGATGATGCACTAAGGGATATATGGGAACAAATGGAGTTGTTCTATGATTTTACTTGCTGCATTTATTCTACTCATAAACACACACCAGAGCATCCAAGGTTAAGACTAGTCATCCCTCTTGCAAGAATAGTTACAGCTGATGAATATTCAGCTATAGGCAGAATGGTGGCTAAAGATATTGGTATTGATCAATTTGATGATACCACCTATGAGCCGGTTAGGCTGATGTATTGGCCTAGTACCTCTTGTGATGGAGAATTTCTCTTTAAAGAGCAGAAGGGTGTATGGCTAGATCCAGATAAGGTATTAGCACGTTATGAAAATTGGAGAGATAGCTCAACTTGGCCTGTTTCTTCAAGACAAACCATAGTTGTTAAGAAGCATATTTCTAAGCAATCAGATCCTTTAGAGAAAGAAGGGATCATCGGTACCTTTTGCAGAACTTATTCTATTCAAGATGCTATCGAAAAGTTCTTAGGTGATGTCTACAAGCCAAGTGCAGTACCTGATAGATACGATTACCTGGCAGGTGAAAGTACAGCAGGTGTGGTGATATATGATGATAAGTTCGCGTACTCACATCATGCAACAGATCCAGCTAGTGGTAAACTTTGCAATGCCTTTGACTTAGTTAGGATTCATCACTTTAGAGAATTAGATATGGAGGTACCAGAAGGTACAGTGCCTTCCAAGTTACCCTCCTATAAGGCTATGGTGGAGTTTTGCACTAAGGATGATGTGGTTAAAGGTCAAGTAGTCCGAGAACGCATCGGACAGGTACAAGCAGAGTTTGATGTAGTAGATGATAAGTGGCAAGAGAAACTAACGGTGAGTAAAAGTGGTCAAGTGGTTAATAACCTTAAGAATCTTATACTGATTTTACAGCATGATGATCATTTAAAGCACATCGTTTTTAATCAGTTCAGTGACGGTATGGAGATTATAGGTGAGGTACCGTGGAAGCATCCCAGTAACTTTTGGAGAGATGCAGATGATGCACAGCTTATGAGTTATGTTGATTTGCACTATGGTACCTTTAGCAAACAAAATTATTTGACAGCAGTAACAAAGGTAGCCGATGATCGTTCTTATCATCCTATTAGACGGTATCTGCAGAGTTTGCCAGAGTGGGATGGCATAGACCGCATTGAAACCTTACTGGTTGATTATTTAGGAGCAGAGGATAGTCAGTATGTTCGTGCAGTAACTAGAAAGGTGCTTTGTGCAGCAGTAGCTAGAGTATTCAATCCAGGTTGTAAGTATGATACCATCCTCGTTTTAAATGGTCCTCAAGGAATAGGTAAAAGTACCCTTATTGCTAATCTAGGTGGTGAGTGGTTCTCTGATAGTTTACAGCTTGCAGATACTCATGATAAGACAGCAGCTGAGAAGCTTCAAGGCTATTGGATTCTAGAAATAGGAGAACTAGCTGGACTTAGAAAAGCTGATGTTGAAACTTTAAGAAGTTTCTTATCTAGACAGAATGATATTTATAGAGCTAGCTTTGGAAGGCGTCCTGCTCCTCATCCGCGTCAATGTGTATTCATTGGAACTACAAATGCTGAAAATGGCTATTTAAGAGATACAACAGGAAATAGAAGATTTTGGCCTGTTAGGGTAAAGGGACAAAGTTCTAAAAAACCTTGGGAGATTTCAACTTATGAAATTAAACAACTATGGGCTGAAACGCTTAAACTATATAAGGATGGTGAACAACTCCATTTGGAAGATGGTGTATCAGAGGCAGCTATAGAAGAACAAGCTGAAGCTATGGAAGCTGATGAAAGAGAAGCGTTAGTAAGGGAATATCTGAATAAGCTCTTACCGGAGAACTGGCCTAATATGGACCTCTATGAACGTAGAAGTTTTCTAACTGGTGGCGAATTTGGTAGTAAGGAAGTTGGAACAGTTAAACGAACCAGAGTTTGTGTGATGGAAATCTGGTGTGAATGCTTTGGCAAAGAACAAGCCAATCTTAAACGTACTGATGGCAATGAAATAAGAGCCATTATGGCTCGCATGAAAAATTGGGAAAAGCATGAGAGCAAAATACGTTTTCCTATTTACGGAATTGTTAATGGCTATGTAACTGAAGATATGTTGCAATAGAAGTTGCTATGTTGCTATTAAAATAAACTAAAAAAGTTGCTGTGTTGCTCAAAAGTGTTGCTAAGTTATTTATTGTGGCAACCATTCAAATTAGCTCCTATCAATTCCTAGCAGGTGTCTGTAGCTTAGTTGCTCAAAAATTACTATTAATAATAATATATATATAATAAAGAAAGAGCGCACGCAACACGTATATACACGCGTATAGGGATTTAATGACTAAATGGCAACTTTGGCAACAAATGATAAAAATCAAAGGAGAAATGAAACATGAAAAGAATTTATAGATGGTGTGAAAACAAATTAAGAGTGATTGGTAAACTAGTTATTCGTATCAAAAAAGCTATTAAGAAACTTTGGAGAAAGCTTAATGGCAGAAGAAAGTAGAACAGAACAAGCTTTTGTTAGAACTGTTAAGGCAAGAGGTGGCATAGCTTATAAGTTTGTATCCCCAGGAGTTAATGGAGTACCAGATCGTTTGGTGCTCCTCCCTCATGGGAAGATAGCATTTGTTGAACTGAAAGCTAAAGGTAAGAAGATGAGGCCACTTCAGCTCAAACGAAAACAGCAGTTAGAAGCATTAGGTTTTCAGGTCTATTGCATTGACCGAAAAGAACAGATAGGAGAACTACTAGATGAAATATGTACCACATGACTATCAGAGCTATGCAACGAGTAGGATCATCAAGGATAAGATTTGTGGAATGTTTTTAGACTGTGGACTCGGTAAGACCATTATTACATTAACAGCCTTAGATGAACTAATGTATGACTATTTTAAAGTATACAAGGTTTTAGTGATTGCTCCATTGAGAGTAGCACAAGATACTTGGAGTAAGGAATGTGAGAAATGGGAACATCTTAAGCTTTTGACTATTTCTAAAATTTTAGGATCGGAGAAGGAAAGACTTAAAGCCTTAGAAAAAAAGACAGCACTTTATGTGATTAACCGAGAAAATGTAGAGTGGCTAGTTAAGACTCATAAGTGGGATTTTGATATGGTGGTGATTGATGAGCTTTCAAGTTTTAAGTCATATAGTTCTAAAAGGTTCAAGGCCTTACGTAAAGTCAGACCTTTAGTTAAACGAATCGTAGGATTAACAGGTACTCCTGCTCCTAATGGTTTAATGGATTTATGGGCCCAAATCTATTTGCTAGATATGGGAGAAAGGTTGGGTAAGTTCATTGGACAATACCGAAATACCTATTTTGAACCTGACAAGCGAAGTCGAGAAGTCATTTTTAGTTATAAGCCAAGACTAGGAGCGGAAGATCAGATTTACGAAAAGCTCTCTGATATCTGCATAAGCATGAAAGCCTGTGATTATTTGAAAATGCCAGACCGAATTGATAATAGAGTTGAAGTAAGTTTGTCAGAGGCTGAGATAAAGCTTTATCAAACCTTAGAGAAAGATATGCTATTGCCTTTTGCTGAAGGAGATATTGATGCAGTGAATGCAGCAGCTTTAAGTAATAAACTCTTACAGATAGCCAATGGAGCTGTTTATGATGAGAACCACAAGGTAAAACGGATTCATAATCGAAAGCTAGGGGCCCTGGAGGATTTGATTGAAGCTGCTAATGGAAAGCCAGTTTTAATCTTTTATGGGTATCAACATGATAAAGAGCGAATTTCAAAACAGTTTAAAGTGCAAGAGATTAATTCCTCTGAGGATATTACCAAGTGGAATGAAGGAGATATACCAATAGCTATTGCACACCCTGCTGCTACTGGTCATGGCCTCAATCTTCAAAGTGGAGGTAGCACTATTGTCTGGTTTAGCTTACCTTGGAGTTTAGAATTATACCAACAGGCTAATGCCAGACTATGGAGACAAGGACAAAAAGAGACTGTAGTGATTCATCACATTATAACTAAAGGAACCATTGATGAGGATGTTATAAAAGCTTTAGGAACAAAAGATAAAAGTCAAAATGCTTTATTGGAAGCAGTGAAAGCTAGAATTAATCAGACTAACTTTTGAAAGAAGGGGACATATGGATTATATACAAGAAGCAGAAAATGTACTAAATTCCTATCAAGACCTAGTTCACTCACTTGATTCACTTAAGGATGAAATTAGAACAATAGAATATGAGCTCCAGTCAATTAAAAGTATTGATTATGAAAGTGTTAGCGGTGGCTCTATGAATAGTGATGATAGGATAACGAATCTAATCTTTAAAAAGCAAGTAAAGATTTCGGCATATCAACTAACAAAGGCAAAGATAAACAATATAGATAGTGCTTTAGAGCATCTAAAAAATAATGGAGAAATGGATTCGCTAGACAAAGATATTTTAAAGTTACTATTTATTGATAAGTTTAGGCTGGAAGATATTTGCTACAAACTTAACTTAAGCGAAAGTACCTTAAGAAGAAAAAGGCATTATGCATTAAAGCGTTTCTCTATTCAATTATTTGGAATCAAAGCTTTATAAAAAAATTCATGGAAGGTATTAGGCACTACTGGTACCTTCTATGAACTTTTAGGATTGCCAAATTCAATATTTAAAGTTACTATTGAGTTAATTATAATATACAAAAGGAGCAGAATTATGAGTTGGCAAATTATAGTTCAAGACATACCTTTATTTGCTACTAATGTAACTGAAATACCTAATGACTTTAAGCCTAACACCCTTGGGTACAAGACTGATATTATAGAACTAACTAAGAGTAACTATTCTAATCTTAAAACTATAGATGTAAATACTTATGAAATGTTGTTTTCTGACTGTAGTGTATTAATCAGCTTTCCTGACACAGAAGAAATTGATTACTTTACTTTGGATTTAAATGGGAATTGTAGTGACTCTATTGTATTTGTACATAATTTACTAAAAAAATTACTTCTTAGAGGATTTGATACAAATACTGGAGACATATTTAGCATAAATAATTATCTAGCAGGTTATGAGGAAGAGGTTAGCGAACTAGTTAGTCAAGATGAATATTACATTTTAGATGATGCTGCTGATATAGAACAGCCCTTTTACCAATTATTATATGACTTCAAATATATTTACACTCAAAAAAATTTGAGCGAACTGTTTCCATTAGTTATTAATCTCCTTAAGACCTTAATAACAGCAGGATATATAAAAATAGTTCACATAGAAGATAGAGCTGAGATAAGTACAGGAATAGACTTGTCTATAGAAAAAGCTGTTGAACTTATTGAACAACCCAGCTTATGGGATAGTAAAATACAATCAATGCCAGAGTATTATGCATATTATACTTCTGCATTAGGAAAACGTATTTTAGATTACTGTGACTATGTTAGAGGAGATATAAATTAATGGGAGTTGAATATGAATTAATTAATATAACAAAAAAAGAAAAGATTACTTTTATGCATTTGCCATGTGGCAAAGAACGTGAAATCGTAGGAAATCCAGTATCTACTGCTATAACAAGTTGGTATCTACTTAAACATAGTGGTGATGAAATAGGTTTCATTCCGGATCAAGGAGATTTACCATTTAACACTATAAAGCTAGAAGATACTTATATGTACAAAGATGTAACTGAGGAAGTTATTAATGAGTTGATTGATAAACAGATTATAAAGGATTATGGTTTAAGATATATAGATGAAGATGAACCAGAAATTTATATTAGGGATTTACGAAATATATGGATGGAAGATTAATTTATCCCAAATAAATGACCGAAAGTTGAACGTGCATTTTACTAAAAAGAGTGATATTCTATAGTTAGTAAAAAAGTAAATAAGAAGCCTATTTAAGTCTTATTAAAGAAATACATCTTTAATAGGCTTTTTGTTTTGGAGAAAATAGGAGTATCTATTATGCCCCATAAGCCACTAAAATCCTGTAAGCACCTGGGTTGCCCTAAACTTACAGATACAAATTATTGTGATGAACACAAAGCATTGCATGGAAGGGCTGCAGCTAATGACCGTGGCTATGATAGTAGATGGAGAAGTTCTAGAAAGAAGTTCTTACAACAGCATCCCTTTTGCATTCGATGTCAGAAAGATAGTAAATTTACACCAGCTACTGTTGTAGACCATATCATTCCTCACCGAGGTGATCAGGTTTTGTTTTGGGATAAAAGTAACTGGCAGCCGTTGTGTAAGCAGTGCCATGATAAGAAAACAATGACAGAGGATAGGTATCAGTCCTACCAATATTAAATAAAACATGCCCCCTTCTCGTAGATGTATTTAAAACAAATAAATCGTTTGCCAGACATATGCTATCCCCCCTTTGGATTAAAAGTGTGATTAAATACAGAGGGAGGGGGCATGAAATCTCTGTGGCTCAAGGCCTTGGAGACCGGTGTGCCCACACACGCAAATTTTCGCAATATAAAAAGGGAGGGCTAATAAAAAAGTCTCAGAATAGACTGCTAGATATTGAAAATGCTAGATTGCCACTCTTTATGAATTATGCTAAATTGTTTAATAAAGTTTATAAGCCATGAGCCTTTCATTTTTAAAAGGTTTGTGGCTTTTTCTATGCACATAAAATCGCAAATAGAAAAGGTGATTTTCTTATGATAAACGAGCAAAAAGAAGCCATCTATAAATTAAGACTAGAGGGAATGGGTTATAAAAGTATCGCTAAACAATTAGACCTAAGCCGTGATTCAGTTAAGTCTTATTGTATTAGGCATCACTTAAATGGTCCCAGTCAGTTGGTGGAACTTAATGCAGAAGTGATAAAAGAAAAACATGACCTTTGCCAGTACTGCAGTAATCCTATTCGCAAAAAAGGAAAGGGAAGAACCCGTAAATTTTGCTCAGAGGAATGCCGCAGAAAATGGTGGGTAGCACATCCTGAGGAAAGAATTCTTAAGGAAACTGCTACTTATCATTACATTTGCCCTAAGTGCAATAAGCCATTTAGTGCTTATGGTAATCGCAAGAGAAAGTATTGTAGTCATCAATGTTACATCAAGGATAGATTTGGAGAAGAACAATATGGAATTTAAAAAGCTCAAGATAGAAGACCTTATTCCAGCTAGTTACAATCCTAGAAAAGATTTAAAACCTGGGGATAAGGAATATGAAAAAATCAAAAACAGTATTACAGAGTTTGGGTATGTCGAGCCAATAATTGTCAATAAAGACCTAACTATTATTGGTGGACACCAGCGATTGAAAGTATTAAAAGATGTAGGTTTTAGTGAAGTAGACTGTGTAATTGTAGAAGTTGATAAGACTAAGGAAAAAGCACTAAATGTAGCTCTTAATAAAGTGACCGGTTCCTGGAATGAAGCACTATTGGTGGAACTTATCAAAGACCTACAAGTGTTAGACTATGATGTTTCCTTTACTGGTTTTGAACCACCTGAGATAGAAGAACTATTTAATAACCTTCATGATAAGGAAATCAAGGATGATAACTTTAATGTAGATGGGGCACTCACTGAAAACCCTATTTCTAAACAAGGTGATGTTTGGTTATTAGGTAGGCACCGATTAGTATGTGGAGATAGTACCTCACCCGAAACCTATATTAAACTCATGGAAAGTAAAAAAGCTAATCTAGTGGTAACAGATCCCCTTACGGAGTTGACTACGCGGGTAAAGCCGGTACCATTCAGAACGATAAGATGAAGGATGAAGATTTTTATCAATTCCTCTTAGCTGCCTTTTGTCGTATGTCAGAAAATATGGAAGAGGATGCTTCTATTTATGTATTTCATGCAGATATAAAAGGCCTTATCTTTAGAAAAGCCTTTCAAGATGCTTGTTTCTATTTATCTGGTGTGTGCCAGTGGGTAAAACAATCTTTTGTTCTTGGTAGGAGTCCGTATCAATGGAAGAATGAGCCTATCCTCTATGGATGGAAAAAGTCCGGTAAGCATAAATGGTATGCTGGGCGAAAAGAAACAACTATCTGGAATTTTGACAGACCTAGTAGAAGTGAATTACACCCTACAACTAAGCCCGTACCTCTTATTGCTTATCCTATTCAGAATAGTAGTATGAGCAATTGCATTGTATTAGATCCCTTTGGTGGAAGTGGTTCTACCCTTATTGCCTGTGAAGAAACTAATCGCATTTGCTACACCATTGAATTAGATGAGAAGTTTGTAGATGTCATTGTGAAGCGCTATATAGAATACAAGGGAACGGCAGATGAGGTTTATCTACTAAGAAATGGAGAAAAACAATCTTTTGCAAGCTTGGAGCAAGATCAAGAAAAGGCGAATATCAACTAGTGTACTTACCAATTGGCGCATTGTGTACTAAGCACAAATATCCGATGTGTTTATTGTGAAATGTATGTGGCACAAGGGCCTACACTTATCTTCCATACAGAGTTAACATGTGTACTACCGAAAGGGAAAACACACTTTGAAAGGAAGAAAATACATGAAAACACAAAGGTTTGGCATTGAAATTGAAATGACAGGCATTACCCGAAAGGAAGCAGCCGAGTGTATCAAAAAAGAACTCAAAAGTATTTGTTTAGTCCACGCAGGAGGAGGTTATGATGCCTACCACATTATGGACATGGAAGACAGAACTTGGAAGGTAGTTTCAGATGCAAGTATTGAGGCACAAAGAAAAATGGAGAAAACAATTGGATATGCTTCAAACGAGTATCGGGTAGAACTGGTTAGCCCCATTCTTACCTACCAAGATATTGAGATCTTACAAGAACTTGTAAGAGCCTTAAGAAAAGCAGGAGCCATTACCAATAAAAGTTGCGGTATTCACATCCATGTAGATGCCATACCTCATACGCCAACAAGCCTTAAGAATTTGGTCAATCTAATGGCAAGTAAAGAAGACTTACTTTACAAGAGCCTTCAAATAGACCCTGAAAGATTAAGATATTGCAAAAAAGTAAATGAAGAACTTATTCAAACCATTAATAAGAAAAAGCCTAAAACACTAGATGCCTTAGCAGATGTTTGGTACGAAGGTTATGGTTTTGAAGAAAGAGACAGACATTACCATCAAAGTAGATACCACGGACTTAATTTACACAGTGTATTTAATAAAGGCACCATAGAGTTTAGACTTTTTAATAGCACGACCCACGCAGGCAAGATAAAAGCCTACATTCAATTTTGCCTAGCTCTCAGCTACCAAGCATTGACTCAAAAGACAGCAAGTCCAAGAAGAACCTATACTGACAACGAGAAATACACCTTCAGATGTTGGATGCTAAGACTTGGATTAAATGGAGATGAGTTCAAAACTTGCAGACATCATTTTCTAGCTAATCTAACAGGAAATTCAGCATGGCGAAGAGTAGCTTGAGAGGAAGAGAATGGGAGGGGTTAAGCCCTTCCCTTCATGAAAGGGTGAATGAGTTGAAGACTAAAATTTACGCTGCCTATGGTAGCAATATGAATTTAGAGCAAATGGCAAGTAGATGCCCTGCTGCAAAAGTAATAGGTACAGGCATATTAGAAGATTATAAACTAACATTTAGAGGCCTATATAAAGGTGTAGCCAATATAGAGCCTTGCGAAGGAAAAGAAGTACCTATTGTACTTTGGGAAATCACAGAATACTGTGAAGTAGCTCTTGATATGTACGAAGGGTATCCAAGACTTTATGAGAAAAGGGATGTTAAAGTTAAGATTGGTACTAAGATTAAAAAGGCCATGGCCTATATTATGACTAATGAGTATAAAAATAAGCCGAGTCTACCTACAGGCTACTATTTAGGGGTTATTAACCAAGGCTACCTAGACAATGGATTAGACCTAGAACCTTTAAAAGAGGCACATCTAGAGTGCATAAAGGAAGTGAATCAATAAACTATGGAACGATTCTTTACTCAAAAAACGTGTGATAGGTGTGGCGGTAGTTTAGAGGACGGTAGAATAATGAGTATGCTTAATACCGATTGCCTTTGCTTAAATTGTAAAAAGAAAGAGAAACAACATCCACAGTATAAAGAAGCTGCAGAGGCTGAATTAGCAGAAATTAGACAAGGTAATTATAACTATCAAGGTCTATTCAAGGAACAAAAGATTACTCATGAGCTACTGAAGCAGATATTAGAAATTAGGGACTCTGGTAAATATAATATGTTTGATGTTACCGGCATTCAAAGAGAGGCCTATGAAAGAAATTACTTGGAACTGGTTAACCTCATAGAAGAGGACATTCGAGCTTACCTTAATTTTATTTTACATGGCACAAGATAGTATCAAGGGACTTACGAGAGTAGGTCCTTTTTTCATGGAAAGGAGATGGTACTCATGGCACAAAGTGGACGGAAACCTAAGCCAACAGCTCTTAAAGTTTTAGAAGGGAATCCTGGTAAAAGACCTCTTAATACTAAAGAACCTAAACCCAAAAGCAAGGCTCCTAAATGCCCTAACTGGCTAGAAGCTGAAGCTAAAAAGGAATGGCGTAGAATGAGTAAACACTTAGAGCTGATGGGCTTATTAACTGAAGTGGATATGGCAGCTTTTGGTGGGTATTGCCAAGCCTACGCCAGGTGGAAAGAGGCTGAAGAGTTTATTAGTAAGCATGGTTCCATCGTTAAAACCCCAAGTGGCTATTGGCAACAGGTACCTCAAGTGAACATAGCCTCTAATTACCTAAAAATAATGGGCAAATTCTGTGAGCAGTTTGGACTAACACCATCTGCTAGAAGTAGAATTGTTGCGGATAAAAGTAGTGATGACTTTGACGTTATGGAAGATATTTTGAAAGCATAGGTAAGACTTATGGATCAGAGATATAAATTAATAGACTACACACCTTCACCTTTTATGCTACCAACCTCCCACTATGATGAAGCCAAAGCTGATAGAGCTGTTAATTTTATTCAGTGCTTAAAGCACACTAAAGGGCGTTGGGTAGGTAAACCTTTTGAACTAATAGCTTGGCAAGAACAGATTATAAGAGATTTATTTGGCATAGTTAAAGAGGATGGCACAAGACAGTTCTTAACAGCCTATGTTGAATTGCCTAAGAAACAGGGTAAAAGTGAGCTTGCAGCTGCTATTGCTTTATATTTACTATTTGCAGATAAGGAACCTTCAGCAGAGGTCTATGGCTGTGCGGCAGATAGACAACAGGCATCCATTGTATTTGATGTAGCCACTCAAATGCTTAAGCAATCCTCAGCATTAAGTAGACGAGCAAAAATAGTAGGTTCAACTAAACGTATTGTTTATCCAAATCAAGCTAGTTATTATCAGGTACTTTCAGCTGAGACCTCAACTAAGCATGGATACAATGTTTCTGGACTTATCTTTGACGAGATTCATATACAACCTAATCGTAAGCTTTATGATGTTATGACAAAAGGATCAGGAGATGCTAGAACTCAACCCCTCTTTTTTATCATTACAACAGCAGGAACTGATAGAAATTCCATATGCTATGAATTACACCAAAAGTCTAATGATCTTCTACAGAATAGAAAGATAGATCCTACATTTTATCCTGTACTTTATGGTATATCAGATGATGACGATTGGACAGATGAAGCTAACTGGTATAAAGCCAATCCTTCTTTAGGGATTACAATTGATATAGAAAAAGTAAGGATAGCTTTTAATTCCGCCAAGGAGAACCCGGCAGAAGAGAATGTATTTCGCCAACTTCGTCTTAACCAGTGGGTAAAGCAATCTATTCGTTGGATGCCGATGAATAAATGGGATGAGTGTGCTTTTCCTGTCTCTGTTGATACTCTTCAAGGTAGAGAGTGCTATGGTGGATTAGACTTATCATCAACTACAGATATCACAGCTTTTGTACTTGTATTTCCACCAAGAGACGAGACCGAAAAATATGAAATACTTCCATTCTTCTGGTTACCTGAAGAAACTCTTGATTTAAGAGTAAGACGAGACCATGTCCCCTATGATGTTTGGCAACAACAAGGGTATATAAAAACAACAGAAGGTAACGTTGTTCATTATGGCTTTATAGAAACTTTTATTGAAAAATTAGGTACTAGGTATAACATCAAAGAAATAGCTTTTGATAGATGGGGAGCAGTTCAACTGGTACAGAACTTAGAGGGAATGGGATTTACTGTAGTTCCGTTTGGACAAGGCTATAAAGATATGTCTCCACCATCTAAGGAACTCATGAAACTTACTTTAGAGAAGAAACTAGCTCATGGCAGTAATCCAGTTCTAAGATGGATGATGGACAATATTTTTATCAAAACTGATCCAGCAGGTAATATAAAACCAGATAAAGAAAAGAGTACTGAGAAAATTGATGGGGCAGTAGCTTTAATCATGGCACTTGATAGAAGTATAAGAAATAACATTGATAAAAGTAGTATTTATGATAAACGAGGAATATTAACGATATAATTTGTTGATTTTTCAGAATATTAACTTTAATTATGTATTATATCTTGATATAATGATGATATCTTAAAGAAGGAGGGGCCATTTTGAGTATAATTAATAAAATATTAACGGTACCTCAACGTGAAAATGCCGGAAGTAGAACAAGTAATAGATTTAATTACCAGCAAGTATGGGCATTTAATCGTATGTTAGAACTATTAAAGCAAGATAAAAATTTCATATTACTTATGGAATTTCACGATGATATCATCATTTTAGATTGTTCTACAGAAAATGAAATGATAGATTTTTATCAGATTAAAACTAATACAACAAAAGGACGTTTTATTACCACAACCTTTATTACTAAAGATGGAAATAAATACCCTGATGAAATGTCTATAATGCAGAAAATGATTGATAATTACTCAAAATTTTCTGCAGAGACTAAAAGTTTGCATCTCGTATCTAATAAGTTTTTTGATTATGGCATTCTTCGTAACAACGATGATTCTACTAGTAGAACAGTCGTTAAACTAAACGAACTTCAAGATACTAAATTACAGATAATAACAAGTGATATGTGCAAAGCTTGTAGTTTTGATAGTTCGTTGTGTAATAATTCATGTACAGACATAATTTATTTTGATGTTTCTTTCCAAGATTTAATTAATTATGAAGAAACAGTTATGGGGATATTTGTTAACCAATTATTTAGTATGGGAATTGAAAGTACTGTGAGTCAAACAAAAACATTATTTTATACTATTCTTGGAGAAATTAAGAGAATTAATAATTGTGAAACTCGCCCATATAATATTCAAGATTTAAGAACGCATAAATCTATCACAAGTGACTGCTTTAAAGAGTGGATAAACCAGCTTAAATATGAAAGTAAAGAAGGATCATGGGATACGATACAATCATATTTACTTCATGATGGAGTAGCATCTTTTACGGTTAACAAAATTGGACATAACTGGAGAAAATGTCAAATAGATTTGATGGATATAGAGGACGTGACTTTACAAGACATTAGAAATGAAGTCAAAGAGCTTTGTAGAAATAATAAATTTAATAATGTTAAAGATGCTATATATTTTATTTATAGTGAGTTAATAAATAGAAAAGACATAGTTGCCTATACTCAAGAGTATATATATACAATTATTATAAGGGAGTTGTTTCTATGAGTAATACAGTACATATGGTCAAAGATAATGAAATCTTATATCTACGCTATAAAAAACTAGTAAGAAGTTTAAGGAGGGGTAAGATTGAAAAGATTAGTTCTGCAAAAACTAGTAATAATATCTCAAAAAAATGAAGATGCAAAGATTATTAACTTTAACGAAAAATTGACAATTGTTACTGGTGATAATCCAACCGGTACAACTATAAATCGAACGGGTAAATCATTAGTTATGAAATCAATCTACTATTCTCTAGGGGCTAAGTTGAAAAAATATACTACTAATTGGAAGTCATTACAAATAGCAACAATAGTGAATTTTAGTTTTGATGGTAAAGATTATGAACTTTATAGAAATAATGAGTGCTTTATACTTACTCAAGCTAAAGGTACTATGTTTTTTAAAAGTGTTTCTGATCTACGGTTATTTTTTATAGAATTATTTAATTTCAAAATTAGATTACCTAATAACAAAAATACATCTAGTATATCTTATGCGTATCCTGGTGGGATGTTTATGCCTTTTTATATTGATCAGGATAGGGGATGGTCTGGAACTTGGGATTCTTTTAGTGATATAATAGGTGGAGATTGGAAGAAAGAAATTTTTCTATATCATATTGGGATAAGGACCCCTCAGTATTATGATTTACTAGATGAGAAAATGAAAATAGACATTGAACAAAAAGAAAATAAAAGCCAAGAAAATACGCTAAAAATTATATATAAGAATCATATAGAAAAATATCAGCAATATTTAGATATTAATGTTAATATTGAAGAATTTTCGAAAGAAATTGGTGAATTAACTCAAGAATTAAATGTTCAACTTAATAAAAAAAATGCCATTAAGCAAGAAATAGTAAGATGTTTTAATGATATACGTGAAGCTGAAGAATTATACATTGTTGCAGAAAAGACATATAACGAGTTATTGAAAGATGCTGACTATGTAGAAAATAATTTATCTGATGATGTTATTGCATGCCCAATTTGTGGAACAGTTCATCAAAATAGTATCCAGAATCATTTTGAAATGTATTCAGAAATTCAAGAGTGTGAAGATGTTATGCATTCATATTTTGAAGAGAAAAATAAATTGGAGAGCAAAGTACAAAAACAAACTGCTAAACTTAATGAACTAGAAGAGTATATTAATAACATAAATAAAATTCTAACTCGAAAAAGGGAGGCTATTACCTTTCAAGAAATTATTATTGCAGAGGGTTCAAAATCTATATTAAAAGATTTAAAAGAAGAATTAGCCTTGCTTGAAGAAAAAATACTAAAGTGTGAAAAGCGCCTAAAAGAAATCCGTTCAGAACAAACCACGATTTCTAAAGCAGGTGGACCTATTAAAGACTTATATATTCAAAATTTAATGCATAATTTACTCCAACTTAATGTTATAGACATTGATAATAAAGAGCTAAAAGACATTAAATTAAGTTTTAATAGTGGAGGAAATGATTTACCCTGCGCAATTATGGCCCAAGTATATGCTCTTTTCACTGTCGCTAATAAATATTCAATCTCCGTCTGTTCACCAATTGTTTTAGATGCTATATTTCAACAAGAGCCTGCACAAGAGAAGATAGATAAAATATGGCAGTTTGCTATAATGGATCAACCAATTGATTCTCAGTTGATTTTATCTACTACGGAATTACATGGTGATGTTCCCGAAGGGACTATAATCAGATTAACAAAAGAAAAAAATGCTCTAAATACTACAGATTATGAAGCAGAGAGAGAAAAAATTATAGATTATAAAGACAAACTTTTAAAGATGCTTAAGGAAGAATCTAATTAAATGCAAGTATATTTTGATAATAGTATACACTAGATGATTAGCACTTCATAATGAAGTGCTTTTATTAGTAGTTAGGAGATATATAATGCAAATATTTAATAAAATTTTCAAGCCAAGAGATAAGCCAATTACGAATTCTTTCTTTCGCAGTGCGTATTCCTTTTTGTTTGGTTCAACAACTAGTGGAAAGATTGTCAATGAAAGAACTGCTTTGCAGACCACTGCAGTCTATGCTTGTGTAAGAATATTAGCAGAAGCAATAGCAAGCTTACCACTTAGTGTTTACCAAACCACTGGACTAGGAAAAGAAAAAGCAATAAACCATAACCTATATCACTTGCTCCATGATGAGCCAAATTCAGAGATGACTTCATTTGTGTTTAGAGAGACACTTATGAGTCATCTTTTATTATGGGGAAATGCTTATGCTCAAATTATTAGAGACCAAAATGGCAAGGTCTTATCACTATATCCACTACTCCCTAATAAGATGAGTGTAAATCGTGATAGTAGAGGTAACATCTACTATGTTTATACAAGAGATAGTGATGAGACACCCTCTTTAGCAGGTTATGGAGAGTTCTACTTATCAGATTATGAGGTACTGCATATTCCCGGATTAGGCTTTGATGGACTCATAGGCTACTCGCCTATTGCTATGGCTAAAAATGCTATAGGTATGTCCCTAGCTACTGAAGAATATGGGGCCTCATTTTTTGCAAATGGAGCCACTCCAGGTGGTGTACTTGAGCACCCGAGA
This sequence comes from Bacillota bacterium, assembly GCA_023412455.1. Taxonomy (GTDB): domain Bacteria; phylum Bacillota; class Clostridia; order Lachnospirales; family Cellulosilyticaceae; genus Sporanaerobium. The sequence goes on from JAEYNQ010000077.1 coordinate 23,756, forward strand.
ATTGTTAAAGATCCACAGCGAATAAGAGAAAGCTGGAACAGTGTTTATCAAGGAACTAAGAATGCTCATAAAGTAGCTGTTTTGGAAGAAGGTATGAAATACCAAAGTATAGGTATATCCCCAGAGCAAGCACAGTTTTTAGAAACACGTAAATTTCAAATCAATGAGATAGCTCGAATTTTCAGAGTGCCTCCCCACATGGTAGGTGATCTTGAAAAGTCGAGCTTTTCTAATATAGAACAGCAATCTCTTGAGTTTGTGAAATATACCTTAGATCCTTGGGTAACTAGATGGGAACAAGCCATGCAGAAAGCGTTACTCTTACCAGGTGAAAAGAGTCAGTATTCTATCAAGTTCAATGTAGATGGCCTTCTTCGTGGAGACTATCAAAGCCGTATGAATGGCTATGCCATTGCAAGACAAAATGGTTGGATGTCAGCCAATGATATCCGTGAACTTGAGAATATGAATCTTATATCACCAGAAGAGGGCGGTGACATCTACATGGTTAATGGCAATATGCTGAAGCTCAAGGATGTAGGTGCCTATGCAAAGGAAAATACAGAAAGGACAGATGTTAAATGAGAAAGTTTTGGAACTGGGTAAAGAATGAAAATCAAAGAACCCTTTACTTTGATGGTTGTATTGCTGAGGAAAGCTGGTTTGGTGATGAAATTACACCTAGACAGTTTAAATCAGAGCTTTTTGAGGATGAAGGAGATATTGCAGTATGGATTAATTCACCTGGTGGTGATGTCATTGCTGCCTCTCAAATTTACACCATGCTCAAAGAGTATTCAGGACAAGTCACTATCAAAATAGATGGCATTGCAGCTAGTGCGGCTTCCGTTATTGCTATGGCAGGGGATCATGTTCAAATGTCACCAACTGCTGTACTAATGATTCATAATCCAGCCACAGCAGTATTTGGTGAAGCAGCTGATTTGCAAGGAGCCATCGCTATGCTTAGTGAAATTAAAGAAAGTATTATCAATGCTTACGAGCAAAAAACACAGCTTAGCCGAACTAAAATAGCACACATGATGGATGCAGAAACCTGGTTTAGTGCTAACAAAGCAGTAGAACTAGGGTTTGCAGATGAGGTTCTCTATCACAACGAGCAAACTGAAAATATTTTAAAAGATTTTATGTTTGATAAGCTTACCATTACTAACGCGTGGGTCAAAAAAATGCCTAAAGCTAGGGTAATACCAGAAGCTGAAAAAATAGCTAAACCTATAGAAATACCACTAGACAATCAAATGTCTATCGCACAATTTGATAAGCGTTTAGAACTATTAAAACCATAAAACTAGAACTTAACTAGAAATAGACATCAATGGAGGATTATAGCATGAGTAAAGTATTAGAATTAAGAGAAAAACGAGCAAAACTATGGGAAAGCACTAAAACATTCTTAGACAGTAAAAGAAAAGAGGATGGTCTTTTATCAGCTGAAGACACAGCTACCTATGAGAAAATGGAAGCAGATGTAGTGAGTCTTGGAAAAGAGATTGATCGATTAGAAAGACAGTCTGCATTGGATGCAGAACTTTCAAGACCTGTTAACACACCTATTAAAAATAACCCATCTCATTTGGGTAATGAAAGTAAAACAGGCAGAGCCACAGATGAGTATAAGAAATCCTTCTGGAATGCTATGAGAAATAAATCTAGCTTTGAGATTCAAAACGCCTTACAAGTAGGCACAGATGGAGAAGGTGGCTACTTAGTTCCGGATGAGTTTGAAGCTACTCTTGTTCAGGCTCTTGAAGAAGAAAATATCTTTCGTCAATTAGCTAAAGTGATTACTACGTCCAGTGGTGATAGAAAAATTCCTGTCGTAGCTACTAAAGGAACTGCTTCTTGGGTAGATGAAGAAGGACAAATTCCAGAGAGTGATGATAGCTTCGGGCAAGTAGCTATCGGAGCTTATAAGCTAGGTACCATGATTAAGGTTTCAGACGAACTCCTTAATGATTCAGTTTTTAATTTAGAGCAGTATATTGCCAGAGAGTTTGCTAGACGTATCGGTTCTAAGGAAGAAGAAGCCTTCTTCATTGGAGACGGCACAGGTAAACCTACTGGCATTTTTAATGCCACCGGTGGGGCAAGTGTGGGGCTTACAGCCGCTAGTTCCACAGCCATTACGGTAGATGAGGTGTTAGATTTATTCTATGCCTTGAAATCTCCTTATCGTAAGAATGCAACTTTTCTTATGAATGATGCCACTATTAAGGCAATCAGAAAACTCAAAGATAGTAATGGGCAGTATTTATGGCAGCCATCCATTACTGCTAGTACACCAGATACTATTTTAAATCGCCCTATTAAAACTTCAGCGTACGTGCCAACGCTAGCAGCTGATGCTAAAGCTATTGCTTTTGGAGATTTTAGTTACTATTGGGTAGCTGATCGCCAAGGTAGAGCCTTTAAACGACTTAATGAGCTTTATGCTGCTACTGGTCAAGTAGGATTCATGGCTACTCAAAGAGTGGATGGTAAGTTGATTTTGCCAGAAGCTATTCAAGTACTACAAATGAAAGGTACAACAGGCGCTTAAATTATAGGAGGTGATAAGGAATGACTATTTCATTAG
>JAEYNQ010000079.1 GCA_023412455.1 Bacillota bacterium
GAATAATAGCAGTGGCTTCTTTCGTCTCAATAGGTTGAAATTTATCTTCTGTAATATGTAAAGGAACTACGTCTTGTTTGTAGGTTGCAGTAGTAACCTCATGATTAGGAATAGAAACTTGAGGGGCTTCCATCCGTAGTTTTTTGATCCAGTAATAAAAAGAACTAGGTGGTATGCCATTATCTATACACCACCTAGTATCAGGCAACCCACTCTTTCGGCACTCCATAATGCGAGTTAACCACATATCCTTTTTTGACTGACTTGATCTATTCAATAAACTAACCTCCTTTTTCGAATAATGTTAGAGTAAAAAACTCCAAGAAAAATAATCTTGGAGTAATTATCTCATATTTATTAAGGTTTGAATATCTACTGGATTATTATGCGCTTACCAATGGAGAGTATGAGACCTAAGAGACTTGACAAGGCTAAGAACATGTTTATTAGGTGAACAAACACGTGAAATTAATCGCCTGCACAAAGTATTACAGGATGCAAATATTTGGATATCTACAGTGCTTTCAAATGTAATGGGTGAAACAGGTAGAAGAATTACATGATGCACTAAATGGGAAAATACGAATGTATCATAGACAACTACTGAAGATACATTTAGCCCCTATCATCTTTATAGTGCTGCAAATTAGGGAAGTGGAAGACCACATAGAGAAAAATGGAGGATGTTTAGTCATAATATCACCTAATATAGGTATACCAAAAAAGACGAAAGAATCAAAAAAGCAACCTATAGGGCTGTTTTTATTTTTGTTAAAATAATTGAATAAAATTGTAAATAAATTAAATATAAAATTTAAATATATCAAAAAAAGCAGAAAAATGTTATAATATAAAAAATTATAATTATGAGGGAGGGGATTGTTTGCGTGCATGATAAGCAAATTTTAAATAAGGGGGAGGTTTTAATTATTAATATTTGAATGAGTTCTTTCGATATGGATTAGAAAGTATTTAGTATAGATAAAACAAATACTCATTATACTTATACATAATATTTTCTTGAAGATTTTACATCCTAATTAAAATTACTATTTGGATGTGAAATAACTGTGGAAAGAGATTTTAATCCACTTCTATATGTAATAGATGGGACAGCCCTAAGAACACAGCATGGTATAAGACATAGTTGGAGTCCAGTAGGGGAATCCCCTATTCTAGAAAGTAATCATTCTCATGAAGGTGTAAACATAATAAGTGCAACTGAAATTTGCTAGTCGTTATGATACTAATAAGTTATATATATATCCGATATAAAGATGAAAAGTGGACGTACAATGTTATTATAGGTCTATACTTTATTCTTTATAGTGTAGCTTTGTTCATTTTTAAAGAAACTCAATTTTTTAGTTATATTTTGCCGATTATGTCAGCGTCAGTATTCTTTTTGAATAAGAGGTCTTTAGTCATTTTAACAATATGTGCGATAATAATTAATACCATCAATGTACTTGTATATCAAAGGATCATTTTAGGTCTTAATAGTGGTCCAGAGCTGATATTTATAACAGCAATGTTAGTTCTAACACTTATCGTTATTATACTTACAATTAATGAATTTAGTCAGTTTATGAAAGAAAACAGAGAAGAAATTCTTGAAGTTTCTACAAAGAATGAAGATACTGCTAAGAGAATAATCTGCGTGGTGCAGGATATTGAAGAAAAGTTTAATGTCATTATGAATGATCTTGTTGAAATTAATCAAGAAACAAGTACTAATACATCGGCTATAAAGGCTATAGCAGAGACTACGGATGAAACAGTAAATGCAATTGTGAATCAAGCCAATATGACAACAGGTATTCAGGAGGCTTTGAAACAGTCAGGTGAAAATGTGGCCCATGTACAACAAACAACCATGGAAGTTTTGAATATCGTAGAACAGGGGGTAGGACTTGCTCAAAAATTAACTATGCAAGCTAAAAATGTAAATGCAAGTACTAGCCAAATGTCAGGCTCTACTGAGCTATTAGGAAAAAGAGTTAATGATGTATTAGATATTGTAGACGTCATTGTAACCATATCCAATCAAACGAATCTTTTAGCATTAAATGCATCTATTGAGGCTGCCAGAGCTGGAGAAGCGGGTCGAGGATTTTCAGTAGTAGCAGATGAGATTAGGAAACTGTCTGATGATACCAAGAAATCGACACAGCAAATCACAGAAATTATTAAAGAGTTATCTCAAGTGACAGAAAATACAGTAAAAATTCTTGGTGAATCGGTAACAAGTATTGATAGACAAAATGAAGTAATTATTGAAGTAGATAGAGGTTTTACAAAAGCTGGAGAGCATATTTCAAATTTAAAGGGGCTAGTTGATGGCATCGTAAAAGATGTCAATGCCATTAATCAATCGAATGGCATGATTGTAGATAGTATTAATCAAATATCTGCCTCTACGGAGGAAATATCTCGTAGTTCTGAATCTAGTTTAAATTCTAGTGAAACGATTAAGGGAAGAATGGATAAATTTACAAAAGAGATTAAGGCAATTTGCGACGAATTAACTGACCTTGCACAAAGTGTAAGCTAAAATAAAATGAGCCCCTACCTAAAAATGGGTATGGGCTCATTTTACTTACGCGTAGCCAGTTTATTAGGTTAATTTCTTAGCAAACTGAGCTTTCCTTCTGTACTAAAGTTTTGGATGTTATATAGAAAGAGAGCATCTTCTAGGCCATTTTGAGTAGCGTAGCTTCTTAAGGGCATATTTAGGAAGCGAAGGTCTAAGACATGAATTTCCTCATAGTGATTGGTGAGGAAAGGAATAAGGCAATTGGCATAAGAATCCTTAATAATCATAAGTTTCTTGCCATTATTTAAAGAGGTTTTGATTTTAATAAGAGGATGGTTGTTATCTAAGAAAACGCTATATTTATCTTTGGTTTGAAGATGGGAAAGCGCATAGAGAGTATCCGTTGTTTTGTTTTCAGCGACATAAGTCACCTCTAGCTCTGGACGAGACTTGGCATCAAAGAATAAAAGGGTATCGGGCTTAGCAAAAGTGAAATTTCCTTTGCTAAAAAGAGAACCATAGAAGGAGTCACTAGCCATTGAAATTTCAAAGTTGTCTAATGCTAAGGGGGTAAGGCCTAAGTCACTACATAAAGCAGTATAGCCATAATAGGCCCCTAAGGTGGTCCAGTGATGATCTGTCTTATAATAGATGGGTTCCTCCTTTTTAAGAAGCAAAGTATCTAAGACAGGAACCACCTTTATTTGGGAAGAAAGTAAAGCTGTAAAATCTTTTAAGTAAGTGCCCTCATCATAAGGCGTAGCAAATGAAGGAAGCTTATCAGCCAGTACCTTGGTAGAAGTGGGAGCAAGGAGAAGGGTCACATTAAAAGATTTGGCAAAGTTATTGATATAGCCAGCATTACGCTGAGCCAGTTCCATATCTGGCTTAGTAAAGTCTTGAATAAAGTAGCCATCCTTGCCAATGTAAACGCCGTTATTATCTTTCTTTTGAAGAGCTAGTTCCGTATAAGCTTTTAAAGAGATAAACTGATTTCGGAAAGGAAACTGATCGGCAATATATTTCTCAAAGTCTTTACTGAATGCGCCCTTTAAAAGTTTCTCTTTGGAGAAATGAGGCATGGTACTAAGATTACGGTTTTCTAGCTCAGAAAAATCCTTGTCTTTCGCCAAAAGCTGAAGAGCAAAGAAGCTAGTGATATAAATAATAAAAGAAAAAGCAAGTGCATAAGGTAATTTATTTTTCACAGGTTTACCCCCTTAAAATCTAAAATAAAGGAAAGGATTAAAGGTAGAATCCACTAAGTAGGCTGTACTAAGTAGTAAAATACCCATATAAAAGATATAGAGAATCCCATCTGGTAATCGCTTCTTAAGACGATGCATAAGTGGTGTAGCCAATAAGAGAGCTAGCATCAAAATAAGGACATAGTTAGTAAGCTGATAAAGAAAGGGGGTATTAAGGAGTCCTACTTTTCCAAAACCAAACATAACCTTAAGGTATTGGAAGGCTTCAGTGAGGTTATTTAAAGAGAAAAATACCCAACTTATTAAAACAGCTACAAGGAGATATAGGTGAGAAAATAGGACAGGGAGCCTATCTAAAAAGCGTAAAAGGAAACGCCGTTCTATAATCATTAGAATACCAAAAAATAATCCCCATAAAATAAAGTTCCAGCCTGCCCCATGCCAAAAGCCTGTTAAAAACCATACGACTATTAAATTAAAGTAAAAACGTGATTTGGTAACGCGGCTTCCACCTAAAGGAAAATAAACATATTCTCTGAACCAACTCCCTAAAGTAATATGCCACCTTCTCCAGAACTCAGAAACACTTTTGGAAATATAAGGATAATTGAAGTTCTCAGGAAAATGAAAGCCCATCATTTTTCCAAGTCCAATGGCCATATCGGAGTAACCACTAAAGTCAAAGTAAAGCTGCAGGGCAAAGGCAATAATACCTAACCAAGCACCAAGGAGGGACAGTTCATGAAAAGCTGTACCTTTAACAGTTTCCCAAAGCCTACCTACGTTATTGGCAATAAGTACCTTTTTACCTAAACCTTCAATAAAACGAAGACTTCCTTCACCGAACTTCTCCCAGGTTGTGGTACGGCTATTTAATTCCTTCTCAACCGTAGCATAGGTAACGATAGGGCCGGCTATAAGTTGAGGAAACATAGCCACGTAGGCGCCAAAGGAAATAATATTTTTTTGGACTTGAATCTTACCCCGGTAGAGGTCGATGGTATAGGACATGGTTTGGAAGGTATAGAAAGAGATCCCAATAGGCAAGGCTAGCTTTAGGAGACTGAGATGAGTCCCGAGAGTAGTATTAAGGGTAGTCACTAGAAAATCAGAGTACTTAAAAAAGCCTAGAAGTGAAAGGTTTGCCACAATAGAAACCATAAGCCCCATTTTAGGGAGCCATTTGTGCTCCCTAAAATGGGCAATAAACAGCCCACAGCTATAATCCAGTACAGTTGAAAAAATCATAATAAGCACATAGATGGGTTCACCCCAAGCATAAAAGAATAAACTTGCGATAAAGAGCACAAGATTTTTAAGCTTTTGAGGTACTAAGAAATAAAGTCCTAAAAAAACAGGTAAGAACATAAATAAAAAGAGTAGACTGCTGAAAACCATAGTTTCACCTTATTTCATCAGAGCATTAAATTGTTTAACGATAGTATCTACAGATTGCCCATCTATAACAAATAATATGTAGTTGCCTTTTGTTACAATTTGACGTGCATCAAAAGCTTCTTGGAGAGAAGGATATAGGAACATATTATCTGTTCTGTTCTGAATACCATTTAATACCGTTTGAACGTCCTTACTTTCTTTTACTTCAAAAACAGCATATTCATTGATATGCATGGACATAAGGGGCATAGTTACTTTATAGCTTTTAAGGATAGAAGCATCAATACCATACCAATCCTTAAGAAGGGTATCATCCAGTGGGTTTTGGGCAGGAATTTCTACACCTTCTAACATTTTGCTATAGATATCTGCAGCACTTAAGGTAGGCGCTTCAGGCTTTACTTCTGGAGTAGGAGTAGGTTTTGAAGCTTGAGGAGTACTTGGGGCAGCAGTCTCAGGTTTGGTAGATGCTTGGGGTTTAGTAGAAGTTTCAGGTTGGGTAGAAGCTTGAGGTTTTGTAGAGGCTTCAGGCTTAGTAGAAGCTTGAGGTTTAGTAGAGGCTTCAGGTTGGGTAGAAGCTTGGGGTTTAGTAACAGTCTCAGGTTTAGTGGCTACTTCAGCTTGAGAATCAGGTGTGGATGGAATAGTTTCAACTTTTTCTCCAGTTTCTTCTTCTAATAGCGCACCTGTTTCAACAGAGGTTTCAGTAGATAGAAGATCATCACTGCTTGCTGGTGTATCAGAAGGGGGAAGTATTTCAGTTGAATGAGAGATTTCCACAGTTGGTGTTTGCTCTGGTAAGGTAGTTGTTGCTTTTGAACCACACCCTGTTAATAGAAGGCTTCCTAAAGTTAAACTAGTAAGTAAAATGACAAATTGTTTTTTCATTATAAATCTCCTTAATTATACAGATAAAATAGTTTAGTAAGAGATTAGACGTCACCAAATGACAAAAAGTTCCAGGCCCTTTTTTGTAGAACTTTAAATTGTATGTTTATTGAAAAGACAGGATATGTTACTATAAACTAAGTAAATAATAAAAACACAACAAAGTACGGCAAAAGCTTTAGAATAAAAATGTATGTTATAGAAAAATGGAGGAAATTTAGAATATGCTTTATCAGTTAAAGGGGTTATTTCTAAAAGAAGAATTATTAGGAGGAGAATTTGGAGTAGAACGAGAGGGGCTTCGAACGACGCCAGAGGGGAAATTAGCTCTTAGCAATCATCCAGAGATTTTTGGGAGCAAGCTATCCAACCCTTATATCACAACCGATTTTTCAGAGAGCCAAGTGGAGCTTATTACACCTACCTTTAAAACTACGGGAGAGGTATATGATTTTTTGTGTGGCTTATATGATATTGTAGCATTAGAGATGGGGGAAGAATACTTATGGCCCCAATCTATGCCCTGTGATATTCCAGAAGATGAGCATATCCCTATTGCGAAGTATGAGAACTGCGATGAATGTGAGAAAGCAAGACTTTATCGTGAAGAGCTTTTTAAGAAATACGGTGGTAAGAAGCAACTTATTTCAGGCATCCATTTTAACTTTTCTTTTGAGGAGAATTTCCTCATCAAGTTATTTCAGGCACAAAACAAAGAGAAGAACTATCAACTTTATAAAGATCAAATTTATCTTAAGGTGGTACGCAACTATTTACGCTACAGATGGCTACTCATTTATTTAGTAGGGGGAGCACCTATTATCCATGAGACTTATAACAAAGAATGTAAAAAGAAGCTTCAAGCCCTAGGTAATGATAGCTATACCAATAAAGGAGCCATCTCCTATAGAAATGGAGAATGTGGTTATCAAAATCATGTGGATTTATTCCCAGACTATAGTACAGTTGAAAGCTATGTTAAGAGCATTCAGAACTTTGTAGAGGATGAAACCATTCAAAGTTATAGAGAACTCTATACTCAAATTCGTCCCAAAGCCAAGGATAATGGTAGATTATTAGAGTCTTTATGTGAAGAGGGGATACGTTACATTGAGATTCGAAGTATAGATATCAATCCTTTTGATAAGGCAGGGATTACAAAAGGAGATTTAGAATTTCTTCATCTCTTTATGCTTTACCTATTAAATAAGGAAGAAACAGTTTATGACAAATGGCAAGAGGAGGCTTTATTTAATCAAAGAGAAATAGCTAAAGAAGGTCTTCAAAATATAGAGCTTATGAGACATGGGGAATGGATGAGTAGTCAAGAATGGGGAATGATTTTATTAGAAGAAATGAAAGCTTTTAGTGAAGTCTTTGAGTTAGGAAAAGGAGGAATAATCCTTGAGATGATGGAGCGTGTAAAGAATCCTCAAAAGACATATGCCTATCGTCTACTGGAGCAAGTAGAAGAAAAAGGGTACTTACAGGCTCATTTATCTTTAGCAAAGACTTATAAACAAAGCGCCTTTGATAATCGCTATAAGCTACAAGGTTATGAGGATATGGAACTTTCTACTCAGATTCTCATGAAAGAAGCCATTAAGAGAGGTCTTACTGTAGAAGTTCTAGACCAGGCAGATAACTTTATAGCCCTTTCTCAAAATAAACATGTAGAATATGTAAAACAAGCCACTAAAACCTCTAAAGATAGTTATATGGCCATGCTTCTGATGGAGAATAAGGTAGTAACTAAAAAGATACTAGAAAGACAAGGTGTCTGTGTGCCTAAAGGAATAGAGATAACAGATAAAGAAGAAGGAGTAGGGGCTATCCATTACTTTATAAATAAGCCTGTAGTAGTGAAGCCTAAGTCTACTAATTTTGGACTGGGCATTAGTATTTTTCCAGAGGGAGCTGGTCAGGAAGATCTAATGAATGCGCTTCAGATTGGTTTTGAATATGACAATACGGTTTTAATAGAAGAATTTGCAAAAGGAAAAGAATATCGCTTCCTCGTCATTGGAGATGAGGTAGTAGGCATTTTGCATCGGGTACCAGCCAATGTAAAAGGAGATGGGCAGCATTCCATTAGACAACTAGTGGCTTTGAAAAATCAAGACAGCTTAAGGGGTAGGGGCTATAAGACACCTTTAGAAAAAATCCAGCTAGATGAGAGTAGTAAGCTCTTTCTTAAACAAAATGGGCTAGACTTTGATAGTATTCCTAAACAAGATGAAGTAGTTTATCTCAGAGAGAACTCTAATATTAGTACAGGTGGAGATAGCATCGATTATACAGATCGTATACCTGAACGTTTTAAAAAGATTGCAGTACAGGCCGCCCAAGCCGTAGAGGCTAAGATTTGTGGCGTAGATATGATGCTAGAAGATTATAAGGATGAAGAAAGCAGCTATGCTATTATTGAACTTAACTTTAACCCTGCCATTCATATTCATAGTTTTCCTTATAAAGGAACAGAGAGAAATATTGCTCAGTATATTTTAAGACTATTAGGATTTTAGAGGACAGGGATAGTTTGCTTTATCCCTTTAACCTAAATGATATAAAGAGGTTTCGGGTAATAAAGGAATAAACATTATTTAAAATACTATATAATTATTAGAAAATGAAGTATAATAAAAATAACTCGAAGTTAATTTTAGAGGTGTGTATAATAAAACCTTTGTAAGGGCAAAAGGGGGAAATTATTATGAAAGCAGATAAAAAATTATTTATACTTTGGGCAACAGGAAATCCTATTACTTCTGAAAAGATGGTTATGCTTTATGCCATTAATAGTGCTATTAGTGGAAAATGGGATGAAGTAACGGTCATTATTTGGGGAGCCTCTGCTCAGTTAGCAGCAACAAGTCCTTTGATACAGGACAAAATACAAGTAGCCTTGCATCATGGGGTGAAGGTAGTGGCTTGCAAAGGTGTGGCAGAACAACTACAAGTAAGTGATAAACTCACATGGCTAGGAATTGAAGTAAAATCTGTAGGGGATCTATTAACGGATGCACTTCAACAAGGCTACAATGTGCTAAGTGTATAATAGGACTTTAGGTTGAGATTAAGATACTAATAATGAAGATACTAATAAAATAATAAATGTGTAACAAAGGGATTTTTTCGCTTATACGAGTGTATTCACTTTTAAATAGACCCATAGGTTTAGTTAGAGGAGAAGCTACTCTTTAAGTGAGGAGAGCCCTTTTTTGTGTTGAAGCCTACAAAGATAAAGAAGAATGCCTTTAAGTAATTTAGCTTGGAAGTGTAAGGAATAGGATAAAATAGAAAAATAAAAGCTATTTTAGAATGAAAAAAAATTCTTGAATATTGTATACATGAGTTTACAGTTTGAATAAAATGGTGTAACATAGACTTAATTAAAGATTTAAAATTATATTATTTTATGACATTGATAATTATTATACAATAAGTAAAAAATATAATTTTAAATTTATATTTTAAAAAAATTACATAAGATTAACAAAGGAGATAAGAAAATGGCAAAAAAAATGATGACTGTGGATGGAAATACCGCAGCAGCTTATGTGGCTTATGCGTTTACAGAAGTTGCAGCGATCTATCCTATTACTCCCTCTTCCAATATGGCAGAAAATGTTGATGAGTGGGCTGCACAAGGTAGAAAGAATATCTTTGGACAAACTGTAAATGTTGTTGAAATGCAATCAGAGGCTGGAGCAGCTGGTGCTTTTCATGGTTCACTTCAGGCGGGTGCTTTAACATCCACCTTTACAGCATCTCAAGGTTTACTTCTTATGATTCCTAATATGTATAAGGTAGCTGGTGAATTGTTACCAGGTGTATTCCATGTCAGTGCACGTGCTCTTGCTGCTCAAGCACTTAATATCTTCGGTGATCACCAAGATGTTATGGCTACAAGACAAACAGGTTGTGCTATGCTAGCTACAGGTTCTGTACAAGAAGTAATGGACTTAGCGCCAGTGGCTCATCTTGCAGCTATTAAAGGAAGAGTACCTTTTGTACATTTCTTTGATGGATTTAGAACTTCTCATGAGATTCAAAAGGTTGAAGCTTTTGACTATGAAGATTTAGGGGCTCTTTTAGATCAAGAAGCTCTTAAAGAATTTAGAGACAGATCACTTTCTCCAAATCGCCCTGTAACACGTGGTACAGCACAAAACCCAGATATTTATTTCCAAACAAGAGAAGCGAGTAACAAATTCTATAACAACCTTGTACCTATTGTAGAAGAATATATTAATAAAATGAGTGCTTTAACAGGTAGAAAATATGGCTTATTTGATTACTATGGTGCAGAAGATGCAGAAAACGTAATCGTAGCTATGGGTTCTGTAACAGAAACCATTGAAGAAACCATTGATGCACTTAATGCAAAAGGTGCTAATTATGGGCTTGTAAAAGTTCACTTATATAGACCATTCTCAGTGGATCACTTTATGGCTGCTATTCCAAAGACAGCTAAGAAGATTTGTGTATTAGATAGAACAAAAGAACCAGGTTCAATTGGTGAACCATTATACTTAGATGTACGTTCCGCATTCTACAATAAAGCAGATGCTCCAATGATTATAGGTGGACGTTATGGTCTTGGTTCAAAAGATACAACACCTACACTTATTAAAGCGGTATTTGATAACCTTGTAAGTAATAATCCAAAAGATCAATTTACAGTGGGTATTGAGGATGATGTAACCCATACTTCCCTTGAAATCAAAGACACTCTTAAAATAGCAGCACCAGGTACAATCCGATGCAAATTCTGGGGTCTTGGTTCAGATGGTACAGTTGGTGCCAACAAACAAGCTATTAAGATTATTGGTAACCACACAGATAAATATGCACAAGCTTACTTTGCTTATGACTCTAAAAAATCTGGTGGTGTAACCATGTCTCACTTAAGATTTGGTGATACACCTATTCGTTCAACCTATCTTATTGATGAAGCGGATTACATTGCCTGTCATAATCAATCTTATGTACACCAATATGATCTATTAAAAGGCCTTAAAAAAGGTGGCGTATTTGTTCTTAACTGTATTTGGGAAGGTGCTGACCTTGAAGCCAATCTTCCAGCTAAAATGAAACAATTCATTGCTAAAAATGAAATTCGTTTCTACACCGTTAATGCAACAAAGATTGCTGGTGAAATTGGACTTGGTAACCGTATTAATATGGTAATGCAAGCTGCTTTCTTTAACCTTGCAGATATCATTCCACAAGAGGATGCTATTAAATATCTAAAAGAGGCTGTTGTAAAAGCTTATGGCAATAAAGGTGAAAAAATTGTTAATATGAACTATGCAGCTATTGATAAAGGGTTTGAAGCTGCTGTTAAAGTAGAAGTTCCAGCTGCTTGGGCCGATGCAGTCGATGCACCAGCTGCACCAGCAGATGAACCAGCGTTCATTACTAATATTTTAAGACCTATGAATGCTCAAGAAGGTGACAATCTTCCAGTTAGTGCGTTCAATGGTATTGAAGATGGTACCTTCCCATGTGGTACATCTGCTTACGAAAAACGTGGTATTGCAGTAAACGTGCCACAGTGGATTACAGAGAACTGTATCCAATGTAACCAATGTTCCTATGTATGTCCTCATGCAACCATTCGCCCTGTTCTTTTAACAGAAGAAGAACTTCAAGGAGCTCCTGCTAGCTTTGCAACTAAAAAAGCTATTGGTAAAGGCTTAGAAGGTTTAGCTTATAGGATACAAATAAGCACAATGGATTGTACAGGATGTGGTAACTGTGCAGATATCTGCCCAGCTAAACAAAAGGCCTTGGTTATGAAGCCACTTGATACACAAACAGAGACACAAATTCCTAACTGGGAATACGCTATGAAGAAGGTTGCTCCAAAAGAAGATTTAATGCCAGCTACAACTGTAAAAGGTAGTCAATTTAAAACACCTCTTATCGAGTTCTCAGGAGCATGTGCAGGTTGTGGTGAAACACCCTATATCAAACTTGTTACTCAACTCTTTGGCGATCGTATGATGATTGCTAATGCAACAGGTTGTTCTTCTATTTGGGGTGGTTCAGCTCCAAGTATGCCATATACTACAAATTGCAAAGGACAAGGTCCATCATGGGCTAACTCATTATTTGAGGACAATGCAGAATTTGGCTTTGGTATGGCTATAGCTGTAAATCAATTGAGAAACAAACTTAAAGACTTAATGACAGAACTTGTTACATGTGATATTGATGCAGTGGCTAAAGAAGCTTTCACAGAATGGATCGAGACTATGAACTTAGGAGAAGCTTCAAAAGTAGCTACAGCAAAAGTAATGGCAATTCTTGAAAATAATAGTATTTCTGATGCAAAAGCTAAAGATTTATTAGCTCAAATTGAAGATAAGAAAGATTACCTTGTTAAACGCTCTGTATGGATGCTTGGTGGAGATGGTTGGTCTTACGATATTGGTTACGGTGGACTTGACCATGTGCTTGCATCAGGAGAAGATGTTAATGTATTAGTCTTTGATACAGAAGTTTACTCTAATACAGGTGGTCAATCTTCAAAAGCTACTCCAACAGCTGCCATTGCAAAATTTGCAGCATCTGGAAAGAAATCACGTAAAAAAGATCTTGGTATGATGATGATGTCTTATGGTAACGTATACGTTGCTCAAGTAGCTCTTGGTGCAGATAAGAGCCAATTAATGAAAGCTATACTTGAAGCAGAAGCTCATCAAGGACCATCTATCATTATTGCTTATGCCCCATGTATCAATCATGGCTTAAGAGAAGGTATGGGACGTACAATTGCTAACGAAGAACAAGCAGTTAAAGCGGGTTACTGGCACTTATATCGTTTCAATCCAGCAGCTGAGGCTGAAGGAAAGAATCCATTTACCTTAGACTCTAAAGAGCCAACAGAGAGCTTCAGAGACTTTATTATGGCTCAAGTAAGATACTCTTCTCTAGCAAAACAATTCCCAGAACAAGCAGAAGAACTCTTCCAATTAGCAGAAGAGAATGCCAAGGCTAGACTTGCATCTTACAAAAGACTTACTAATTAATAGTAGGAAAGATCTATAAATAAAAATAAGGGATTACTACAGTCAAGTAGTAATCCCTTATTTTTTTATTAAAAGAGATAAATTTTGTGGAATGTTTAACTGATTAATAAAATGAATTTTATGACACTATTTAAGGAGATTTCTACAAAATAGTGGAGTTAAAAGCATGAAATATGCTTGTTTTAGACAGTAAAATATGCCAATCAATGGCAAAAATGCACTAAAAATGGTCTAATATGTAAAAAAAGAAATTGACTTACAAATTCCACTATGTTAAGATCGTAACATACTAGTATGTTAGCTAGGAATAGAAAACCAATTTCTAGGGGGTATATAATGAGTAGTTTTATAAAAAGAGGGATGGCATTACTTCTTACTATACCAATGATGTTTGCCATGAGTGGTTGTGGTCTTGTGAATAATGGTAAACGAATCATTCGTATTTCACATTCACAATCTGAAACACATCCAGATCATATTGGTTTAGTAGCATTTGAAGAATATGTAGAGTCTAAATTAGGCGATAAATATGATGTTCAGATTTTCCCTAATGAGTTATTAGGTTCATCAGTAAAAGCTATTGAACTTGTACAAACAGGAGCTATTGATTTTGCTGTAGCGAGTACAGCCAATCTAGAAACCTTTGACGATATTTATCAAATTTTTACAATGCCTTACTTATTTAATAGTGTAGAGGCCTATCACGCTGTGATGGAAAATGAAGAGCTTATGAGCAGTATCTTTACATCTACAGCAGCATCTGGTTTTGAAGCTGTTGCATGGTTTGAAGCTGGAACAAGAAACTTTTATGCAACAACACCCATTAACTCACCAGATGATTTAAAAGGTAAGAAAATTCGTGTTCAACAAAGCCCAGCCAATGTGCGTATGATGGAGTTATTTGGTGCAGCAGCAACGCCTATGAGTTTTGGAGAAGTTTATACAGCCATTCAATCAGGTGTTATTAATGGCGCGGAGAATAATGAGCTTGCCTTAACCAATAACAAACATGGTGAGATCTGTAAGTATTATACATATAATCACCATCAAATGGTGCCTGATTTATTAATTGGTAACTTACGTTTCTTAGAAGGTTTAGAAGCAGAAGAGAGACAAATCTTTGATGAAGCAGCTAAGATTTGTACAGAAGTAGAACGTGTAGCTTGGGATGAGCAAATTGAGATTGCTAGAGAACAGGCTAAAGCTATGGGAGTGGAATTCATCCAGACTGATATTGAGCTTTTTAGAGAAAAAGTGCTTCCATTACACCAAGAGTTATTAGAACAAAACCCAAAACTTCAACCTATTTATGACCAAATTCAAGGGATTAACAATGAAATGCAGGAGGGAAAGTAGGCAATGCAAAAGATAAAAAAATTTCTAGATAAAGGCTTAGGTGCAGTATGTACGCTTTTGTTTGCCTTTATGACGATTATTGGAACCTATCAAATTGTAACCCGTTATGTCTTCAATTCACCTAGTACTGTTTCAGAAGAACTTCTTACTTACTCCTTTACATGGATGGCTATTTTAGCGGCTGCTCTTGTGTTTGGAAAACGCGATCATATGAGAATGTCTTTCTTTGCTGATAAATTTACAGGTAAGAAAGCCATTTATTTATCTCTTTTCTCAGAGGCCTTAGTCTTTATTTTTGCAGCTGTTATCCTTGTATATGGTGGAATCAACATTACGCGTCTTACCATGACACAAGTAACAGCATCTTTAGGCATTCCAATGGGATATGTGTATATGGTTGTGCCAATCGCAGGATTTCTAATTATTGCTTATAGCATCATGAATATGATTGAAATAGCTAAAGAGTTAAAAGAAGGGAGAAAATAAATGAGCATTGCAATGGTATCAGGACTAATTATTTTAGTAGCATTGGTTATTTTGTTGCTTGCAGGAGTACCAATTGCTATTTCCTTAGGGATATCTTCGCTATTAGCGATATTACCTACTTTGAACTTTGGTGCTTCCGTACTGACAGGAGCACAACGTGTGTTTTCAGGCATCTCTGTATTTACACTTATTGCAATTCCATTCTTTATTTTAGCAGGAAATATTATGAACCGTGGTGGTATTGCCATAAGACTTATTAATTTTGCCAAGGTTTTAACGGGTAGAGCTCCAGGTGCTCTTGCCCATACAAACGTTGTATCCAATATGTTATTTGGTGCTATTTCTGGTTCAGGCGTAGCAGCAGCTTCTGCTATGGGTTCGATCATTGGACCTGTCCAAGAAGAAGAAGGTTATGATCGTGATTTTGCAGCTGCTGTAAATATCGTATCAGCACCAACAGGTCTTTTAATCCCTCCGAGTAATGTTCTTATTACGTACTCCCTAGTAAGTGGAGGTACTTCTGTAGCGGCTTTATTTATGGCAGGCTATGTGCCAGGTATTTTGTGGGGACTTGGTTGTATGATTCTCATATATATTATGGCACACAAAAGAGGTTATCGTAGTACGGTACGTATAACAGCCAAACAAGCTATGCGTATTTTCCTTGAAGCTATCCCTAGCTTATTATTAATCGTTATTGTTATTGGTGGTATTGTTGGTGGAATCTTTACAGCGACGGAAGGTTCCATTGTAGCCGTTGTTTATAGCTTAATTCTTTCACTGTTCTTCTATAAGACGATTAAATTAAAAGAGCTACCAGCTATTTTTAGAGAAAGTGCCCAAATGACAGGTATTATTGTTCTACTTATTGGTGTATCAAGTATTATGTCATGGGTTATGGCCTTTACAAAGATTCCAGAGGCTATTTCAGGTGCCTTATTAAGTATAACAAGTAATCAATATGCGATTATTTTAATTATTAATATTGTCTTACTTGTAGTGGGAACCTTTATGGATACAACGCCAGCTATACTTATTTTCACTCCAATCTTCTTACCAATTTGTCAACAATTTGGTATGTCCTCTATCCAATTTGGTATTATGATTACTTATAATTTATGTATTGGTACCATTACACCACCTGTTGGAACCATTCTATTTGTAGGTGTTAAAGTGGCCAAGACTAAGATTGAAAGTGTACTTAAACAAGTTGTACCTTTCTACGCGGTTATTGCGGCTGTATTACTGCTTGTAGCCTTTGTACCAGCAGTAACCATGTGGTTACCACAACTTATGGGCTACTAAGAGCTAAAGAAGTTGATTTTAGATAGAGATAAATAAACTTATATCGGATAAATAATGAAAAGGTCTACTACACAATGCCTTTGTAGGTGGTGTAGTAGACCTTTTCATTATTTATATTTATTGTGGACCTATTTGTTCAGGAGACTCTGTTGGATCGGTAGTAGCAGCCACTAGGGGAGTACCTGTATGGTTAAGCTCCAAATTAACATTTTTGTTAACTTTAGCGTCATAAGTAGAGGCACGCATGGTTTCAGTAAGGTCAAAACCAGTCATTTCTTTAACAGATTCCATCACGGTGGCCATGGTACTTGCAACGGTCTTAGCTACACTCGTTGCCCCATTGCCATCTGAACTGCCATCCATAACAATGATCTTTTCTATACGAGACATAGGTTCAGCCACACTTTTTGCAATTTCAGGAAGGATGCCTACGAACATTTCTAGTTTACCTGCATCTGTATATTTCGCATAAGCTTCAGCTTTTTTCTCCATAGCCTCGGCTTCAGCAAGACCTTGCATACGAATGGCCTCCGCTTCAGCAAGACCTTTTTGACGAATAACTTCCGCTTCAGCGAGACCTTGAATTTTAATTTTTTCGGCTTCCACGAGAGCATTAAGTCTAACAGCTTCAGCTTTAGCCTGTGCATCAGCGATTTCTTTGTATTTGAGGGCATCAGCATCAAGCTGTTCTTTTTGCTTGTGTGCTTCAGCTGGTTTGACCATTGTCTCTAAAAGTTCTTTTTCCTTCTTTTGGGCCTTTTTTTCAGCCAGTTCAATGTTTTTTTGTTCGGCAACGATAGAGATTTGAATTTTTTCAGATTCAACATCCTTTAGACGTTGTTGTTTAAGGACTTCAGCATCCATTTCCGTGTCGGTAATGGTTTTGCGCGTTATATTTTCTTGGATAGCATAGGCTGCATCAGATTCTGCTTTGGCTGTAAATTGTTCCTTTTCAAAGTTAAGTTGCTTAATATTCTTGATTTTTTGGGCCTCGGCAATGGCAGTTTGCGCTTCGATTTCAGCTGTTTCACCAATTCTTTTTGCTTGTGAAGTCTGAATCTTGGTCTCTTTATTGGCTTCAGCTACAGCAATTTCAGCATTCTTTTTAACTTCAGCTATGCGCGCTTCACCCATAGCTTTGAGATAGCCATTATTGTCTGTAATATCTTTGATGGTAAGTGTTTTGAGTTCAAGACCCATATCAGAAAGGTCTGTACCAGCAACCTCATGTACTTTGGCACCGAAGCTTTCACGATCATTATAGATTTCTTCAACAGTAAGCTTAGAGATGATTTCACGAAGCTTACCTTCTAGGACTTCTCTTGATACATCACTGATGATTTGAATGGTTTGAGCTTGCTTAGAAGCATTAAACTGTTCGATAGCTGCTAAAATAGAATTCTTATCATTACGTACCTTAATAACTGCAACACCATCTGTATTAATCGGTACACCTTGACTTGTCATAGCCCCATTTGTACGCACATCTAATTTCATATTTTCTAATGATATGTAGTCGATACGTTCAAAGAGAGGGATAACAAGACCACCCCCACCAGTGATAACTCTTTTTCTGAGACCCGTAACAACAGCAGCTTGGTCTTGAGGTACTTTCTTCCACATGCTTAATATAATAGCAATGATGAGGATAATCCCCACAATTAAACCAATAGTGCCAAAAGATAGATTAGGAAACATAAATAAACTCCCCCTTGTATAGTGATAGATACCTCATTCTAATATACACTATAATTTATTAGAATACAATGAAATATCAGAAACTATCAATATATGATGGTCAATGGCTAGTATCTCCACAGGAGTACCTTGAGGGAGAGAACCTTGTGTACTTTTAGCTGAATAGGTGATTTTACCCTGGGGAGTATCTAAAGAGACACTTCCTATACCGTTCTCAAAAATTGTTACAGAAACCGTGCCTTTCATACCCATGAGCTGTTCATCAGTAAGGGCATGGCTTTCTACTTTTTTTAGAAAATGGAGGAGCTTTTTTGTACTTAAACAAAACATAAATCCTGTTCCAGCAGCAAGTGGTAAGTGGTAAGTTACTTTATCCAAAAGAATCAAACCCATACCACCAAAACCTATAATAAAGGCACATATTTCTAGTGAACTAAGAGGAATTAAACCAGAAAGTATGTCCGAGTGAGGAGCAGCATTTAGATCAATAGATAAATCAACTTGAAATAAATCAGTAATGCCAGTGCCTATAAGGCTGATACAGAGCAGGATTAAACCCACCAATAAACACCATAAATAAATAGTATGCATAGAGATTCCTCCTATTCTAGGGATATAATTTGAACTCACATTTTAAGGTAATTTTAGCAATGGATAGCTAGGATGACTACTTTATAGATAACTACTTCATATAGTATAAAATAGAAAGAATAATATGTAAATTAAATCACTTTACTTAAAGCGGTTTTAGGGAGTATTTTTGCTTAGGTAGACGTGTTATAATACCATTTATAAACAAAGAGGTGAAGAAGATGACAAAGAAGTTATATTACGAAGAAGGCTACTTACAAAATTTTGAAGCCACTATTGTAAGTTGTGAGAGCTACAAGAGTGGTTACTGTGTCGTGTTGGAGGAGACGGCTTTTTATCCAGAAGGAGGAGGACAACCCTCTGACCAAGGGGTATTAGATGAAGCCAAGGTGAGCCATGTTTTTATAAAAGAAGGGATCATCTATCATGTTGTGGATAGACCTTTAGAAGTAGGTAAAAAGATAATAGGGAAAATTGATTTTAAAAGACGCTTTGACTATATGCAGCAACATACAGGAGAACATATTCTATCAGGGCTTATTAACAAGCTTTATCAGTATAATAATGTAGGGTTTCATCTCAGTGAGACTTATATGACGGCTGATTTCGATGGGGAGCTCACAAAAGAGCAGGTACAGGAAATAGAACAGTTAGCCAATGAGGCCGTCTATAAAAATATCCACCTTCATTGTGAGATTTATCCCAAAGAAGAGATAGAAAATATACCTTATCGCTCTAAGCTGGAGTTAGATGGAGAAGTCCGACTTGTAAGGGTAGAAGGCTATGATGTATGTGCTTGCTGTGGCATCCATGTAGCTTATACGGGAGAAGTAGGGCTTATTAAGATTATTTCTGCAGACCGTCATCGAGGAGGAACGCGACTTACTATTTTATGTGGAAATAGAGCCCTTAAGGATTATAGCAAAAAACAAGAAATTGTAAGTGAGTTAATGAGTCTGCTTTCTGCCAAGGAGGAGCTTGTTCCCCATTATACAAAGAAACTCCAAGAAGAGTTAGGGAGTACCAAGCAAAAATTAGCAGCTTATTGGGGCCAGTTAATAGCCATTCAAGCAAAGGAAATAGCAAGCAAAGCCAAGGGACCTATTTGCTTGGTAGAAGAGGGATTAACCAGTGATGAACTTCGTAAGGTATGTCTTGCCATTTGTCAGGAAACCGAAGAAATATGTCTTCTATTAAGTGAAAAGGAAGGAGATATGAAATATGTTTTAGGTGCTAAGAATAGGGATGTTCGTCCTTTATGTAAGACGCTTAATAAAGCATTTAGTGGTAAAGGAGGGGGACAAGCGGAACTTTGTCAAGGTAGTTTAGTGGGTTCCTTTGAAGAACTTAAGGCTTATATAGAAAAGGGTGTCTGAAAAGAATAGTGGGCCTTTTGGGAGAGTACTGAATCATGAGGACTTTCCTAAGAGGCCCTTTTTGTCTATTAAAAAATCTATTTATTGTAATAGATAGAAAAGAAGTATTGGGTAATAAAAGTGAATAATTGGATATTATATACTCTATAAAAAAGATAAATGTATAAAAATTTACTAGGTATACCAAATAAATTTTAGCAACCACACTATTTTTTGGGGGCCTGTTTTGATTGGGGTAGTAATTGGTTCCATATTCATTGGTGGCGTTCATGATATGGGAACCCTTGTTGCTTCTGTAAGGCATAAGGTCAGGTCTATTACTGAAGTTATTAAGGAATATGTATCGCTTTGTTTGGGAAAAAGGTAATACCTTAAAAGCTTCAGCAACTAGGTTGTAAGTAGATACTCTATAAACAAAATAAAAGCTCACTACTTGGTTAATTTAAAAAATTAAGAGAGTAATGAGCTTTGTATGTTTTTTCCTAATCTACTTCAATAGCAGATACAGGGCAAGAATCAGCTGCCTCTTGAGCAGAATCTTCGAGATCAGCAGGGACCTCTTTGACAATAGCTTCAGCTTTACCATCATCATTGAACTGAAAAATTTCAGGACAGAGAGAAGGACAAAGGCCACAGCTAATACAGGTGTCTTGATCAACATTTGCTTTCATAGATGAGCTCCTTTCTATATAACAACGATTACACTTAGTATAAACCATTAAAGAGAATTCATACCTCATGAAAATGAAATATAAAACAATAAGAATAAAAAATATTTGGTTTATATATAAAATTTATTTAGAATATAAATAATTTGTTATATTGAATAGTTTTATAATATATATTACTATTAAAAAAGATTCATAGCTTAAGACAGAAGAAAATAAGGAGGAAGAAAAATGGAGTTTTTAGTAGAAGGGATAATGGCCATTTCGTGGCAACAGGTATTGATGTGGGTAATAGGAGGCGTACTCATCTACTTAGCAATTGGTAAAAATCTGGAACCTGCTTTATTATTGCCTATAGGTTTTGGAGCGATTTTGGTAAATATACCTTTTTCTGGTGCGTTACATCAGACACTTACTGGAATAGGAAATGTAAACGGTATTATTGAATGGTTATTTGAGGTAGGAATAGAAGCAGCTGAGGCCATGCCTTTACTTCTATTTATAGGAATAGGTGCAATGATTGATTTTGGACCACTCCTAGTCAATCCTAAACTTATACTTTTTGGAGCAGCCGCTCAGTTTGGTATATTTATGGTCATTGTATTAGCAAGTTGTTTAGGATTTGATTTCACAGATGCGGCATCCATTGGGATTATAGGTGCAGCAGATGGACCAACCTCTATCTTAGTATCACAAGTCTTAAAGAGTAATTATGTGGGAACGATAGCTGTTGTAGCATACTCTTATATGGCCCTTGTACCTATTGTACAACCTATGGCTATTAAGCTAGTTACCACCAAAAAAGAAAGAAACATTAAGATGGCTTATAATCCTAAACAAATTTCTAAAACAACACGCATTCTTTTCCCTATCATTGTTACCATTATTGCAGGTTTAGTCGCTCCAACATCTGTAGCCTTAGTTGGGTTTTTAATGTTTGGAAATCTAATTCGTGAGTCTGGTGTACTTAAATCACTCTCTGAAACTGCTCAAAATGAATTTGCCAACATTATTACATTGCTTTTGGGCATTACTATTGCAGCCACTATGAAAGCAGAACAAATTGTTAACGTTCAAACCTTAATGATTATGGGACTTGGATTACTAGCCTTTGTATTTGATACCATGGCAGGTGTACTTTTTGCAAAATTCCTTAATCTTTTCTGTAAAGAGAAAGTTAATCCAATGATTGGAGCAGCAGGTATATCAGCTTTCCCAATGTCTGCACGTGTGGTACAGAAGATGGCAATAGCAGAAGATAAGCAAAACTTTATATTGATGCAAGCGATTGGGGCCAATGTATCTGGCCAGATTGCATCAGTTATAGCAGGAGGCGTTATTCTTAGTCTTGTACCAACATTTATTTAGGAGGGAAAAACAATGAATATGGTAAATGTAATGAATTCACTAGAATTGATGGGTAAGGGAATGTTAGCTATTTTTGTGGTAATTATCACCATTTTTATATTGGTTACATTACTTATTAAGTTTCAGCCAAAGGAAAAAGCTAAAACAACAGAAGAAAAGCAATAATGTAAATTTGTAGAAAACACATAATAATAGGGTGTAATTTATAATATTTGTTCAACTGTACTAAAAAAAAGTATGCTTTTATATTGAATTTACATAAAAACTTGATATATAATAGGTCTATAGAGAATCAGAAGGTAAAACTTAACCGTTGGGCCTAGCTAGTAATGAATAAGTGTTACATAATGTGAAAAGCCTATACTTGTAGAGGAATTTAGTAATAAAAGTTTATACTAAAATGAGAAACAACCTAACATATACGTACTGGAGAGAACAACATGAGAAAAACTAAAATAATTTGTACCCTTGGACCATCTACAGACAGTGATCAAGTATTAAAACAATTAATGATTTCGGGAATGAACGTAGCCCGTTTTAACTTCTCCCATGGAACACATGAGAGTCATAAGAAAAATTTTGATCGTCTTGTCAAGTTAAGAGACGAGCTCAACTTGCCAGTTGCTACTTTATTAGATACAAAAGGTCCTGAAATTAGGATCTGTCAATTTGCTGAAGGTAAGATTACTCTTGAAAAAGGTGATACGTTTACTTTAACAACACGTCAAGTAGAGGGAACAAAGGAAATTGTGAGTGTCAACTATAGTGAGTTCGCAAAAGATATTAATGAGGATTCAGTGATTCTTTTAGATGATGGACTTATTGAATTGGCTGTTGAAGAAATCAAAGGTGAAGATGTGGTTTGTAAGGTTTTGAATAGTGGAACACTTTCTAATAATAAGGGAGTGAACTTACCTAATACACGTTTATCGATGCCTTATCTTAGCGAAAAAGATAAATCAGATATTATCTTTGGAATTAAAACAGGGTATGATTTTATTGCAGCTTCTTTTGTAAGATGTGCTCAAGATGTATTAGACATTCGTACTATTTTAGAACAATACAATTGTCATACCCTTAAAATCATTGCTAAAATTGAAAATAGAGAAGGTGTAGACAATATTGATGAAATCATACGTGTAGCAGATGGAATCATGGTAGCACGTGGCGATATGGGTGTTGAAATACCAGCTGAAGAGGTACCCGCTCTTCAAAAGATGATTATTAAAAAGGTATATAGTGTAGGTAAGCAAGTTATTACAGCTACACAGATGCTGGATTCTATGATCAAAAACCCTCGTCCTACTCGTGCAGAGACGAATGATGTAGCCAATGCGATTTATGATGGGACAAGTGCCATCATGCTTTCAGGGGAGACTGCGGCAGGGCTTTATCCAGTAGAAGCTCTTCAAACAATGGCTAGAATTGCTCTTCACACTGAAAATGATATTGATTATATTAAACGTCTTAAAAATAGAACCAACTATGAGACAGCTAATGTAACAAGTGCTATTTCCTATGCCACTTGTACAACGGCCCATGATTTAGGGGCACGTGCTATTATTACAGTAACTAAGTCTGGTAGAACAGCCCGTATGATTTCTAAATTTAGACCCATTGCGCCTATTATTGGTTGTACAACAAGTCCAAGTGTTTATCGACAAATGAGCCTTGTATGGGGAGTGACGCCACTTCTTATAAATGAAGAAAATGAGACAGATCAAATCTTCAAGCATGCTGTTGAGGTAGCAGAACACGCACAGCTCGTAGAGAGTGGTGATCTTGTAGTTATTACAAGTGGTGTGCCAGTAGGTGTTTCTGGTACAACGAATATGATAAAAGTAGAAGTGGTAGGAAATATCCTCCTTTCAGGGACAGGTGTAACAAATAAAATTGTTTCAGGACCTCTTTGTGTATGTGAAGAGGAAGATGAAGTGGAAAAAAAGTTCAATGATGGGGATATTTTAGTGGTTCCTTACACCAGTAACAAAATTCTTCCTCTTTTAAAAAGAGTAGCAGGGATTATTACTGAACAAGGTGGTTCCAATTCTCATGCAGCCATTGTTGGGTTAGCATTAGATATTCCGGTGATTGTAGGGGCTCATAATGCCACACAACTCCTTAAATCAGGTGCTATTGTAGAAGTAGATGCTGTAAGAGGAACAGTAGTAGCAAATAATCACTAAAAGTTAAATAAAGCCTTGTAAGTTGGCATAGTGCGAGAGAACTATGCCAACTTTTTTATCTTGTAGGAAACATTCGTATTCTACACTTTCACTACTTCGCCAACCAATACATGTCCTATGGACACTTTTGTTCGTTTAGAACGCCCTATTTAGATTTTAAAGTGAAGATTTTCTAGTATATTTCACACCAACGAAGAGAGTCTAAGTTTTCCAGATGAAAAAAGTGGGTGTTAATGGACTCTTATGATTTATATGGGGATAAGGATTTAATAAAAATTCTAGCTTGTGACAAGTAAATAAAAAAGATACTATTTTCCTAGATATGTATCTAGAGGAAAATAGTATCTTTTTATAAGTTCTAAACCTATAAGTGTACTTAAAAAAGTAGATGAGCGATGAAAGCTACAATAGGTAAGGTAATAAGGGTTCGTTCAATAAAGATAATAAAGAGCTCATGGAGTTTTACAGGTACTTTAGAACCTAAAAGAAGAGCACCCACCTCTGAAAGATAAATAAGTTGTGTGACAGACACACTAGCTACTACAAAACGTGTTAAATCACTTTGGATAGAAGTAGCCATAATAGAGGGTAATAGCATATCAGCAAAACCAGCTACTAAAGTTTGAGAAGCTGCAACAGCCTCTGGAATACCTAAGAGAGCTAAGAGAGGCAGAAAAGGTAGCCCCAGTATTTTAAAGACGGGTGTGAAATGAACAACAAGTAAAGCGAAGGTGCCAATAGCCATTACAATAGGGATAACAGCTAACCACATATCTAAAACGTTTTTAAAGCCATCAATAATTATATCTTGAAATAAACTTTGTTGTTCAGCCTTTATCAGTGCCTCATCTAAGCCCTTTTTAAACTGGTGAGAAAGTACGGTTGTTTCTGCTTGACTACTAGGAACACTCCCATCAATAAGCACATCTTTTTTTCGTGAAAGAGGAGGAAGCTTCGGCATAATAATAGCGGCCACAAGACTAGCTAGTGTAACGGTCAAATAAAAGGGTAAAAACATAGAACTTAAACCAACTGTATCGATAACAACTAAACTAAAAGTAATGGAGACTAAGGAAAAGGTTGTCCCAATAACAGCTGCTTCCCTTTCTGTATAAAAACCCTCTTCATATTGCTTGCTAGTTAAAAGAACACCAATACTTCCATCTCCTAACCAAGAAGCCATACAATCAATAGCTGAGCGACCAGGTAAATTAAAGATGGGGCGCATAAGCTTTATAAGTAGGTTCCCAATGAACTCCAACAAGCCAAAGTTAAGAAGTAAGGGAAGGAATAGGCCTGCAAATAAGAAGATAGAGAATAGAATAGGTAGTAAATCATAAAAGACCACACCACCTGTGTCCATAGAGGCTATTGCTGGAGCGATTTGTGCCAATAGAGGAACGGTAGATAGATCCATAAACTTAGTACACAATAAGAGGCCTACAAAAATAAAAGCGATAATACGCATAATGAACCAAATAGGTTTCACATTAAATAGCGTATTTAAAAAAGGAGACTTTATAAGAGATTGAGGCTTAAAAACCTTGAATATAATGGCGCCAAATAAGGAGATGGTAACCAATAAAGCAAGGATATAGGGCATAATGGGGGCTAATGAATTTTGTAAGCTACTTGAAATAATAGCTATAGGAATAGTAATCTCACCATTAATAGAGAGAGGACTTATGAATAAAAATACACCAATTAGTGAAGGGATAATAAATTTTAATATGGCATGTAGTGAGTATTTGTTTGTTTTAATCGGATGCATGTCAATTACCTTTCTGTGAAAACTATAGATTATGTAAACTAGTATAGCGTATAATATAAGAAAAAACAATACAATCCATGCATATTTATGCATAACGATACTTACTGAGTGAAAAAAAGGATTGCTATAAGTCAAGACAAAAGCTTAATCTTATGCAATCCTATATTAGGGAAAGGATATTAAAAAACAGAACACAATAAGAATAATATTTTTCTTTTCTATTTACAAGGTAGTGGGCCTTAAAGTTTAAAAATAATCTCTAAGATGCCACCACATAGGATGAAGAAGAGAGGGGGTCTCCTTCCTTTTCTATACCTTAGCTTTTATGAATAGAATGGTAGTATGCCACAAACGTGGATTGAGATAACTGAAACGACACATTTAATGCAATAAAGTGACAGCAGTTGTTGTATGATTATTACATTTTATAAGGGATTGTTTGAAACATAAGCTGTTCCTGTAGTATAATAAAATGTAAGTGATAAACTGAAGAAGATAATAAAGGAGCTATGTATGGAAAAATTAAAACAGGAGCTTATTCAGTATAAATGGGTTTTTATAATAGGTTTAGCAGTAGCTATTGTATTAGGCGTAATAGGTGCTAATTTACACGTATTTTCCTTTATGACTTATAAGGCGAAAGGAGATACCCCCTCTATTATTGGATTGCTAAAAAAGGACATTAAAAATACCAAGCGACAAGATGACTGGTATTATAAACAAGGGGTGAGCTATCTTTTACAAGAAGGGAGTCAAGAAAGCTTAGACTTTTTAGATGAAAACTTTGGGGATTTTATTCCAGAAAGGCAATATGACATAATTGAGGGCTATAATAAACGGCAGCTGTTATTAAAAAATCAAAAAGCCTTTATGACTCTTTTCATGCAAGACATAAGCCATCAAGGGTGTAAAACCTACTTGCAGAGAATGGCTCCAGAAGCATTAGATGAAGCCCTTTATTATTATTTTGGTGCAGAACCAACAGTAGATAAGACGCTAGTAGAGACTTTAGGCAGGCTTTTGAGTAGCTATCCACACCAAATCCCACTTAATAAGTTTAAATTTGATTTATATGAGGTACTGGTTTTAGAAGATGAAGCCTTAACGGAGCAAAAAGCAATACTCTTCAGTAAATGTGAGAGTGAGAAGGCAAGAGAGCTTTTCTTTGCTAAACTAAAGACAAAGCCGGTTGCTTTAGATACGCTGAAGGAGTGGGTCGAATTCCTTAATAGGAGTGGAGTATTAAGGCCTCAGGAATATGTAGAATTTAGTAATAAGTATTCAGAGATTCAATTGGCTAGGCAAGGACTTAAGGATTTAGAAACCAAAGAGGTGGATTTAAACAATCAAAAAGAAGCCATAGAACTTCAACTGGGTGATCGACTTAAGTTACTAGAACAACAACAACAGACAAGAGACAAGCTCCAAACAGAAGTAAAGGAATTAGAAAATAAATTAGAAAGTTTAGCGGATTATGCTTATATGGCCCTTTATATTGAAGCAGGTTCAGGCCTTGGAAAAGGAGAGTATGAAGCGTCTACACCTAAGAAAAATATTTTTGGAAATTATAAGGCTTCAAGTCAAAAATATATCGTTAAATTGTCTTCCACTGAGTTTTACAAAGAAGGTGTCTACTATGTAGATGTTTATTTAAAAGGGACTAAGACCAATAAAGTAGGAAACGAATATCCTTA
Organism: Bacillota bacterium; assembly: GCA_023412455.1. Classification (GTDB taxonomy): domain Bacteria; phylum Bacillota; class Clostridia; order Lachnospirales; family Cellulosilyticaceae; genus Sporanaerobium. Next base: position 27,570 of record JAEYNQ010000079.1, read on the forward strand.
CTATGTGGAAGTCTCTAACGAAGAATTAAAGAATATGGAAACACTTCAAGGACAAAGACAGGATAAGGTGAAGGAACTAGAGACACTGACCTCTCAATTGGGAACCCTGGAAAAAGAAGTGGAGAATATGAAAACAGAGTTAGGCTATGAACAAAATCGCAAGGATTTAGTGGAGCTTGTCCAAAGACGCCAAGAACTAGCTAAAAAATGTGATGAAAAAGTAGTTGAGATCAAAACCTTATTTGGGATAGGTGCGATCAATTTACCAGAGTAAGAAGTGTTTAATAGAGAATAAGAAGGCTACAGGACTTAGTTAAGCAATAGACTTGCTGACTAGAGCCTGTAGCCTTTTGTTGATGAAGAGGTCATTTTACTTTTTGCTTTGTACTTAATTTAGCTCTAAAAAGTAAATGATAGAGGGCATTTCCATTAAAAGGAATAAGGGGATAGAGATAAGGTTCATCCGTAAAGGTTTTGGTAAAGGCAAGAAAACTAAGGTCAATAAGAAAGGCAATAATAAAACCAATAGTCCCCCATAATCCTGTACAGAGGAGTAAAAGAAGACGACAAAATTTAAAGGCATAGCTCAACTCTAAACTAGGTTGTGTAAAGCTAGAAAGGGCTACCACTGCCATATAAAGAATAGTATGTGGGATAAACCAACCTGTTTTTACGGCAAAGTCACCTAATATGAGTCCACCAATAATGGATAAGGAAGTTCCCAAGGCATCAGGAGTATTAAGAGAGGCTAGCTTGAGGCCATCTACGGAAAATTCTAATATAAGAAATTGAATAAATATAGGAATGGTATAAGTGGCCTCCGGTAACAAAAAATAAAAGTGGGGTGAAAACCATTGACTATTATCTGTAAATAAAACAAATAAAGGTGTGAGAAATAGGTTGGTAAGAAAAACAAGGTAGCGAACCAGGCGAAGATAGTTTCCTGTTAAGACAGGGAGATAGTAGTCATCTACAGATTGCATAAAGTCAAAGATATTAGTGGGTAAGATAAGGGCGGTAGGGGTATTATCCACTAATAGGATAACCTTTCCTTCCATGATATGTGCAGCAGTGACATCAGGTCTTTCGGTATAGCGAACCTTGGGAAAGGGATTAAACCAGGATTTAGAATGAACCGCTTCTACAAGGCTTTGATCGCCCATAGTGAGGGCATCCACTTGTAAGTGATTAATCGCTTCTTTTACGCGCTTAAGGGTTTTTTTATCCACTTTATTACGCATATAGCCAATAACCACATCTGTCCGAGATATTTCACCGATAGTGTGCATCTCAAAGGTGAGGTGGGGATCTCTAATACGTCTGCGAATAAGAACTGTATTAGAAACAAGGGTTTCTACAAACCCATCATGAGAGCCACGAAGAACTTTTTCTTTGGCGGGTTCTTCTGTACTACGTGCTACATAAGTACGAAAGTCAAGAACCAGAGCTTGATCAAAGTGAGGAGCTAGAAGAAGGGTTTGGCCAGATAAGACAGCGGTAATAAGATGCTGGATATCCTTTTCAAAAGAGACTTCTATAGAACTAATGGCTTTTTGGGCCAGCTCTTCAGCACAAGTAATGGTTTTAAAATCTTCTTCCTTGAGGTTGTACATATCTCGGCGTACATATTCAAGAACACTATCTTTTACGAAACCATCTAAATAGTAGAGGTAAAAGGTAGTATGGTGAACGGTTATAATGCGCTCTAAAATATCAAAGCTTTCGCCTATATGGAGACTGGTTTTAAGCTTAAGTAAGTTATCTTGTAGGTCATGGGTTAGTTTCATATTGCACCACCATACGTTAATGTAAGAAAAGTAAAGATGATAATAATTACAAGTAGAATGTGCAAAATTGTAAAAAATATACTTTAACTATATTGAGTGATAAAAATCAAAAAGACTATAGGGTTTCTTAAAGGGGTATGCTATACTACTTATAACGTGTTAAAAATCAACAAGTGAAGGTGACTAAATGAATGAGAACGAGCTATTTATGGAGGAGGCACTTCGAGAGGCAGAAAAAGCCTATGCGTTAGATGAAACACCCATTGGGGCAGTTATAGTCTATGAAGGGAACATTGTTGGCAGGGGGTATAATCGAAGAAATACAGATAAAAATGCATTAGCCCACGCAGAGATTTTTGCTATTCATGAGGCCTGTCAAGCAATAGGGGATTGGCGATTAGAAGAGTGTACCATTTATGTGACATTAGAACCTTGTCCTATGTGTGCAGGTGCTATAGTGCAAGCACGTATCCCGAAGGTAGTATTTGGAGCCAAAAGTCCTAAAGCAGGCTTTGGAGGTTCCGTTCTTAATATTTTGCAGCTGGATGAGCTCAATCATCAATGTGAGATAGTAGAAGGAGTAAGTGAAGAGAAAGCAAGTCACTTATTAAAAACCTACTTTAAAGAGATGAGAGAAAAAACACAAAAATAAAAAGGTGGAGGAAACAAAATGGCAACATATCCAAGACATAAAAAGGCAAGAATGTTACGAGATTTTATGATCGAAACAAATGTAGTAGGCATGTTTAAAGAAGATGAAGCAGAAAACACCATCTTTTTTAGAACAGCTTATCCCATGGAAGGTGATAGTGTACAAGTTGTTATAAACATAGATGATACACCTTATGCTGGTGTACAAGGCCTAATATTTAAAGATGTACCTGTAGAAAAGAAAGAAGCTGTGTTGGAGTTACTTAATAGCTTCAATCTAAAGTACCCTACATTAAAATATGTGTTAACTCAAGATCAGTGTGTCATCGCCTCTATGTTTTTTACAGGAGTAGAAACACAGTTTAATGCAAGTATGGTATTAGGTACAACCATAGAGATGTTAAAAAAGATTGCTAGTGAGCATTATACATCGCTTAAAGAACTGATTACAAAATAAAAAATAAAGGGATGAGAAGGAGCTTAGAGCTCCTTTTTTAATAGATACAAAGCATAAAGCCGAACAATTTTAGTGGATTCAAAAAAAAAGTTAGGGAATTTAGCATTATAATATTGAAACCATTTTAAAAATTTGATACTATAGCACTATATAGTTAAAGGGGTGTAAATATGGAAAAATTTTTTAAACTGAAACAAAATGGTACCACAGTTAAGACAGAACTTTTAGCAGGTTTAACAACTTTCCTTACAATGTCCTACATATTGTTTGTGAATCCTAGTATTTTAACACTTACTGGAATGGATCAAGGGGCTGTATTTATGGCAACTATCCTCTCGGCAGCCATTGGTACTTTTGTAATGGGCTTTGTGGCTAATGTTCCTTTTGCACAAGCACCAGGTATGGGGCTTAATGCTTTATTTACCTTTACGGTAGTCTTTGGACTTGGTTTTACATGGCAACAAGCTTTAGCTATGGTATTTATTTGTGGTATTATTAATATTGTTATTACAGTAACTAAAATTAGAAAGATGATTATTAAAGCTATTCCAGCTTCACTTCAATATGCTATTTCTGCAGGAATTGGTTTATTCATTGCTTATATTGGTGTGAAACAAGCTCATTTCTTACAATTCACAGCAGAAGCTAAGGATGCTATTGAAATGGGAGAAGCAAGTAATCTTTACCGACAAATTGTTCCAGCACTTGCTAGCTTTAAAGAGCCAGC
>JAEYNQ010000141.1 GCA_023412455.1 Bacillota bacterium
AATTCATTATAAATGGAGGCAGATATATGGCAAAGGAAAAAGGGTTTGCAAGTTTTACGCCTGAGGCAGCAGAAGCATTTAGTAAGGAAGAGAAAAAGAAACGTCCACAAACAGGCTTAGAACGTTATAAAGCTAAAATGGCAAAACAATCTGGCGAGAAATAACAAATATAAAACTCTCATCTCCTAATAGTCTTTCATCAAGCTATTAAGGCAGGTGAGAGTTTTATGTTGCCTAAATTCATAAAGGTTTATTCATTTGAAGAAGTTGTCAATGAATCTGCCAAAAAAGAAAGTGTATCTTTACTTTGCTCTTCCATAGGCATGTCTTCTGAAGGAACAGGTACTTTACCTAAATTAAATTTGGCAAAGATGATATCATCCTTTAAAAGAACAAGGGTTTGAGAACCATCTGGATTAGTGATCAGTGTAGACTGGGTGTCTTCTGTGGCATCGTCAGAAGTAGAAGGATTAAGACCATCTAGGCTTGGGATTCCTTCATTGAGACGTTCTTTGGAAGCAGTAGCAGAACTTATTGTTTGTTCATACGCAAACTGGATATCAGAAAGCTTACTTGCATCAGAAGGAACTTCTGTTGTGATTAGAAATTCATTATAGTCTCCTTTATAGCCATATTTTTTAAGAAGAGACTTAGTGAAATTGTTGAATTTTTCAATATCAGCAGGTGTTTTAAGAGGATGATCTTCAAGATAAGCCTTTTGTTGTTTTATAATCTCCTCTCGCTCTTCATCTGTTAAACCTGTATAGTATTCATCCTTATAGCCTTTAATGGCTTTATGAAAAGCACTAGTGGATAAATGACTTTCTCTAGTGTCAAGGTTTGTTTGATGTAGAAGCGAAGGTGTAGGAGATGAAGCATAGGTAGAAATACTCATAATAATAACCTCCTATTAGGATAAATATTTTAAATATTCAAATATATATCGGTACGTCGGTATATCGACATTATAGTAAAATTAGGTTAGCGTTAAATATAAAGAGAGTATATTGAAGGTCAAGAGGTTATGGGCAGAAACTATAGATTTGAATGCTTTAGCGTTTGTAGGAAAAGAAAATGGTATATATAAAGCTCAAGTAGATATTCTATACTTTAAGGAATTTGACCATTGGGAAATATTAAGCTTTAAGTAGGTAAGTGGAAATTGAATTTTAATAGAAAGAACAAAGGATAACTATAATACCAAATAAAGACTTAGATTGAAATAAGACATATTATTTTGTAAAATGGAGGTAATAATAGAAAGTGGATGATTAATAAAGACGACTGGTAGAATGTCAAGATGAATTTTAAACAAAATTGGAAATTATTCATACAGTTGTCTCGAAAAATGGGCGCACTTAACAAATCTCAAATAATTACCAGTTTTTTACTGGAAATTATAAGCGGATTTTATGCTTCTTTTATTCGATTAGAGACTTTATCAACTCCATTATTGGAGGTATAAAGTTGATTATTGCGTAGCAAAGCAAAAATCAATCTTACAAGTTTTCGAGCTGTTAGTGCAAGTGCCCTTTTGTGTTTATGAAGCAAAGCTTCATTATACTTTTTATGGTAAAACTCACGGTATTCATCATTGTTATTCTTAACGCTATTAGCAGCCTCTAGAAGATAATATCTAAGGTACTTGTTGCCTGTTTTAGTTAAAAAGGTCTCACAAGCAGTAAATCCACCAGATTGCTTCTTACGCCATGTTAATCCAGCATATTTGGCTAATGCAGCTTGATTATTAAACTTAGATACATCAGCTATTTCAGCAATAATGCCAGCTGCAAATACAAAGCCTATACCAGGAATAGATTGAGCACAATCAAATTCATGTGTACAAAGGCCTTTGACAGCTTTTTCAATAGCCTTATCTAGGGCTTTAACCTCTTTTTGTAAGGCTTTTATGCAATTAAGAGAAGCTGCAATAGTTGCATTAAGAGGATCAGCGAGAGCTTTATCAAGGCGATAAGAATCTCTAGCCGCTTTTTGAAGGAGCTTAGCAGTAGCCTCTGGATTAGCAAATCTGTTTTTCCCTTTATCTATAAGAAAGTCAACAAGTTGTTCTATAGGAGTACTTGCGATATCCTCAGAAGATAAGAAATCAGTAAGGGTGGCAAGAGAAGAGGCACCAAAGATATCAGAAAAAGGTGTGCTGTTCTTATCAGCTACAGCAAGCTCACTAAACTTAAGAAATATATTTGAAAGTATGTATGACTTTTCTCTAGAAATATTTTCAATAAGATGCAGTCTACAACGGGTTAATCTTTGTAAGGCGATATACTGATTACCACGCCAAGGAGCCGTAGTGATTTTACCTACACGGGCAAAATCAGCAATAGCTAAAGCATCTAAAGGGTCAGTTTTATCCATATCAACAAAGGACTTTTTGTAAGCGTTAATAATTCTAGGGTTGAGGCAATAAACTTTAGGTTTGAACCAAACGAGAGCTTCAGAAGAAACCAAGAAATTAGCAATATGCCAGCTATAAAAAGATGTAGATTCCATAGCGATAGTAAGGTGAGAGAGGTTGTTTTTGGAAAGAACCTCAAGTAGTTGATGAAGAAGTTTTTCTGCACCAGGTAAGTTGTTTTGAACTTCGATAGAGAGGAGTTTATTGCCGAAAAAGTCCATAGCAAATGCATAGTTAGTTCTAGAACTAACATCAATACCAACGAATAAAGTAGTTGTTAAAGTATTATTCATAGGTATCACCACCTTTCGTTTTAGGGTATAAAAAAAGAACTAGCGTAGGATTATCCCTAGTTCATAATGCATGAACACCCTCGCACTAATAAGAAGTAAGTTACTATGTGATGGTGCTAGTGCTACGCTAGCCACAATAATAACCTCAACAACGACTGGGTTAGAACCTAACATTATGAATAAGGAAACACTCTTTTAAAGAAGTATCACAAAAGTGATCAACAAGGAGAGTCTGAATATCCCTATACTAATTCTTTCACAGAATATTTTAGCACATAGGGGTACTCCTAGACTAGTTCTTTGTTAAATATATTTTCCAGTAGATTAACCTTTTTAGTAGTCAGCTTTGGTACTGGAAATTCATTAATAACTGATTACAAAACTTATTATACGAGGAGAACAAGGATGTTTAAAGCATGGAATCATTTTAGAACCATTAGTGCACATCGCCGAAAGGTGATTGTGCATTGTTATAAAACGGGAATTTTGTGGCAAGGCTTATGTCATGATCTTTCTAAGTATAGCCCAACAGAATTTTTGGTAGGTGCAAGATACTATAGTGGGAAAAGAAGTCCAAATGAAGCGGAAAGAGAAGCCTATGGTTA
>JAEYNQ010000271.1 GCA_023412455.1 Bacillota bacterium
TTCAAACCCTCTTCTTCTTCGTTAGCAAAAAGCAAAGTACAGCTTCCTGAGATGAGTACAAAAAGTTCATCTGTCAAATTATGACGTTCTAAGCAATTAATCCCTGTCATATCGTTAGCAGGCTTCCAATTTTTAATACCTACCATCCATTTTTCATTTTCATAAACCCTTGCCATACCTTCACCAGTAAATCTATAACTTTCGATTTTCATAAGACACCTCCCATTTATTTAATTAGAGTAATGCTTTGCAACGTGCAACAATATTTTCAGCTGTAAGCCCATAAGCCTTGAATAATTCATCAGGTTTACCTGATCTTCCAAAGGTATCCATGATTCCTACTCTTGAGAATTTTACAGGACATTGTTCTGCTACAACTTCCGCAACGGCTGTACCAAGACCTCCGATAATGGAGTGTTCTTCTGCCGTTACAATGGCCTTACATTTTTTAGCCATTTCTAAGATACACTCTGTATCAAGTGGCTTTATTGTATGTACATTGACTACTGCTGCTGAAATACCTTCTTCACCAAGTAAATCAGCTGCTTTTAAAGCTTCTGGCACCATAAGACCTGTTGCCATAATACATACATCCCTTCCATCTCTTAAGGTATTTGCTTTACCTGGGATAAATGGTGTATCATCTGTTGTAATATCCTCTACCACTGGTCTTGCTACACGGATATATACTGGCCCATTTATTTCAGCTGCTGCCATCACAGCTTTTTTTGTTTCAATGGGATCACAAGGTACTAAAATTGTCATACCAGGAAGTTCTCTCATAAGTGCAATATCTTCTATAGATTGATGACTACCACCATCTTCTCCTACACAAAGCCCTGAGTGAGATAAACCAAATTTTACATTGGCATTGACATACGCGATAGAGTTACGAATTTGTTCGAAAGCTCTTCCTGCACCAAATAATGCGAAGGTACTTACAAAAGGTATATATCCTGTGTGTGCAAAACCTGCTGCTGCACACACCATATTTGCTTCTGCTATACCGAAGTTAAAGAAACGGTCTGGATGTGCTTCTGCAAAGGTTGCTGTCATTGTGGCATGTGCAAGGTCTGCATCCATTACAACAACTTTATCGTTAGCATTTCCTAATTCTCGTAAAGCTTCTCCATATGCGACTCTTAGTGATTTTCCCATTAGTTCATGCCTCCCAATTCTTTCATCGCTAATTCATACTCCTCTTTGTTTGGTGCTTTTCCATGCCACCCTGCTTGATCTGACATAAAAGACACACCATGGCCCTTATGTGTTTCACAACATATAAACTTGGGTTTGCCACTAACTGGTGCATTTAATACTACTTCCATAACATCTATATCATGACCATCTACTTTAAAACATTCAAACCCAAAGGCTTCGAACTTTTTCGAAATATTGCCAATACCCATTACTTCATCATTTGAACCATCTATCTGAAGACCATTGTAGTCTAGCATCACTACAAGATTATCAAGCTTATAGTGAGCCGCTGCCATAGCAGCTTCCCATACTAATCCTTCTTGGACTTCTCCATCTCCAATTAAAGTATAGACTTTATAGTTAGCACCCTTATGCTTTGCAGCCATGGCCATCCCCACAGCTATGGAGATACCTTGTCCTAAAGAACCTGTGTTTGCATCAACACCTGGTGTTTTAGTCATGTCTGGATGCCCTTGAAGATGGCTATTCATTTGTCTTAAGCTCCAAAGATCTTCTTTTGGGAAATACCCTTTGTCTGCAAGTACCGCATACAATGCTGGACAAGCATGCCCTTTACTTAGTACGATACGATCTCTATCTTCAGCTTTTGGATTTTTAGGATCTACATTTGCTACCCTATAATAAAGTGCCATAAGCATCTCAACACATGAAAGTGAGCCTCCTGGATGTCCTGACTGTGATGTATAAAGCATTTTTATAATATCCCTTCTAATTTCCTGTGCTTTGTGTGTAAGATTCATTTTCTATTCTCCTTTGTTTTTAGTATCAACCTTTTACTGCTCCAGCTGTAAGTCCTTCAACAAGCCTTTTTTGTGCAAAGAAGAACATAACACATACTGGAATAATGGTAATGATACCACCTGCCGTTAAGAGGCCCCATTGAACACCTAATTGACCAATTAAACTTTTAAGTGCAACTGGAATGGTTCTACTTGCTTCATTTGTAAACATAACGGCAAATGTGTACTCATTCCATGCATTCATGAATATATATACTCCTGTTGCTATAATACAGGGAGTAAGCATTGGTAGAATGATTTTCATAAATGCAGTTAAACGATTAGCACCATCTACTAAAGCCGCTTCCTCTAATGTTCCTGGCAAGTCATTCATATAGCCGTTCAATAACCATACAGAAAATGGAATCGTAAAAGTAGCATATGAAAGCACTAATGAACTTGGGGTATACAAAATATTTAACTTCCTCATTATGGCGTAAAGAGGAATTAATAATAGTACTGTTGGAAACATGTTATTGGTTAAAAACATAATCATAAAGAATTTTCTTCCTTTAAAACGATAACGGGAAAATGCATAGGCAGCCAATACGGAAACCGTAATGGTGAGTATTGTTGTAGAAATGGTAACAATAAGACTATTTTTCATAGCATGTAGGAAATTAAAATCTATGAATAATTTGATATAGGCTTCAAAAGTTGGGCTATTAGGCCAATAAGTGACTATACTGCCATAGAGTTCCGAATCTGGCTTAATGGAAGTGATAAAGGTCCAATAGAAGGGAAAAAGTAAAAAGATAAGTAATGATAGGAGTAGTAAATAAAATCCGAAGCTTCGTCCTATAGATTGACCCTTTTTTCTCATCTTATTCCTCCTCCGTTCTAAACTTATTAACCAGATAGGGTATAGCTACTGCTGATAATAGAATTGTTAGAACAAGTGACATAGCTGATGCATAACCTAGGTCCATAACCATTCCCTTATTAAATATATAGACGCTAAGGGTTTGTGTTGAATAAGATGGACCCCCTTCTGTCATATTAAAGATAACATCTACTGAATTTGCCACCCAAATAATACGTAATAAAATTGTAATAAATAAAGTATTTTTTAGTGATGGAATAGTGATCCTAAATAACTTTTGTGCTTTATTGGCACCATCAATATCTGCTGCCTCATACATATCTGCAGGTATGCCTTGAAGTCCAGCTAAAATCATAATGGCAAAGAAGGGGATTCCTTGCCATATGATTGTAGTAATAACTGCCGGAAAGGCTGTAGCTGTATGAGATAAAAAAGGTATATTATTACTGATAAGCCCAAGCTTCATTAAAAGGTCATTAAATACGCCATAGTTGCCATCAAAAATCCATCGCCACATTAAACCAATAAGTACTCCAGGTGTTACCCAAGGAATTAGGCTTACGGCACGTACCATTCCTCGACCTCTAAAATTTTTATTGAGCACCAATGCCAATATAAATCCAAATATAAACTGAAAGCCTACACCAAAGCCAACCCATATAAAGGTTTTTCCTAGTGCTTTCCAAAATAATAGGTCATTAAAAACCTTTATATAGTTAGCAAAGCCTATAAACCTAATATTATTTGGACGTCTTAAATCATAACTTTGAAAGCTCATAAGTACTGCATTGATTACGGGGATAAATATAACTGCAATTACAATAATCAATGCCGGCGCTATTAGCAAATATGGCCATATACCAGCTTTTTTACTTTGCAAACTATCCGCCTCCTTGCTGTCTATTAACTACAGATTTTATTTATAGAGTTCATTATGCAATATTTCCATTACCTCTTCTGCAGTTGCTTGTCCAGAAAGAGCAAATCCAACCGTATTAGGCCATGTTACACTAATCCATTCTGTTGTTGTATCTAAAATAGGTAAAATACCTGCATAAGATGTTCCTTCAATAGATGCTTTCATAAACTTGTTATTTTGATAAAAATCTAAAGCTTGAACTTTTTTACTAACAGGAACATTTCCTGTTGTTTCACACCACATTTTTTGTCCTTCTCCAGTTGCTAAATAAGAAACCCATTCAAAGGCTGCTTCTTTATCTTTACAAGATTCAAAGATAACATTTTCTGTATCTCCCATTGAAGTCCATTGACCAACACCTGCTGGGAATGGAAAGGCTGATACATCATCGCCAAATGTAGCTACCATATCTGCGGAAGAGCCTGTGTGGTGAATGGTCATAGCTGTACGACCAGATTTGAAGTTTGCAATAATTTCATTAAAACCATCTGTTGGTGCTGTTGGAGGTACATAGCCTTTTTTATAAAGATTGATAAAGTCTTGCATTCCCGCTATTGCCTCTGGCGTTTTTAAATTACTGAAGTCTCCACCTCTTGCATGGATAAAGCTTCCCCAAGGTTCTTGACCTCCTTTGGCCCCTCGCATACCAAAGCCATAAACATCAATTTTTCCATCATTGTCTGTATCTCTCGTTAATTTTTCACAAGCAGTTAGAAATTCTTCATAGGTAGTTGGTACTTTAATGCCTACTTCTTCAAACATAGAAGGTCTATAGTATACGTAGAGAATTTGTGTATTCCAAGGCATAACGTAAATACTATCTGTGCCACTAGCTCCCTTCATAATGTCATATAGATTAGAATCAATATCATCCTTATCCGCCCAATTTGCAATAAAATCATCTAGATTTGCTAATAAGTTATTAGCTGTGAAAAGTGGAGTTGATGTTAATTTCCAAGATGCTGTATCTGGTCCACCACCACCCATTGCTGCTGAGAATAAGGTGTTACTATATCCTCCACCATCCCATGGATACTCTTCTGCAACTACTGTAATATTTGATTTATTTGTTTCATTGAATTTTTGTACAATTTCTTGCATCTTAGCTGAATAGTCACTATTATCTGCCCAATACCAATGTTTTATTGTTGCACCTTCTTTTTCAGTACTTGCAACTGCTTGAGGCTCTGCCTCTTTCTTTTCCTCTTGTTTTTCAGTGCTTTGGCTTGCTGGAGCCTTGGCCTCTTCTGAACTTTTATTCCCACCACATCCTACTGTACTAAGGGCTAAACCTGCAATTAATAACATGGTAAACATTTTTTTCATAAAGCTACCTCCTATAGTTTTTTAATATCTTCGATCGTTTGACGAATATGCTTTTCAGCTTCATATCTAGCTGTCATAGCATCTCCATTTTTAATCGCATTAAAAATATTTAAGTGACTCCTTTGAGCCCTGTCTAAACTTTCTGTTACAAAGCTGGTTTTTATATAACCTTCTCTTATAGATTCGTTAATTATAGGTACTACTCTATGCAGTATGTCATTTTGTGTACATCGCGCTACTAATGTGTGAAAATCAATATCCATGTTTCTGTTTTCTTCTTCAGGTCTCTTTACTTGCTGCATTCTTGTGACAATTTCTCTTAAATCATGGATATTTTTCTCAGTAGCTCTTTGTGCTGCAATAAAAGCAATTTGTGGTTCAATAAGGAGTCTAGCTTCAAGTAATTGATCGAGTATATCTCCCGAATGAATGAAGTTGAGTCCTAATGGGTCCTTTCCAATGCCTGTCCTAGAGCTTACAAAGGTCCCCTTCCCCCTATGTATTTCTACAATGTTTTGTGCATTTAATAACTTCATACACTCTCTGATTGTGGAACGACTTACATTAAATAGACTTACTAGTTCTGCCTCACTAGGCAAACGATCACCCGGTTTCATATTTTGAGCAATAATCATCTGCCTAATATTTTGAGTTATTGTAGTCGTTAGCTCTTTTTTATTGGTCTGAACCTGTTGCATGCTTATTATCACCCCCTTTGCTTTATAAATTGGTGTTACCTTTAATGTAAAATTAGTATGACGTCCTACGTGTTGCTTTTTTCTTGTATATTATTGATAATAAACTATATTATTGTCATTTTCAATATATTTTTATTTATTTTTATATTTTTTTACATATTTTATGTAGAATTATAAAATAAATCAGAATAAAATGTACTAAAGTAATCAGACGTCTTCTAGTTTTCAATCCAGAAAACATCCGACCATTCGCGTAAATGGTACAATTTTCACTGTATAACATAGTGGTAATAACAAGAGCAACTCTTTCATGAGTAGAGTATTCTCTAGCAAAGTCCCCTTACTCATTACAGCAATAGCTTAACAACAAAAAAGGCTTTATATAAAAAGTAGTCTCACTACCTCTTATATAAAGCCTTTTCATCTCTTATACTCTCAAAAACAAATACTACGATGTTTTTTGTTTTAACCGTTATTGCCATAGGCATTAAGAATATCTAAGCTCCTACTTTGCTAAGATCTTCTATATTATTAGGTCAAACCCTCGAACCGTTAGTACTTAGTACC
>JAEYNQ010000310.1 GCA_023412455.1 Bacillota bacterium
GAAGCTTATCAAGAGGTACTTTTTGGTGAACGTAATGTACTTTTCCGTATGAAGGAGCTTTGGTTCTATATGTTACCTCTTTTTGATACCTTCGATAAATATGGGAAAAAAATAAAAAAGGCACAACATCTAAAAGAGTATGAGGAAGCTGTCTCTAGCTTATTTGCAGAACAAGAGCTTAGAACCTATTAAAAGAGATTGTGACACTAGAGGATATGAATTAAAGTATAGCAGGATAAAGAAAGGGGATGGATAGAGTGAAACTCTTAATCATTTATCATTCAGGGGTAGGGAATACAAAGCAGGTTGCTGAATGGATGAGAAAGCATTTAGAAGAAAATAATGAGGTTGAAATCTATTCTGTTGAGAATTTACCAAAGCTATTAGAGTATGAGAAATATGATGGGGTAATAATGGGTTTCCCAACCATTCATACACATCCAACCAAACGCATAATGAATTTTTTAGAAAGAACGGAAAGGCTAAAGTGCTCTATACCCACATTTGTATATACAACATGTGGTTTATGTTCAGCTAATACGCTGCGTATTTTTTGTAAAAGGTGTAAAGAAAAAAATTTCATTCCTATTAGGAGTGCAAGCTATAGATGTAAGGCTATAGATGGCATTTTGTTAGTGCCACAAGTAAGATTTTTCTCAACTTATGAAAGAAATATAAGGAATAGAATAGCAAATGAATGTGATCTATTTGTTAGTGATTTAGCTAAAAAAAGTGTCATTATGAGAATACCACGGTTTAAACTATATAGCATTATGAATTATCCTAACAAACTAATGGGGCAGCTCCTAACACTTCCAATTTATATTCATAAGCATAGATGTGTAAAGTGTACCCAATGTATCATAGATTGTCCGGCGCAAGCCATGGAGATGGATAGGGTAGGATACCCTATGTTTAACAAAACAAAATGTGAAAAATGTTATAGATGTATTCACCATTGTCCCAAGCATGCCTTATCGTTGAGCAAAAGAAAAATACCTAATAGTTTATGGACTGCGGATGAGTAGTAGAGTATATCACTACGTTATTTACTGATAGCTAATATCCTTGAATTCAGTTACCATTACTGGTATAGTTAGTAATATTAACTAATGTATTTGAAAGGACCTTTTATGAAGTAATGAGTGAAAATAAAATTAAAAAAACACGTTGGAAAGCTGGAAATATGGTATATCCCCTTCCAGCGGTGATGGTGAGCTGTGGAACGGTGGAGCAGCCTAATATTATTACCATTGGTTGGACAGGAACGATTTGTACCAATCCACCTATGACCTATGTATCGATTCGGCCTTCTCGCTTTTCCTATGATTTAATTAAAGAAAGTGGTTATTTTGTAATTAACCTAACTACTGAAAAACTTTTAAGAGCTACGGATTATTGTGGGGTAAGAAGTGGACGTGAGCATGATAAGTTTGCAGAAATGAAGCTGACTGCAGATTATGAAAATGAATCAGGCTGTCCTATGATTTTGGAAAGTCCTGTTAATATTGAGTGTAAGGTGAGACAAATAATGCCTTTAGGTTCTCATGATATGTTTATTGCTGATGTTCTCAACGTATACATTGATGAAAGCTATATGGATGAAAAAGGCAAGTTTCAACTCAATCAAACAGGCTTAATTGCTTATTCCCATGGCACGTATTTAGGATTAGGGAAGGAATTAGGAACCTTTGGATATTCCGTGAAGAAAAAGGAAAAAGTAGGCACCAAGCCAAAGAATCTTTCTAAGAAGAATCAGGGAGATGGGTTAGAGCATAAGCCTTCTAAAAATCAGAAAAAGCAAGCTTTAAAAAAGACCACCAAGCCTAAGCAGATTCAAAGAAAAGAGTCTTTGGCAAAGTCCACCAAGAAAAAGCAAAAGAAAAAGGTCTAAATGGACTTAGTTCCTATTAGAGGAATTTTTAAGTCTTTCCAATAATGGAGATAAAAAAGAGTTTCTTTTTAAGAGAGTCCCCCAAAGGGGTTATTCTTATAGGAAACTCTTTTTGTATATTAAGGACATTTATGAAATGAAACTTTCACAAGCTATGATGAAGTAAAGAAGGGAAACAACAAAGCGCCATAAAAGGAAGGGACTAAGGGGAAAGCTTAGAGATAAGAAGGGCCATCTAGGGGTAAGAGGGTGAAATGTGGGTAAGCTAGGGAGCCATTTCCAAGGGCATATAGGGAGTAAGAACGGTAGGGCTTAAGTTTAAGGTGCTTTTTTTCAAAGACGATTTCATGAGTTAGGGCATTTTTTAAAGAAAGAGCATACTCACCAGGAGGAAAAGCAATATAAGAGGTGAGTTCACCATAGTTTACGTGATGAAAAAGGGTTTTTTCTTCTTGGAGGCTTACTTCTATGACATGGAGGCTAGGTGAAAAATGGCCAAGGCGTAAAAGAAGATGGCCATCAGGAATAGGACGCCTTATATCTTCCAAAAAGTAACATACAGGTACAGGAAGCTTCCAAGAAGCCGCACCTAATAGGAGGGTGTAAAGCTTTTGATTGAAGAGACTGAGTTTTTTGGTAGCCAGTAATGCCTGAGTGGTTGTTTCGCGAAGTTCAAGCGTATGGCTACCTGGGCTAAGGGAGAAGTATTTTGTAAAATCTTCATACAGTAAGTCTGTAGCTAGAGGTTTTTCATCTAACCAAAGGGAAAAAGAATCAGATGAGGGAAAGGCATGGAAAAAACGTATAAAGGCTTGTTGGCCTATTTCTTTTTTTGGCATAAGAGGGATACTCCTTAAGAATGAACTAGTATAGTATATGTGGTAGAAGAGAGAGATAGGAATAGATCCCCAAACTTCTAAATAAGAGAGGGTTTCTTTGACGGGAGGATGGAAGTGACTACTTGTCATGGATAAGTCTTCCATGTTAAAATATATTATAATATTATAATTATTTTGACGACACACAGGGAAGGGAGCCTTTCATTGAATGTACAGAAAATCAAACAATTACTTCAACAAGAAGAGGGCTTTAAGCTAGATTTTAAATTAAAGCTTAGTTTAGAGTTAGAATCTGAAAAAAAGGAATTAGTTAAGGATGTTATAGCTATTGCCAATACCCCAGATGGAAGAGGTTATATTTTATTTGGAATTGAGGATAAGACCAAGGCCATTATAGGACTAGAAGATTTACCAGCTAATATTGAGGAAAGGATTCAGCAAATTATTGTGAATCGCAGTGTTCCACCTGTTCCTATTAAATTTGAATTAGAAGAGATAGAAGGCAAACAAGTAGGTGTATTAACCATTTATAAAAGTCTACAAGTGCCTCATCAAATGCTACAGACAGGAGCTTTCTATGTGCGTAGAGGTTCCACCACCGATAAGGCAACTCGTCATGAGATTGCCAGTATGTTACAACAATATGGGATGTTGAGTTTTGAAAATGTCCCTTGTAGGCAAGCCACATTAGAAGCCTTAGACCAGGACCTTATCCAAAAGGTTTTGGGACAATTTTCTGATTGTGCCCAACAAGAACAAGTCATTTTAAGTACTTTAGGAATTATTGCTGTAGAACCTGAAAAGGAAAGGTATTACCCCACCTATGGAGGCTTATTACTTTTTGGGAAAAACCCACAACATTTTATTGTCCAAGCTGTCCTGGAGATCAATTACAAAGGTCATGTAGAAGTCATAACGGGTAACATTACAACCATGTTAAAAACCTTTGAAGGGCGTATGAAGACTATTTTGCCCCCCCTCTATCCTATTCAAGGCCTTTTGGAGGTGGTGACGAATGCCATTATCCACAGAGATTATTGGAATAATACACGTTACATTGAAGTCATTATTGAAGAGGAAAACCTAACCGTTACAAACCCTACGAGTTATACCCATACAGAAATTAAGGAAGGACGCATTCGGGTTAATCCATGGCTTTATTCAAGACTTCTTATTATGGGACAAAGAGAAGATGTTTTTCATTTAGGAATTGGACTTCCCAAAGCGAAAGCTCTCTTTGAAGATAAAAAAGAAATTTGTCTAGTAAGGGATTTAGAGAAAGGAATATTAGAAGTTATTTTACCAGGTATAGGCTACTATAAGGAAAAGGAGGTAGGAAAATGAAGATTATAAAGGTAAAAGAAATTTTAAAAGCGAAGGTATGGACAGGTGAAAAAGGGCTAGAAGATGAAGTCTATGCCGCCTGTGGCTGTGATCTCATGAGTGATGTTTTAGCTTTTGCCAAAGAGAAGGTTCTTTTGTTAACAGGACTTGTCAATCCTCAAGTGATTCGTACAGCAGAAATGCTAGACATTTGTGCCATTATTTTTGTAAGGGGTAAGGAACCCACTAAAGAAATGATTGAGATGGCTAACCACAAGGGAATGATTATCTTGTCTACAGAAGAGCCACTTTATATAGCATGTGGTAAACTTTATTCAGCAGGATTAATGGAGGAAAGAGGGGGAGGAGATGGAGCTACATTATGAAGTAGATGGGACTAATTTCTTAGTAGCAGGTGAGGCTTCCGGAGCCGTGAAACGTACACTTAAGCAAATAGGTGTGGAAGCTTCTATTATAAGAAAAATAGCTATTTCTATGTATGAGGCAGAAATGAATATGGTCATTCACGCGGAGGGAGGAGTCATTGACGTTGAGATTACTTCCGAAAAAGTGTTTATAAGGTTGAAGGATCGTGGGCCAGGTATTCCTAACATTGATCTGGCTATGCAAGAGGGCTATTCCACAGCTTCTCATGAAATAAGAGAATTGGGATTTGGAGCAGGAATGGGACTGCCTAATATGAAGAAGTATAGTGATGACCTGAAGATTACATCAGAGGTAGGTGTGGGGACCACAGTAGAACTGAGCGTATTTCTACATTAGATAAACCGTAATAAGTCGGCTTTAAGAGGGAGGGACATAAATGCATAGTCATTCTGTTAGACTAGAGAAAGAAAGATGTATTGGGTGTACGGACTGTATTAAACGCTGCCCAACAGAGGCTATTAGAGTAAGAGGTACTAAGGCTCAAATTATTGAGGAACGTTGTATTGATTGTGGAAACTGTATTCGAATTTGTCGTAATGGTGCTAAAAGGGCGATAACGGATGACTGGAGGATAATCTACCAATTTAAGCACCGTATTGCTTTACCTGCACCTTCTTTTTATGCTCAATTTCCCAAGGTAAAAAGTATTGAGCAGATTATTGGAGCTCTTTATGCAATTGGCTTTACAGATGTTTTAGAAGTGGGAGCCGCAGGAGAAGTGATTGCGGAGAAAACCTATGAATTTCTAGACAAAACAGAGAATTTTCCTGTCATTTCATCCTCCTGTCCTGCTATTGTGCGATTAATACAACGTCGCTTTCCATCACTTATACATCAGGTATTACCCCTTATTTCACCTATGGAGCTAGCAGCCCGGTTCGTACGAGAACATTACCTTGAAAAGGGGATAAAAAGAGAAGAGATCGGCATCTTTTTTATTTCGCCATGCCCAGCAAAAGCCACTGAAATTCGTCGTCCAAAGGGAATTGAAAAATCAGAGGTAGATGGGGTTATAGGTATGCAAGAGATTTATAAAAAAATCCTTAGCTATTTAGGAAAAGAAAGGACAACCCATATAGAACGTCAAGCTAGTTTAGAAGGCTTAAAATGGGCGAGACGGACAGGAGGCCTTAAGGATACCCGACTAAAAAATCATATTGCTGTAGATGGTATGGAGAATGTAATTGAAATTCTTGAAAGGGTAGAAGATGGGACTTTAACAGAGGTTCATTATATTGAAGCTTTAGCCTGTACAGGGGGTTGCTTAGGAGGGGTATTGACCATAGAGAATCCCTTTGTTAGTCGGTGTTATTTGCAAAAGTGGATTGAGAAAGAAAAGCAGGAAAAAAAGGTTAATAATAAGGCTTTTCTTAAAGATTTAGAAAAGGTGCCTGTTGCCTATGAAAAAGTGATTCACCCACGCCCTGTTTTTTCCCTTGATCATGATACACAAAAGGCTTTAGAAAAGATGCAAGCCATTGAAGAACTCTACAAGCGATTACCTCAGATTGACTGTGGTTCCTGTGGTGCACCTACTTGTCGTTCCTTTGCTGAGGATGTAGTTCGCCATAATGCCCAAATAGAAGAATGTATTTTTATGTTTAGAAAAAAGGTTAAGGAGTTGGCTGAAAATATGCATGAGCTTACTCAGACAACCCTTCCTACAGTAGATAAAGAATAAAAGGGGATAGAACGATGACAGTTGAAGATGTTGTAAAAGCATATAATTTAGAAGTATTAGCAGGAGAATCAGGACTTTTAAATGAAGTAAAAGGAGGGTATAGTGGGGATTTATTAAGTTTTGTAATGGCCCATGCTCGAGAGAAAAATATATGGCTTACGATCCAAGGCCATATTAATTCAGTGGCAGTAGCCAGCTTATTAGGTCTTTCTGCTATTGTACTAACAGATGAGGTAGAAGCAGATGCAGAAATGCTTGAAAAGGCCAATGAAGAGGAAATTCCAATTTTAAGAACGAAGTATCCTAGTTTTGATTTTGCGGTGAAAATTTGGCAACTAGAAAGCTAGGTGAGTTCTATGAAAATAGCCTATGACTTTCATATCCATACAGCTGCTTCACCTTGTGGTGATCAATGGATGTCCCCACATAATATTGTTAATATGGCCCTTCTCAATGGTTTAGATGCTATTGCTATTACAGACCATAATACCTGTGCCAATTGTGAGTCTGTGATGCAGGTAGGGAGAGAAAAAGGACTCTTGGTTATTCCTGGCATGGAGATTGAATGTCAAGAAGAGTTTCATATGATTGCCCTTTTTCCCAGTTTAGAGGTAGCTGTTGAAGTGGAGCACTATATTTGGGAGGGCTTACCACCTCTTAAAAATCGAATAGATATTTTTGGAAATCAATGGCGTTTAGATACACAAGATGCCGTTCAAGGAGAAATTCAACAGCTCCTTTTAACGGCAACAGCCCGAACAGCACAAGAAATAGTTGAGAAAGTAAGGGCTTTAGGAAGCGTCATTTATCCTGCACATATAGACCGTCAAAGTTATAGTATCCTTTCCAACTTAGGGTGCATTCCACCAGAATTGCAAGTTCGTACAGTAGAAATATCAAAGACAGCCCAAGTAGAAACCTATCAAAAAGAATATGAAAATTACCGAATTATGCAATCTTCAGATGCCCATTATTTACAGGATATTTCAGAAAGAAAAAACTTTTTATCTCTAGAGAATTTAACAATCGAAAAAGTACTTCATGCAGTAGATAATAAATTTTAAATTATTAGAAATTTTAATTAAATAATACAAAAAATTCACTAATTCAAAGTTAAATGATAATTAATTGACATACCCTATTTTTTATGGTATTTTCATAAAGTAAGTGGTGGTTTCATAGTGTTTATGTTAAAAAAATAACAAACAAAATGCTGGAAGAATTAAAAAAATGGTCACAAGGAGGATGCATTATGTCATGTGAAGGTTGCACAAATGAGCTGGCAAAAGGCTTGTATTTGGAACTTGAAAAATTCATTGATGAGCTATCAGAAAAAAGAGGGGCACTCATTGCTGTACTTCATAAAGCCCAATCATTATTTGGTTATTTACCAAAAGAAGTACAAGTATTCGTAGGTAAGAAATTAGGGGTACCTGTTTCCCAAGTTTATGGCGTAGTTAGTTTTTATTCTTTCTTTACAATGATTCCAAAAGGAGAGCATGCTATTTCTGTCTGTCTAGGAACAGCTTGTTATGTAAGGGGAGCAGATAAAGTATTAGACGCTTTTAAGAAAGAGTTAGGAATTGAGGTTGGTGAGACAACTGCTGATGGTAAGTTTTCATTAGATGCCCTAAGATGTGTCGGTGCCTGTGGACTTGCACCTGTTGTTTTAGTTGGGGATAAAGTATATGGACGTATCGGTTCAGCTGAGGAAGTTAAGAAAATCCTAAGTGAATATTAAAATAGAGGAGGGTTATCTATGCCAAAAATCATGTCTTTAGAAGAACTCAAAAATCTTAGAGATAATGTAAAGAATAAGGTAGATGTACGTGTAAAGGGTGAAAACATCGATCAAATGGTAGTTGTTCGTGTAGCTATGGCAACTTGTGGGATTGCTGCCGGAGCAAGGGAAATCATGAACACTTTTGCAGAACTTGTAAGAGATAATCAGATGGACAATGTTATGATTACACAAAGTGGATGTATGGGATATTGCTATGCAGAGCCTACTGTAGAAGTGACGCTTCCTGGTCAAGAACCTGTTGTATATGGTCATGTTACAAAAGAAAAGGCAAAAGAGATTTTAGAAAAACATATCCAAGGTGGGGAAATGGTAGATGGTATGATTCCAGTTGCTCACAGATCATTAGATGAGTAGGAGGCCTGTCAATGTCAAAGTATACGATGCATATTTTAATTTGTGGGGGGACAGGATGTCTTTCTTCACAATCTAATTTAATTATTGAAAATTTAGAACGTTACATAAAAGAAGTTCATATGGAAGATCAGGTACAAGTTTTAAAAACAGGTTGTTTTGGTTTCTGTGAGAAAGGCCCTGTTGTTAAAATCCTTCCTGATAATACTTTCTATGTACAAGTAAAACCAGAGGATGCAGAAGAGCTAGTGAAAGAACACATTGTAAAGGGACGTAAAGTAAGTCGTCTTCTCTATCTCGATCCAGCAACCAGTGAACATGTGTCTGACTCTAAACATATGGATTTCTATAAAAAGCAAAAACGTGTCGCTCTTCGTAACTGTGGTTTTATTGATCCTGATAATATTGATGAATATATTGCTAGAGATGGCTACGCTGCTCTAGGTATGGCTCTTAGTATGTCTCAAGCAGAAGTTATTGAAGAAGTGAAGAAATCTGGACTTCGTGGTCGTGGAGGTGGTGGCTTCCCAACAGGTCTTAAATGGGAATTTGCTTCTAAGAATCAAGCAGATCAAAAATATGTAGTCTGTAATGCCGATGAAGGGGATCCAGGTGCTTTTATGGACCGTTCCATTCTAGAAGGGGATCCACATTCTATCGTAGAAGCCATGGCCATTTGTGGTTATGCTATTGGAGCAACCCAAGGTCTTGTTTATATTCGTGCAGAATATCCTTTGGCGGTTAAGCGATTGGAGACAGCTATTGAAAGTGCAAGAGAATATGGCCTATTAGGCAAAAATATTTTAGGAACGGATTTCGAATTTGATATTGATATTAAATTTGGCGCCGGTGCTTTTGTATGTGGAGAAGAAACTGCACTTATTCACTCCATGGAAGGGTTAAGAGGAGAGCCTACTACTAAACCTCCATTCCCAGCAGCAAGTGGTTATTGGGGAAAACCAACCAACGTAAATAATGTAGAAACCTTTGCTAATATACCTGTTATTCTCCTAAAGGGTGCAGAATGGTTTGCTTCTATAGGAACAGAAAAGTCAAAGGGAACAAAAGTATTTGCTTTAGCAGGTAAAATCAATAATGTAGGTCTTATTGAAGTACCAATGGGAACCACTTTAAGAGAAGTTATTTATGACATTGGTGGTGGAATTAAAGATGGTAAGAAATTTAAGGCTGTACAAACAGGTGGTCCTTCTGGTGGTTGTTTAACAGATGAGGACTTAGATACACCTATCGACTTTGATAACCTGATTGCCAAAGGGTCTATGATGGGTTCTGGTGGTATGATTGTTATGGATGAAGATGACTGTATGCCTGCAGTGGCTAAATTCTACTTACAATTTACGGAAGAAGAATCTTGTGGTAAATGTACACCATGTCGTGTAGGTACCAAGAGACTTTCTGAAATTTTAGGTAAAATTGTATCAGGTAAAGGTACGGAGCAGGACCTTGACACCCTTAAAGACATCAGTCAAGTGATTAAAGATACTGCACTATGTGGTTTAGGTCAGACTGCTCCTAATCCTGTTCTTTCTACACTTAAGAAATTTGAAGATGAGTACATTGCCCATGTTCGTGATAAGAAATGCCCAGCTGGACAATGTAGTGCACTCTTACAATACAAGATTACAGACAAATGTATTGGTTGTACAGCTTGTTCAAGAGTTTGTCCTGTAAGCGCTATTGCAGGAACTGTTAAGCATATGCACACCATTGATCAAGAGAAATGTATTAAGTGTGGCGCTTGTATGGATAAATGTAAGTTTAATGCCATAATAAAAGAATAGGAAGAGGAGTGAAAAATATGTCAGAAATTAAAATCACAATCGATGGCACTGATGTGATGGTTGAATCCGGTTCAACAATATTAGACGCTGCTAAAAAAATAGGAGTACATATCCCAACTCTTTGCCATTTAGATTTACATGATACAAAAATGATCAATCAAGCTGCTTCATGTAGAATATGTGTGGTAGAAGTAGAGGGGCGTAGAAATTTAGCTCCTGCCTGTGCGACACCTGTTACAGAGGGAATGGTAGTTAATACGCGTTCTATCAAAGTTCTTCATGCCAGAAAGATAGTTCTTGAATTACTTTTATCAGACCATCCAAAAGATTGTTTAGCTTGTGAAAAATCAGGAAACTGTGAGCTCCAAGATTTAGCCATTACATTCGGTATACGTGAGATTAATATTGGTAAAGATGGTGCACAATCTACTTATAGAAAAGATGTAAGCGAAGCGATCGTCCGTGATATGGATAAATGTATCATGTGTAGACGTTGTGAAACCATGTGTAACAAAGTACAATCAGTAGGTGCCCTATCAGGTATCAATAGAGGTTTTGAGGCTGTAGTAGCACCAGCTTTTGAAGTAGATCTTAGTGACTCTGTATGTACACACTGTGGACAATGTGTAGCTGTTTGTCCAACAGGTGCCCTTTGTGAAAAAGAACATACTTGGAGTGTTGTTAAAGCCTTAGCTGATGAAAATAAAGTCGTTGTTGTACAAACTGCACCAGCTGTAAGAGCAGCTTTAGGTGAAGAATTTGGCATGGAACCAGGCACTCTTGTAACGGGTAAAATGGCAGCAGCACTTAGAAGATTAGGATTTAATTATGTTTTTGATACTGATTTTGCAGCAGATGCTACGATTATGGAAGAAGGCGCTGAACTTGTGGACCGTTTAACACGCTTCCAAAATGGAGACCCTACTGTGAAGTTGCCTATTCTTACAAGTTGCTGTCCAGCTTGGGTTAATTTTGTTGAAAGTCAATTCCCCGATCTTTTAGATGTGCCTTCCACTGCAAAATCACCACAGCAAATGTTTGGTGCCATAGCAAAAAGTTACTTTGCTGAAAAGATGAACATTCCAAGAGAGAAAATGGTGGTTGTATCTGTTATGCCTTGTTTAGCTAAAAAGTATGAGGCTTCTCGTCCAGAATTCCATCGTGATGTGGATATTTCTATTTCAACTCGAGAGCTTGCGCACCTTATTAAACAAGCCAATATTGACTTTATAAATCTTCCTGAAGAAGACTTTGATAATCCATTAGGCGAATCAACAGGTGCTTCAGTGATCTTTGGTACAACTGGTGGTGTTATTGAAGCAGCTGTACGTACAGCTTATGAGGTTATTACTGGAGAAACTTTAGAAAAGGTTGATTTCGAAGAATTAAGAGGCTTTGAAGGTATTCGAAATGCGACGATAAAGGTAGGTAATTTAGATCTTAATATTGGAATTGCCCATGGTCTAGGTAATGCTAGAGCCTTGCTTGAAGAAGTAAGAGATGGTAATCCAAGAAACTTCCATGCGATTGAGATTATGGCTTGTCCTGGTGGTTGTGTTGGTGGAGGTGGCCAACCTTATCACCACGGCGATAGTGAAATAGTTAAAAAACGCCAAGTTGCTATTTACACAGAGGATAAAAATAAACCTATTCGTAAATCACATGAAAATCCATTTATCAAAGAAATGTACAGGGATTATTTTGAAAAACCAATGAGCCACAAAGCTCATGAGCTTCTCCATACAAGCTACCAAGCAAAGGAAAGAGTATAGGCTTCAAATAAAGAAGGATAGAAGAGTTAGGTACGAATGAATACTTTCGTATCTAACTCTTTTTTGTGTACTTGCTTTTTATTGTATTTTTATATTAATTATATGAAAATATTGACAAATTATAAAATTAAATCTATAATCAAGTTAGATGGTTAGTTACTTAAGTAATTAACCAATCTACTCAAAGGCGGTGAATGCATGAAACAAACACTTCATGAGGATGAAGCTCTCTATTTGCAAATTGCAAAGACTATAGAGGAGGAAATCTTGAGAGGCGGGATAGTGGAGGAAAACCAAATTCCTTCCACCAATGAGTTATCCAAGCTGTATCAGATTAATCCAGCTACGGTCTTAAAGGGGATCACCTTATTAGTTGACCAAGATATCTTATATAAGAAGAGGGGAATTGGGATGTTTGTACAACAAGGAGCAAAAGAGAAAATACAAAATGCCAGAAAAGGTACCTTCAAAGACATTATCTTAAAACAATTTTTAAAAGAAGCTTCACTTTTAGGTATCTCTTATCAAGAGCTTATGGCAATGATAGGAGAAGCCAGTGAAGGGGAGAGGAGTGAGGCAAGTGGAAATAGGTATTAGTATAAAGGGAGTAACTCATCAATTTGGAAAAAGCCCTGTTTTTGAAAAATTGGACTTAGATTTTGAGAAGAATAAAATCTATGGGCTTTTAGGGAAAAATGGTTCTGGAAAAACAACCTTACTTAACCTCATCGGAGGGCAGCTAGGTTTACAAGAGGGAGAAATCCGTTTATGGGGAGAACAAGCTGGACATACACCTACTATTTTAGAGAAGGTCTGTCTAGTGACGGAACGAGAATTTGGGAATGAGGAAGAAAAGGTTAAAAATATCTTTAAGCTATATCAAGGCTTTTATGAAAATTATAATGTAGCTCTTGAAAAGCGGTTATGTGAGTATTATAAATTACCTTTAAATAAGCCCTATAAAAAATATTCAAGAGGGATGAAATCTCTTGTTTCTAATATCATTGGTATTTGTTCACGGGCAGAGCTCACTCTATTTGATGAACCTACTTTAGGGTTAGATGCTGTTAATCGGGAGCAGATTTATAGTATTTTACTGGAAGATTATATTCAAAATCCACGAACTATTATATTATCTACCCACCTTATTGAAGAAGTTCAGCATCTTCTGGAAAAGGTAGTAATTATTGATAAAGGTCAAGTGCTCGTTCATGATGAGATAGAAGCTTTAAAGGAGAGAGCATGGATTATAACAGGAGACAGGCAAGCCCTGGTGCAACTAGAGTGCTTAAAGGGTAAGGAGATTAAAGCACAGCTAGGAAATAGGGCGAGTATGAGTTACTATGGTCTACTTAGTAAAGAGGATAAGAAGAAGATGGCAGAACAAGGGATTCAGGTGGAAAATATAGGACTTCAACAGTTATTTATTGAATGGACCAAGGGGGAGGTATTTGAGTTATGAGAAGGATGAAACCTTATTTAAAAGGTATATATGATATACTCAAATCCAGCTTGATGGTTATAGCGTTGGTAAGTTTAGGCGTTCAATTATTAAATTGTATGATTTATAGAGTTGTTCGCCACATAAATAATGAGGCACGATTTGCTATTAATTTAGAGCAAAATACAGAGAATATATTTACTATTTTTATCTTTGTGATGGGTATTCTACTAGGCAGTAAACTTTTTTCTGTTTTTATAAGTATACGTAGTGATCGAAAAAGTTATTTGATGAGTTTTGCAGTGTCTTGTGTAGTGCTTTGCTCTGTGAGTTGGTGTATACACTATAGTGTGGCAGTTGGGATGGAGATTTTAGTAACATTCTGGCTTCCAGGTTTGGAATTTGAAAAGAGTACTTGGTCAGTAAAGCTATTGGTTTTAGCAAAGTTCTTTACGATAGAAATGGTGGGTTTTTTCCTAGGAGCATTCTGTTATCGTTTAAAGATTTTAAATAGTGTCTTAAGCTTTACTCTTTTACCTGCTTTTGGAATGAGCCTATTTATCTATTTGGCCTATACTGAGAAAGGATTGCCAAGAGCATTAAAGGCATTGATAGCTTTTATAAACAGGCTTTATGAAAGTGGCTCTTTTCTACTTCCCTTCATGCTCATAGGGGTTGGTGTTATTTTCTATGGTTTAGGTTACGGGCTTTTAATAAAAGCACCTATTAAGAGCTATGCCCATGATTTATAAAGTAAGTAGATAAAAGGGATGGGAAGAATAAAGGGTAGCATGTGCTACTCTTTTTCTGTACTGTAGTAAAATTTATTACATAAATTATATAAAAATAAACTTGAAAATAAGTGTTTGGAGTAAAAACAT
Source organism: Bacillota bacterium (assembly GCA_023412455.1). GTDB lineage: Bacteria > Bacillota > Clostridia > Lachnospirales > Cellulosilyticaceae > Sporanaerobium. Next base: position 14,236 of record JAEYNQ010000310.1, read on the forward strand.
TGAATTAAAGGTAAGGGTCAAAGGTGTAAATAAATATAAAAAGTTATAAAAATAACAAGTGAAGAAAAGAAAATAAAGTATATCACATAAGCTATGGCCTTTTATTGGAAAAAAGTCAAATATTTTAGAGAATAAAAAAGAAAAAGGATTAGAATAGAGAGAATTGGACATAAAAAGCAGATATTTAATTGACTAAAAAATAACAATAGAGTATGCTAGATTTATAGAGCGTAGGGCATTATGTAAAGGAGTTGGGGAAATGAAGAGTGTGAAGATTTGCATTGGAAGCGCCTGTCATCTTAAGGGGTCTTATCAAGTCATTGAAGTGTTTAAAGGACTTATTGAAGAATATAAATTACAGGATCAAATGGAATTAAATGCTGCTTTTTGTGTAGGTAACTGCACCCAAGCAGTTTCTGTGATGAGATGGGATGGCAAACTCCTATCAGTTACTAAGGAAAATGCAAGAGAGACATTTATTAACGAAATTATGGCTAATCTTTAAGGAGTGACTAACTATGTGGATTATTAACTTTTCGGAAGCAAATTGTAAAAATTGTTATGCTTGTGTGCGATCTTGTCCCGTTCATGCTATTGAAGTAAAAGCAGAGCAGGCCCGAATTATGAAGGAAAGATGTATTGGATGTGGAAGGTGTCTAGCGGTTTGTCCTAAAAATGCCAAACAAGTGAAGCCTGAGTTAGAAAATGTGAAGGAATATGTAAAAGAACCAGGGAAAGTTGTTGCAACAGTGGCACCTACATATGCTGGGGTATTTGGTGAAAATGCAGGGAAACTCAGTACAGCCTTAAAAATGTTAGGATTTGATGGGGTGGAGGAGACTGTAGTAGGTGCAGAACTGGTGACAAAGGAATACGAGGCTTATGCTTCTAAAGAAGATGAAGCATGTTATATTACCAGTTGTTGTTCCTCTGTGGTTTATTTGATTGAAAAGCACTACCCCAAATTAATACCTAACCTTATTCCTGTTGTGTCACCTGTCGTATGCCATTCCCGTATGCTAAAAAAAATCTATGGAGAAACCAGTAAGGTGGTTTTTATTGGGCCTTGTCTATCTAAAAAAATAGAAGGACATGAAGAAGAGAGTATGGATGCGGTACTTACCTTTGATGAATTGGAAAAATGGTTTATAGAAGAGCACATTGAACTGGGAGACTTACCAGAAAGCGCTTTTGATCAGACCAATAGTCGTCAAAGTTTTTATCCTCTTGTAGGAGGGGCAACCCATACCGTAAAGAGGGAAGAACTTAAAAAACAGATTATTCAAGTGGATGGTATGGAAGAGTGCAAAGAGGTTTTAAAGGCTATTGAAAAGGGAACCTTTAAAAATATTGTCTTTGAAATGAATTGCTGTAGACATAGCTGTGTAGGGGGACCAGGTCTTTTAGAGGATGGACGAAGTGTTTATGAACGTAAAGAATGGATTAAGCAGTATGGAGCAAAGCAGCAGATGTTAGATAATGGACGTAAAAAGAAAGAAAGGGTTGTTCCTACAGGACTAGATATTACTAGAAGTTTTGTATCGCTTTATGCTCCTCTAAAAAAGCCTAAAGAAGGACAAATTCGTGAGATTTTAGCCAGTATTGGGAAATATGCAGAAAATGATGAACTAAATTGTGGAGGTTGTGGCTATCCGACTTGCCGAGAAAAAGCGATTGCTGTTTTTAATGGTATGGCCGAGCCTAATATGTGCTTACCTTTTATGCGTCAAAAGGCAGAAACCTTAAGTCATGTCATTTTTGATGCCACCCCTAACTTGATTATTATTGTGAATAAAGAGATGGAAGTTATGGATCTTAACCCTTCTGCTGTTAAATTTTTTAAGACCACAAGGGACAGTATGATGAAGATGCCTATAGAAATTCTACTGGATGCTGAAATCTTTCAGCAGGTAAAAGAGACAAAGCGTAATGTATTGGGGCAAAAAGCCATCATTAAAAATACTCCGTCTACAGTTATCCAAAGTGTTGTTTGGATTGAATACCATCAAATGATGCTGTGGATTGCCTATGATATTAGTCGGGATGAGAAGTTAGAAAAACGTCTACAAAATATGAAGATTGATGCCATTAATATGGCACAACAAGTTATTAATAAGCAAATGACAGTGGCTCAAGAGATTGCTAGCCTCCTAGGAGAGACCACAGCAGAAACCAAAGTGACCCTCACTCAACTTAAACATTTGATTCAAACAGAAGAGGACGTGAAGCTATGAAATTTTTTATCGATTTTGCAACAGGAAGTTTAAATAAACAAGGGGAAGAGCTCTGTGGTGACAAAGTCGAATTTGTTCAAGAAAAAGAAAACTTCATTGCGGTGCTTTCTGATGGTTTAGGAAGTGGTGTAAAGGCCAATATTTTAGCCACATTAACAGCTAAAATTGCTATAACCATGCTTAAAGAAGGCTTACCTATAGAAGAGGTAGTAGATACCATTATCCATACTTTGCCAGTATGCTCTGTTCGTAAGCTGGCTTACTCTACCTTTACTATTATAAAGGTGGATAAGGAAGGTATGGTTTATGTAGTAGAATTTGATAACCCTAGTGTTTTTTTCTTAAGGAATCATCAAATTATACCCTTAGAAACCACAACTAAGGAAATTAATGGACGTCAAATCAAAGAGAGTAAGTTTGAATTAATGGAAAAGGATATCCTTGTATTTGTTAGTGATGGCGTTATTCATGCGGGTGCAGGAATGATTTTAAATTTAGGCTGGAGTTGGAAAGAGGTGGCCAATTACTTGCAGACAGTTGTCCATCGAGAGATGACGGCTAAGACAGTAACTAACTTACTCTTAGGTGTTTGTGAGGATCTATATATTAAACGTCCAGGTGATGATACAACGGTGGCGGCGATTAAAGCCACTACGCCTAAGAAGGCCACTTTACTTTCAGGTCCACCAGTAGACAAAAACAAAGATAAACAAATGATTAATAGTCTTATGCATACAGTAGGGAAAAAAATAGTATGTGGGGGAACGGCTGCTAATATGGTAGCTAGGGAGTTGGATACGGAAATTAAAACCAGCTTCGAAATGCTTGATCCCAATATCCCACCTATTGGTTACATACGAGGTATTGATTTAGTAACAGAGGGAATCTTAACCCTTAAAGGAGCTGTAGAACGTCTAGAAAGGGTGAAGGTTTCTAAGGAATTAGACTTTCTTTATGCAAAAGATGGGGCTTCTAAGTTAGCACGCTTACTATTCGAAGAGTGTACTCATATTAAGCTGTTAGTGGGTAGAGCCATTAATCCGGCCCATCAGAATCCTGATTTTCCCAATGAGTTAAGTATTAAACTCCATGTACTTCATCGCTTAGAAGAGGTGTTAATTCATTTAGGAAAGATTGTAGAAGTGGAATACTATTAAGAACAAGGCTTGAGGGCCTTGTTTTTTTGTCCTTTCATATAAAAATTTCCTTTTATTGCCAATATATAAAAAATTTGATATACTTATAAAAGGTAAAAAATGGAAATTATATAAAGGAGGAAAAAAGGGCATGAAGAAAATACCAGTGCTAATAGCTATAATGACTTGTTGTACTCAAATAACTTGGGCCAATCCCATGGAAATAAGGGAAGATAGGCCTATCATGCAAATAGAGCAGGAGGAAAAGGGAGTGGAGGGTGGTAGCCCCCTTTTAGAACAGGAGCAAGAGGGTGTGCAGATACCACTAGTCCTAGAAAAGTGGGAGTTTGAGACCAATCGGCCTTTAGGAAAGCTTCAGTTAAGTCCTAAAAAAGTAAGTTTAGGAGATAGAACCTATGACTTGTATGTGCTAGAAGGTGGAGGTACCTATCTTTCATTAGCTACTTTAAAAAACATGGGTTTTAAAGAAGAAGTAGGAGAGGGAGGCATAGAACTGATTTGGTTAAATAGTCCTTATCAGGAGGAAATACCTAACTTACAAGGTCAGACAGTCACTTTTAGTGAGAAAGCTATTTATGTAGGACCTTATCGCTTTTATGGATTAGAGGCAGG
>JAEYNQ010000003.1 GCA_023412455.1 Bacillota bacterium
TTTATTTCGTTACAAGATTCAGGGATATCTTAAGGAAGGATTTAACAAAACTTCAGCTATTCTATTGCAAGGCTTATTTTTTGGTCTTATTCATGCCATAGCTTTACAGAAGATTTATGCCAGTGTATTGGGCATAGGATTAGGTTTTGTACGGGAGAAAGAAGGTAAACTTCAAAGCAGTATTATTACCCATATGACGATTAATAGCATTGGCTTTCTCATAGGAAGTTTTTTGGGGATGTAGAGGAGAGAAAGAGCAATTATTTTTAAAGTAGTTATTTTATGGACAGAACCTATCATCTCCTTTAAAAGGGCTAGAGAAGATAAATAGCAAAAGATAAAGAGAAGTCAGATTTACACATATGTGACAGACATGATACTATAGAGGGAACAAGGAGTAAGCAAAAAATAAAGTATAAAGAAGGGAAAAAGATGAAGGTAACAGTGGTTTATGGGACAGAACATAAAGGGGCTACTTATGAGATTGCTCAGGAAGTTCTTCGAAATTTAGGCGAGGTAGAGGTAACAGAAATTCTCTTGCCGCGTGATTTACCTAACTATTGTATTTGTTGCTTTAGGTGTTTTATGGAGGAAAAGGGGACATGTGCCCATGAACACTATACTAAACCGTTACGTGAAAAGCTTTTAACTGGAGATGTCATTATTTTAACTTCTCCAGTCTATGCGGGTCATGTTTCTGGACAGATGAAAGTTTTTTTGGACCATTTTGCTAATATGTGGCTAGTACATCGTCCTGAAAAAGCTATGTTCTCTAAACAAGGAATAGTTATTGCTGCAGCAAGTGGACCTATTTATAATAACACTTTAAATGAGATCAAAGATAGTTTAGATTTCTGGGGAGTGGCTCGAACTTATAAAATAGGAGTAGCTTTAATGGAAGCCCATTGGGACAAGGTTTCACCTAAGATAAAATCAAAAGTCACAAGACGTATTCAGAAGGTAACCAATGGCATCAAAAAGCAGATAGGACACCCTACCCCCTGCTTTCGTGTACGTAAATGGTTTTATATAAGCCGATTTATGCAAAAAATAATTAAGCTTAATCCACCAGATGTGAGCCACTGGGAACAGCAAGGCTGGACAGGCAAAATACGTCCTTGGCAATAAGTTAAGATAAACCTTTGGATTCAATGCAAAGATTAAGAAGGAGACTTAAAATTAAAAAGGGACTTAAAAGCAGGAGGAAACCTATTGAAAAGTAGTCAAGAAGCTTTAGAAAAAAGAGGCTATGCCTGTAGAGAGCAAAGAGAATGCTTAAAAGGTAGGTCTAAAGAAGAACTTTATGCCTTGCTTCATGGAGACGTTGCCTCTATGCGAACTGCAGCAACATATCACCTTTCACCCTTAGACGAAGAAGATGTAGTCCATTTATTACAGCAATGGACTAAGGAAAAATGTCTTTATACAAAGTTGGCTATAGCTGAGATGTTAGAGCAGGGAAATAAAATGACTGCTTTACAGATGGGGACCTATTTAGGGAAAATAGGTAAGAACCAATATAAGGAAATCCCCCAAAAGGTTTCTGCAAAAAAATCTTATCCCCTCCCAAGAGATCTTATAGCCCGTTCGCTAGGACGGATGAACCTTTGTGTTTTACCTGTTCTAATGGAGGTTTTGGAGAGTAAAGAGGTGTCTAGAATAAGTGAGGTACTTGATGCCATAGGTTTTATGATTTTTTATCATCCAGAGGAAGCAGTACTAAAAAATGCTCAGGCTATATTAAAAGTAGCTAAGGAGTACAGAGAGAATAAAATGATAGTTTGGAAATGTTTAATTTGCCTGTCTGCCTTTTCTTTACAGGAGGTGAGAGCTTTTTTACTTACTTATGTCCATTGTGATGGCCTATTAGGAGAGGAGGCAAGGCGTTCTTTGTATTTAATAGAGACAAGGAGCAAAAGTAAGAAGGCATGTACGATCCAAAAGCCTATTATAATAAATAATTAGAATAACTTAAAAAAGAAAGGTAAGAATATGAAGTCATATAAGACATTAGAGGGCATTTCAGACGGAAGGCTTTATGATAGCGAAGATTGGGTGGCAGCAGATGCAGGTGGTTGTAAGGGATGTAGTGCTTGTTGTCATCACGTAGGTGATTTAGTTATTTTAACACCTTTTGATGTATGGGGGCTTAGGAATTATTTAAAGGTGTCTCTAGAAGAACTCTTAGAAAATAACTTGGAGCTGTGTGAAGAGAATAAGATTTTTCTCCCCCACTTAAGGATGCAAGGACCTTCTCAAAGATGTAGCTTCTTAGATGAAGAGAATCGTTGCAAGGTACATGCACATCGTCCTAATATTTGTCGCTTATTTCCTCTTGGCCGAGTATACGAAGGTAATACCTTTAAATATTTTTTGCAAGCTGGTAATTGTCAGAAAACACCTTTAAAAGACGTAAAGGTAAAAGACTGGATAGCTATTGAAGATTATGAACAAAATAAAGCCTTTATTTTAGCTTGGCATCAACTTTTAAAGGCACTTGCTTTTCGCTTGAAATTTGTAAGAGAGGTGGAAGAATGTAAGGGCATCAATGAGTATTTATTGGATACCTTTTATCATAAGCTACTGGAAGAACCAAAGGATTTTTATACTGCTTTTTGGAGTAAGCTACCAGAGGCTAAAAGTTATCTTGGGATTCTTTAGATGAAAAGGGAGACGTATTTATGTTTTAATTCATAGACTAGACATAATAAGAGAATGATGCCTAGCCTTTTTAGTTGGTTGAATAAAGGGATAGATGTATAATGGATAAAAGGAAATGACTAGAATAGAGGAGTTTAATGAGTAAATGAAATTTTATTTTGCACCAATGGAAGGTATAACAGGCTATATTTATAGACAGCTACATGGAACTTTTTTTAAGGGGGTAGATAAATATTTCACTCCCTTTCTAGCCACCAATCAACAGGGTAAATTTTCTACCAGAGAGTTACAAGATATTTTGCCAGAACATAACAAGGGGCTTTATGTGGTCCCACAGATTTTAAGCAATCATGCTGTAGACTTCTTATGCACAGCACATCAATTAGAGGCTATGGGTTATGAAGAAATTAACCTTAACTTAGGATGTCCTTCAGGAACAGTGGTGGCTAAAAAGAAAGGCTCTGGGTTTTTAGCCTATCCAGAAGAATTAGAGGTTTTCTTAGACACCATCTTTTCCCAAACCTCCATGAAGATCTCCATTAAAACCCGTGTGGGGAAGGAGAATTCAGAAGAGTTTAACGGGCTACTTGAAATTTTTAATAAGTATCCCCTAGAAGAGCTGATTATCCATCCCAGGCTTCAAAAGGATTATTACAAAAATAAGCCCAACTGGGAGCTATTTCAAAGAGGACTTACCCATAGTAGTAGGCCAGTAGGCTATAATGGCGATATCTTTACCCTTCAAGATTATACAGTCCTTAAGGAGGCATTTCCACAGTTGGAATGCGTTATGTTAGGACGAGGTTTAATTAGAAATCCAGGATTTGTTGGGGAGATAACAAAGGGGGAGCTTCTAGACAAACAAGTTTTAAAGGCCTTTCATGATCAACTTTATGAAGCTTATCAAGAGGTACTTTTTGGTGAACGTAATGTACTTTTCCGTATGAAGGAGCTTTGGTTCTATATGTTACCTCTTTTTGATACCTTCGATAAATATGGGAAAAAAATAAAAAAGGCACAAC
>JAEYNQ010000036.1 GCA_023412455.1 Bacillota bacterium
TGGAAGAATGCAGCATAGAACATGATCATTCCGCAGAATAAAGAAGTTAAGGTGCAGTAAATGAGAACTTTTTTAGCGCGATCATATTTTTTAGCACCATAGTTTTGGGCAACAAATACAGCAGAAGACTGAGAGAAAGACAAAGGGATTAGCAATATAAATCCTGCCAGTTTTTGAGCTACCCCCATACCTGCTGAAGCAATAACTCCCATAGCATTACCAATGATCATAATGACTAAGAATGATATATTTACAAGTAAGCCTTGTAATGCTATTGGTCCACCATATTTAAGAATTAGAATGGTATATAGTTTGTGGAATTTTATATTTTTCTTCGAGAACTCAAATGGAAGACCTTGTTTTTTGATTAATATTAAAGATAATAGAACACTAATAGCTTGTGCAATGATCGTTGCCAGGGCAGCACCAGTAGCAGCCATTTGAAAGGCTCCAACGAATATTAGGTCACCAATGATATTAGCAGCGCAAGCTATTGCAACTGTAATAAGGGGAGTTTTAGCATCTCCTAAACCTCTAAATATCCCACCAAGAACATTGTAAGCAATAATAAAAAGTGAACCAGAAGCACAGATTGCTATATAAGATATTGTACTACTGAGGGCCTCTGCGGGTGCATTCATAAATTTTGCCATAGCAGGTGCAAAGATAATCATAACAATAGTCAGGATAATAGTCATAATAGCAAAGACAGAGATTCCACTTCCTACAACATCTCCTGCTTCTTTCTTTTTTCCTGCACCAAGCTTTTGTCCCAATAATATGGTTATTCCCATAGTAAGACCTGTAATGAGAGAGGTTACAGCTGTCATGATTTGACTTCCCGTTGATACAGCAGAGACATCAGAAGCATTACCAAACTGTCCAACGATCAGTAAATCTACAGCACCATACATTGTTTGTAAAAATAAAGCAACTAGGATAGGAAATGTAAATTTTAATAATGGGGAGAATAATTTATCCTCTGTAAAATTAGATATATTCGACATATATTAACCTCCTTTTTTATAAAGTGTCTATTTGTTTATCACGTAATATCTTATCTGTATGTTTTACACCCCAAATATAATAAGTATTACATACAGTTATGTCAATGATATTAATAAGATTAAAAAAATACATTTTATTATTGATAAGATTATGAAAGTATTAGTCATTCTGTTCAAAAGATACAGTTTACAGATAGCCAGTCACACTGTGCAGCAGAATCTAGTGAAACAATGGCTAAGTATGGTATTTTAAAAGGCCACGAAGATGATACTTTTAAACCTAATAAACAAATTATAAGAGCTGAATGGTGGACTCAAGCATGATGTAGGGTATCACTATTTTTAATTTTAGCCAGTATAGTGATGGATATGTTATACTATTTAGAGAGTGTGTAAAAAATGAATTAAATAGGATAAAATAGAAGGTAGTAAGTAGCGTCTATTCATTTAATGTATATTATGGGAGGAAATATGAGCTTTTCTAAAGAAAATAAAAAAGCAGCACCACGTAGTGGTTTTAAAAAACAGGAAACAGGTAATAAAAAGACAACTATGAAAAAGAAAGAAAATGTAGGTGTCAATTATAAGAACGCTATAAAAACAGGGAAGAACTTTATGTATAAAGATTTAAAGAGAAGTCATTGTTATGACTGTGATTTCTCGGAATCTAATTTTGATTATGCAAGCTTTAGAGGAGCACACTTTAAATCGTGTAACTTTTATGGAGCATCTTTTAAGGCAGCAGAATTTGTAGGAACTAACTTAAAGAAGAGCCGTTTCAAAAGGGCAAGATTTGAAGATACAGTTTTTGAAGGTGCAAATCTAGATGGTGTAGATTTTGAAGGTGCGGTTTTTAAGAACGTAGTATTTGTAGGGTGTGATGTAACACAAGCTAAAAACCTTAATACCATGAGTGTAAACATTAAAATCTATGAAGAAATGCCAAAGTTAGAAATAAGTGAAGCCTTACAACAAGCTGTAGCTGAAGCTATGGAAAATAAATATGTGAAGGCATCTAGAGTACTAGACTTAAAAGATGGAGGAATTAATCCAATTAGTATGATGAGATTACTTAACCATTTTGAGGAAAAAACACTTGTTAAAGGTTTGCAACTTATGAAGGGGAAAATGGATAATGATTTTTGTACCCTGAGCTATATTATTAAATTCTTAGCAAAACTTGAGGTTCAAGATTTGATCCATAATCCTTCCACTTCTAGCTAATTATGTACTAAGAGAAGCTAATCATTACATGAGATTATTAGAAACGTATGAAGAGATGTAAGGATAGACTTAAGTAGTTATGTTAGAGCTATACTATGGGGTAGTGATCTTCTAATAATTTTTTGATGATTAGCTTGACAAGTTAGGCAGAGAGATATATACTAGTTTGTGTTAAGTAATTGTTTATAGCTTTCTAGAATAGTGAAATTCACATGTTATTAGAGATTATATGCAGTACTCGATGTAATCTGTAATAGTATGTGAATTTTTTTGTTTCACGACAATTACAGAAATTCATATTAGGAGGTACCCACATGACAGGTACAGTAAAATGGTTTAACGCAGAAAAAGGATTTGGATTTATCGAAAGAGCAGATGGAGATGACGTATTCGTACATTTCTCAGCGATTCAAGGAGATGGATTTAAATCGCTTGATGAAGGACAAAAAGTTAATTTTGATATTACAAAAGGTGCTCGTGGAGCACAAGCAGAAAATGTTACAAAAGCATAATAGGTTATAAAAAGAGGCTGCCGCGAAATGATTTCGTAGCAGCTTCTTTATTTACATATTTATTTTGAAAGCTTTCCAATGCTTAACCAAGTGAATAATGCCTCAAGGAAGCGTTCTGTTGCTGGCATAAAGTAAGAACCAAAATGATAGTCAGGATCAAGTGTTGTGATAATCCAAGTTCCCTTTGTGGATTCCTCATCAATATATAATACAGAGCCATTATCTTTTGTTGTAATTAGTGGTGTTACATGGGCTGGTGGCCAAAACACACCGTGTTGATGCCATGTGCAATCTTCCAATGTAAAATAGTCATAGAAGGGATGGTCTGCATTTTTAACTTGTAATCCACTATCAGGATTTTCTTCAAGCCACCACCAGAAGTTTGTTGGACGTTCTTCCCATTTTTGATGAGGCAACCATTGGCAAGGTTGAGGTCCTAATACAACAACTGTTTTCCCACAGTTAGCAAATTCACGAATTTTAGGGGCATGTTTGAGTAATAAGTTTAAATTAAGCTGAGAGGGTACGATTAATACATCAAAGGATGTAAGGTCTTCCTCTTCAAATTCAGGAAAATATATAAGCTTTTCGATGTATTGAGCAAATTTAGGTTCATGGAAAGTGCGATAATGAGGGGCATGCCCACTATAAATTACTGCTATTTTTCTCATTATTTTTACCTCCACCTACTTCTTGCTTTAATAAATTCAGTGCTTGTTCACTGATTTTCTTTTTTGTATTGGTTGCATTTGTGTAGCTTAAAATATTTTGCCCAGCATGAACAATGATTGTTCCATTGGTTGTATGACGATCGATATAGGAGATAACTTTACCATCCTTAAAAGTCAAACAAACTTCAGCCTTTTCTGGTACATAATAATAACCACGAGCAAAAAATCCTGCCACACCTTTATTAAATACCATATCCTCTATTTCAACACCGTCAAATAAAGGGGCTCCAGGAACGGTCTGTACTAAATAGTCATTATAGCTATTAAGCTTCTTTGGCATAAACAATGAGCAACCTGGTAACCATGGGCGGAATAAATGACCACAAAATACCACTACTTTTCCTTCAGATAAAAAGTCTTCAATGATTTGCTTATGTTTATATAAATACTCTTGGTCAATAAAATAGGTAATCATTAAAACATTGTAATGAGATAAATCCGTTGATTCGAGCGCATATTCATCAATGACGGATAGGTAAGACTCTTTTTTCTCAATTGCTTTCATACCAAATGCATGAGAAGCACTCATTTCTAAAATCTTTAATTCCATTATTCATCCATTACTGAAAACTAAAAAAGACGTGTAGGATAGTATTTATTTTCAGTAACTATTTCCTTTCTTAGTTTTTGATTGATGCTAGTTTCTAGTTTCATAGTTTGAACTATAGGTGAGTTCATAGGAGAGCTATTAAGCATATTGTAATTGATATTAAATATCAATTACAATATGCTTAATAGTAAGTATTATTGAGTAATTTGTCAAGATATTATATAGCGCTAAGGGTTAATTTATGGAAGAAGTTGGAGGTTTTAGCAACTAACTCAACAATAGTACTCAAAATAAATAATATAAAAAATATTTGACACGAAAATAGTACTATGCTAAACTGATGCATGTAGTTAGTTTTGTCTAACCCGGTAAATATACAACGAAAGTATATTTACCTAAAGGTTTCTTAAGCTAGGTAGTAGGGGGTTAAGTTAAGACAAACTAATTTTATTTTTGAGCCAAGGTTAGTTTGAGCTAACTGTGGAAATAAATTTATAAGAGGGAAACAATGATTAAAATTGCTATTTATGGAAAAGGTGGTATTGGAAAGTCGACAACCACATCTAACTTATCTGCCGCACTAAGTAAAATGGGTTATAAAGTAATGCAAATCGGGTGTGACCCCAAGTCAGATTCAACAAAAGGTCTAATGGGTGGGGTAAAAATACCCAGTGTATTAGATCAAATTAAAGAAAAGGGGCCAGAGGATGTTGCATTAGATGATCTTGTATTTAAAGGCTTTAACGACATCTTATGTGTGGAAGCTGGTGGACCAACACCAGGTATAGGATGTGCGGGTAGAGGTATTATTACAGCTTTTGAAAAGTTAGAAGAATTAGGGGCATATGACTATTATCAGCCAGATATTGTACTGTACGATGTACTTGGGGATGTGGTTTGTGGTGGTTTTGCTATGCCTATAAGAGGTGGCTATGCAGACCATGTGCTGATTGTTACATCTGGAGAAATGATGGCCTTATATGCCGCTTCTAATATTGCAAGTGCTGTACATAATTTTGGGAAACGTGGTTATGCCAAGTTAGCTGGACTGATTCTTAATTCAAGAAATGTGGAAAATGAAAGAGAACTTGTGGAAAAAGCAGCTCATGAAATGGGAGAAGAGATTCTTAGCATGATCCCTAGAGATAAAGCTGTTCAAGTAGCAGAAGGCAAAGGACAGACAGTTATTGAAGCATTACCAGAGTCTGATATGGCAGAGGCCTATAGGAATTTAGCTAAAAAAGTGTTGGAGGTAAGTGGAGATGCCTTGTCATTGCAGTCATAAAAATACATTTAAAAAATCTCTAAACTATTCCTCGCCTGCCCATGGGGGTTGGGGTGTTGTAAAGGTTGGACATCTTGTACCAGAAAGTTATCAATTGTTTATAAGCCCAGCTGCTTGTGGAAGGCATGGGGCTTTAGCGGCTAAGCTTGAAGGTAGAAAAAATCGCGTATCTTATTTGTTTTTAACAGAAGAAGAAATCGTATCGGGTCGCTATGAGGATAAGCTGGTACAAGCGACAGGAAGACTGCTTGAACACTTAGGAAAGCTACAAAGAACACCTAAAGTGATTATGCTTTTTGTCAGTTGTATTGATGATTTACTCGGGACAGATCATGAGGCCCTCATTCAAATTCTCTCAGAAAATTACCCAAGTATTCGTTTTATTTTCTGTCATATGAATCCAACATCAACAGATACAGGGGTACCACCAGCTGTTAATATTCAAAATAAGAATTATAGTCTTCTCGATGTAGTAGAAGAAAAAGATGCTGGTATTAATGTGATAGGAAATCTTAGTCCTATTCGTGAGAACAGTGAATTTAGAGCCTTGTTACATGCGATGAATGTCCCACATATTAGACATATCTCAGAATATGAAAGCTTTGAAGCTTACCAAGAGATGGCTAAAAGTAGATTGAATATGGTAGTTGTGCCTACGGGTAAATATGCTTCAGAACAAATGGCCAAAAAGCATAATATCCCCTATTTAATGACATTAACCAGCTTCCGCATAGAAATGATTTCTAAGATGTATGAGAGCATAGCAGAGGCCCTTGATGCAAGCTGCCCAGACTTAACCGTTTATGAAGAAAAATGCAAGGCTGCTTTAGCAGAAACGAAAGAAGTGTTAAAGGATATGCCTATTATTATTGATGGTGAAGCCATTGTGCGTCCCTTTGATTTGGCTAGGGCATTACTGGAAACAGGAATGAACGTCCAATGCATTTATGAGCAAAAGCTATTACCAAGTGACAAGGAAAACTTTGAATGGCTACAAGCAAACCATCCAGAAGTAGAGATTATACAGCCTCAAAGTCCAAAGGCTACAGTAACTGAGAAATACGGAAAAGGCTTTTTATCCATTGGCTATAGTGCAGCCTATATTTCAGGAGCAGAGCATGTGGTT
>JAEYNQ010000066.1 GCA_023412455.1 Bacillota bacterium
CATATAGCTATTAGGAGTTTTGTCTAGGTAATTAAGGAGCACATTATTGGAAATAAAATTAATGAGGGCCATTGATACACTAAAGCAATACATTCTTATTAAATATTTTTTTCTGTCCCTAGTATAATAAAATCCCCATGCCATGCAAAACAAAAAGAGTGAAGCTGATAGTCTTCCAAACCAATGAAACCATATGGGTATTCCAGGAATAAACTGTGCAATATGATCAGCTAACATACAAAAAAGTGCAATTAATTTTAATGTTGTAGTACTCATAGTATGGATACCTCCTATAATATATTAAATATTTTTAATATTCATATAATAACATATAATCCTATTTATGGATATAATTTTATGTTTAATATTATTTTTTTTATATACTTATCACAATTTGCATTTAAAAGCGTGGGTTTATACAAGCTTTTGTATAAAATAGGCACATTCCATTATTGGGCTACGGTGCTTTTTTGATACACCTATAATAGAGATGAAATATCATGAGATGAGTTACAAAGGTAAGTGGTTTCTCTTTAGGATCAATGATTTTGATAATCCTGTAAGTATATTTAATGCATGACGAATAAGCTTACTCATGACAGTTAAAAAGACGTTGTAAACCCAATAAATTCTTCAAATAGAGTCAATGAATAACAATGACAGAGGATATATAAAAATTAGTTAGAAATTATAGGATAATATAATAAAAAATAATATATATCTCTTGTAAAATCTAAAAAAAAATAATACATAATGGTATACATATAAAAAAATATAATATATAATAAAGTTAAATCAAAGAGCAGTGAAAGTTGAGTAAATAAGGCTATACATCAATCTAAGGGAGGAAGTAGAGATGGCAAAGGTGATTTTGGTAGGAGAGCCCATGGCATTATTCATTGCATCACAAGAAGGAACGTTAGATACTGTAACAGATTTTAAAAGGTCTGCCGCGGGGGCGGAGATGAATGTAGCCATAGGTTTAAAGCGACTGGAGCATGATGTATGTTATATCACAAAATTAGGGAAAGACCCTTTTGGAAGATATCTAAAAGATTTTTTGGACAGTGAGAAGATCAATACGAACTTAATCTGTTTTGATGACCATTTTCCAACAGCCTTCCAATTAAAGGCGAAGACTTCCAAGGGTGATCCTGATGTAGCTTATTACCGCAATGGTTCAGCAGCCTCAAATTTAAGAGTTGACGATGTAGAGGATATTGATATGAAAGGTTTTGAACACTTTCACTTAACAGGCATATTCCCCGCCTTATCGGATCGCTCAAGAGCTACCATGCTTTACTTGATTGAAAAAGCTAAAAATAATCATTTAACAACTTCCTTTGACCCTAACCTTAGACCAAGCTTATGGAATAGTTCAGCAGATATGGTATCAACCATTAATAAGAT
Source organism: Bacillota bacterium (assembly GCA_023412455.1). Lineage (GTDB taxonomy): Bacteria > Bacillota > Clostridia > Lachnospirales > Cellulosilyticaceae > Sporanaerobium. The sequence goes on from JAEYNQ010000066.1 coordinate 1,411, forward strand.
TGCTTATCGCTGTGATACGGTACTTCCTGGAATTTCAGAGGGTAAAATCTTAACAGGCTATGAACATGAAAGAGATATTGCCAACTTCTATTTAGATAAAGGGGTAAAAACAGTAGTCATCAAGTGTGGCCCTAAAGGGTGTTACGTAAAGACACAAACAGAAGAAAACTATTTTGATGGTTATAAAGTTGAAAAAGTAGTAGATACAGTAGGTGCAGGAGATGGTTTTGCTGTAGGCTACATTAGTGGCATCTTAGAAAAGCTTCCAACAGAGGTTTGTGCTGACCGGGCCAATGCCATTGGTGCCCTTCAAGTGATGCATGTAGGGGATAATGAAGGACTTCCAACAAGGGAGAAACTTGCTCAGTTTATGGCACAAAAGAATAAATAATAAAAAAGGGCTATTTCACTCATTGGAGTATATTTCCTTTTAAGTAGACTAATAAGTTTACTTAGAAGGGAATATAACCTATTAGTGAGATAGCCCTTTTTTTGATTAAAGTTTAGTGGGATAAAGAAGGTTTTAATGTACTAGCGTATAAAAGTGAATAAAACGATAATTGTATGGTATAATATGAAAATAATTAAAATTTAGTATTATTTTGCAAATATATGGCAGAAGAAAAATAAAGGAGGAGAGTGCAGTGAGTAAGGTGAAAAACAAACAAAAGGGGAAACTTGGACATATTTTGACTATGCTTATTTTTATGATCGTTGGAGGGATATGTGGTTATTGGGGGGGCTTGCTCATAGTAAGAGGAGATAAAGAAGGGAAAAGTCTTGGGGAGTCCCTTTTACTGATAGGATGTTTTCTCATTTTTCTTTTAATAGGGTTATATATTCAAATTATTGTTCATGAGGGGGGGCATTTCATTGCAGGGAAGATGAGTGGTTATAAGCCTGTTTCCTTTCGTATCGGAAAAATGATGTTTGTTAGAGAAAAAGGGAAAATACAGCTTAAGAAGTTTAGTATTATGGGGACAGGTGGCCAGTGTCTTATGATGCCACCAGCCTATAACGAGGGGAATTATCCTAGTAGGCTTTACAATTTAGGAGGGGTTCTAGCAAATGTGATCTTTTCAACTCTGTGTGTAGGAATTTATTTGATTTTACGTAGACAAAGCCATATATCCCTTTTCTTTTTTATGATAGCTTTAGTGGGAGTTGCTATAGCTATAGTCAATGGCGTACCTATGCAGATAGGAAGCTTTGCTAATGATGGCTTGAATGCACTCTCTCTTTCTAAGGACAAGGAGGCCAATAAAGCCTTTTGGTTGCAACTACATATCAATGGGGTAATAAGCCAGGGTACAAGGTTTCGGGATCTGCCTAATGAATGGTTTGAGTTTGGTGAAGAGTCAGATTTAACCAATCTTTTAGTGTGTACTAGAGGAGTACTTCGTGTGAATTATTTACTTGATAAGAGAGAATTTGATGAGGCTAAGAGCTTAGTAGAAATGTTATTAGAAAAAGCCACAGGCTTATTAGGTGTTCATCGAAACGAGCTCTGCTGTGCCCTGTTATTTGATGAGATAATGAGGGGAGGAGAGAAGGAAAAGATAGAAGAGCTGTATACTAAAGAAATTAAAAAATATATAAAAGCTACCTCTTCTTATGTTTCAACAAGGAGGCTCCTTTATGCTTATGAACTTCTGATTAACAAAGATGAAAAAGCTGCTAAAGAGCAAAGGGAAGCTTTTGAAAAAGTAGCAAAGGATTACCCTTACACTGCAGAAATAGAGGCAGAGAGGGAGCTCCTAGCAATGATTGATGCTAAAAAGAAACCATAGGGCAAGAAGTCATCCCATTCCTTTTGTATAGGCTAGGAAGGTTCTATTTGCCTAGCATCAAGAGAGGGAGAGTAAGATTTACTATTTTCGATAAATAAAAATAACAAAAATAAATTTCAAAAAATAGTTGCAAATTTTCTGAAAACGTAATATTATAGTTTTAATTTAATAAAACCTTTTAAACTTTTGAGGGAGAGATAAAACTAATTACGAACTTACAGAGAGCTGGGATGGTGGAAACCAGTAGGAAACGAGTTAGACAAATGGACTCCTGAGGGCACGATGAAAAGCTGTGAGCCGAGTATCTCGTGACGTAACATCTGCGTTAAAGATGAGGAATGTGATGGCATTCTGCATAAAGTGCGTATGATTTTTTGTCATACGAATCAAGGTGGTACCGTGGGCATAGACGAACTATACGCTCACCCTTGGCTATTTGGCTGAGGGTGGGCGTTTTTTATTGCATTTTATGGCAGCTTCCCTTTTGCCACTTACAGAGACATCACAAAAGAAGTAAAAATAAAGTAGTAAAAAGGAGGAAGGGAAATGTTGCATAAGAGTTTAGAAGAAGTAAAAAAGTTAGCCAAAACCTATAATAAGATTCCTGTTAGCTTAGAGCTGTATATGGATTATCAAACACCTATAGCTGTCCTGAGCCATATCAAAGAAAGGTATGACCGATACTTTTTGTTAGAAAGCATTGAGGGGAGCGAAGGATTTGCCAGATATACCTTTATTGGGTTTAATCCTTATGGGAGCTTTTATGTGAAGGATGGCGATAGTTTTTTTGTCACAGGAGATACAAGAAGGTGCTTAGAGGGGAATCCTTTAGAAAGGCTTAAAGAAATGTTGAGTCAATATAAGGCACCTAAGGATAAGAGTTTACCACCTCTAACAGGAGGGGCAGTAGGCTACTTTGGCTATGATACAGTAAGCTATGTAGAAGAACTAGTCTTTCAAAATAAAGACGAATTACAGGTAGCACCTATAAAACTCCTATTTTTTAATGACATTATAGCCTTTGACCATCTCAAGCAGAAGCTGTTTTTAATCACTAATATCAATAGGGATGTGGACAGTATAGAAGAAGCCTATAAGGAGGCAGAGAAAAGGCTTTTAGAATTAGCTAATTTTATCACTCAACCTATCACAAGACCAAGGGTACAATTTGATGAAGAGATTAACTTTGAAAGCAATACCAGCAAGGAAGAATTCATAAAAAGGGTAGAGCGAGCCAAAGACTATATTGGCAATGGGGATATCTTTCAAGTAGTTCTTTCTCAAATTTTTAAAGCAAAGATAAGTAGTAATTTGTTTGATGTCTATCGTGTGCTTCGTACAATCAATCCTTCGCCCTATATGTATCTTATCCAATTTGATGATTTGCAGTTAGCAGGGGCTTCACCTGAAACCTTAGTGAGAGTACAGGAGGGTAAGGTAACCACAATGCCTATTGCAGGAACCCATCCAAGAGGAAGAACGAGGGAGGAAGATGCGGACTTGGATCGGGAATTACTCCATGATCCTAAGGAATTAGCAGAACACAATATGCTAGTGGATTTAGCCAGAAATGATATTGGGAGAATCAGTTCCTTTAATAGTGTGGTGTTAGAGGATTACATGCTACTTAAAAAGTTTTCCCATGTTACCCATATTACCAGCACAGTACATGGGGAACTAAAAGAGGGTCTAACGAGTATAGATGCCATTGGAAGTATCTTGCCAGCGGGGACATTATCAGGAGCACCTAAAGTAAGAGCCATGGAGATTATTGAAGAATTAGAAGAAGAAAAACGGAGTATTTATGGAGGGGGCATTGGTTATATTGGTTTTGACGGAAATTTAGATACCTGTATTGCTATTCGTACAGTGGTCATGAAGAATGGTATGGCTTATGTGCAGGCAGGAGGGGGTATTGTGTTGGACTCTGATCCGGAAAAGGAATATGAGGAGAGTGTTAACAAAGCCACAGCTCTGTTTATAGCCATGAAGAAGGCGAGGGAGATTATATGATTTTAATTATTGATAATTATGATAGTTTTACCTATAACCTGTATCAATTCATTGGAGAAATAGAGGAGGACGTTCAAGTCGTACGCAATGATAAGATAACACTAAAAGGCATTGAGGATCTTGCACCTACTCATCTTGTTATATCACCAGGACCTAAGTACCCAAAAGATGCGGGGATTTCCATGGAGGCGATTTACTACTTTACGGGGAAGATACCTATACTGGGAGTATGCCTTGGACATCAAGCTATAGGAGAGGCCTTTGGGGCAAAGGTAGTTAAAGCACATAGGGTGCTACATGGTAAAACCAGTGAGATTTGTATAGATACAAAGTGCCCTATTTTTAAAGGCTTATCGCCTCAGTTAAAGGTTGGAAGGTACCATTCACTGATTGTAGAGCGTGAAAGTTTATCGGAAGAATTAAGGATTATAGCAGAAGATGCAGAAGGGGAAATAATGGGGCTGCAGCATAAAGTTTATCCTACCTTTGGCATACAGTTCCATCCCGAATCTATTTTAACGTTAGAAGGTAAAGCCATCATTAAAAACTTTCTGGAGGTGTAGCGTGATGATGCATGAGTATATTAAAAAGGTCATCGATAGACAAAATCTGAGTGTAGAGGAAGCAGCAACAGCTATGGAAACCCTTATGAGTGGAGAGGCTACAGAAGCTCAAATAGGAAGTTACTTAGCAGCTCTTCGTATGAAGGGGGAAACAATTGAAGAAATCACTGGTAGTGCTAAGGGGATGCGGCAAAAATGTTTAAGGCTTCATGCAGAAGGCGATGTATTAGATATTGTGGGGACAGGTGGAGATGGCACAAACACCTTCAATGTATCCAGTGTTTCGGCAGTAGTTATTGCAGCAGCAGGTGTGCCTGTAGCTAAACATGGAAACCGTAGTGTGTCAAGTAAATGTGGGAGTGCAGATGTTTTAGAGGCTCTAGGGGTAAGGATTAACCTTACTAAAGAGCAAAATGAAGAGGTACTAAGGCGTACTGGGATGTGTTTTATGTTTGCTCCTGTGTACCACAGTGCCATGAAATATGTGGGAAAGGCAAGGCGAGAAATGGGAGTTAGAACTATCTTTAATATCCTAGGGCCTCTTACCAATCCTGCTTGTGCCAATTTACAAGTTATGGGGGTTTACTCAGAGGAATTAGTAGAACCTTTGGCACGGGTATTAAGTAATTTAGGCGTAAAGCGAGCCATGGTTGTACATGGTGAAGATGGTGTAGATGAACTCTCCATTTGTGGGCGAACCCTAGTGAGTGAAGTGAGGGAGGGTAGGATTACAAACTATACCCTTCATCCTAATGATTTAGGTTTAGAGGTGGCTACTAGGGAGGCTATAAAGGGAGGCTTGACAGAGGAAAACAAGGAGATTGCCCTAGGTATTTTAAAAGGGGAAAAAGGGGCAAAAAGGGATATGGTGTTAATGAATGCAGGTGCTGCTCTTTATATAGCTTTAGAGGATAAAAGTCTGAAGGAGTGTGCCCAGTTGGCGGCGGAAATGCTAGATAGTGGTAAAGCATTGGCTAAGTTAAACACTTTTGTACAGGCAACTCAGAGCTTTGCCTAGAGGCATAGAGGATGAAACGTATTGAGAGAAGTGAGGAGATAAAGCATGATACTCGATGAAATTATTCAAAAGCGCCATAAAGCAGTAGAACAGCTAAAGGAACACTACACAACACAGCAATTTATGCAAGAGATTGAGAAACTAAAAGGGCCTTCTTATAGCTTTGTGGAGGCTTTAAGACAGACACAAATAAGACCTTCCATTATTGCAGAGGTGAAAAAAGCCTCGCCATCAAAGGGGATTATTTGCCAGAATTTTGAACCTGTAAGTATAGCAAAGAATTATGAGGAGGGAGGGGCTTCTGCTATTTCTGTCTTAACAGAACCCCACTATTTTCAAGGAGATAATAGCTATCTGACCCGTATAAAAGAAAATGTTGCATTGCCCCTTTTAAGAAAAGATTTTATTATTGATGCCCTTCAAATTTATGAAGCAAAAGCTATAGGGGCAGATGCAGTTTTATTGATAGTGGCAGCCCTAGAGCCTCATGAGCTGCGTAACTATTTACAACTAGCAGCACGTTTGGGTCTAGATTGTTTAGTAGAAACCCATGATGAAGAAGAGATAAAACAGGCCTTAGAGGCTGATGCCCAAATAATAGGTGTTAATAATCGTAATTTACAGACCTTTGAAGTGAGTTTGGAGGTTTGTGAGCGCTTAAGAGACCTGGTGCCAAAGGATAAGGTTTTCGTAGCAGAAAGTGGTATTCATACCAAGGAGGACGTGAGACGTTTAAGGTCACTAGATGTAGATGCTCTATTAATTGGAGAAAGCGTGATGAAAGCACAGCATCCAGCTGATAAGTTGAGAGAATTAAGGGAGTTATAAAACTTAAAGAGGAAAAGTGAATTTTCTGGAAGGGGATAAAGATGTGGTTAAGTTGAAAATCTGTGGATTAAAAACGCCTCAAGACATCGCTCTTGTGAATAACTTTCAGCCTGATTATGTGGGCTTTGTATTAGCGCCCAGTAAACGGCAAGTAAGCCTGGAAACAGCTTATCACCTAAAAAGCTTATTAGCGCCTGGTATTAGAACAGTAGGTGTTTTTGTAAATGAGCCTTTAACCAGGGTCATGGCGTATATTGCTCAAGGCATTATTGATGACGTCCAGTTACATGGGGATGAAAATCTAGCCTATATAAAGGCTCTTAAAGAAGAGGGACGGATTCCTATTATAAAGGCCATTAGGGTGAAAAATCAAGAGGCATTTACCAAAGAACAACGTACCTTGATAGAAAGTGAGTGGCTTGATTATCCTCTCTTCGATACCTATAGTCCCACAGCTTATGGTGGTAGTGGTATGTCCTTTAATTGGGGAAGCTTAAAGGATGTAAAAAGGCCCTATTTTTTAGCAGGTGGGATCAATGCCAATAACATAAGGGAGGCTATTGAGCTGGCACCTTATGCCATAGATGTTAGTAGTGGTGTGGAAGTAGAGGGAAGCAAAGATGCTATCAAAATAAAAGAACTACTTATGAAAATGAAGGCTTAGGGAGTAACTCTCATTTTAAATACAAGAGGGGAAGGAAGGGAGATTAAGAATGGAGCAAAAAGGTAGATATGGTATACATGGAGGACAGTATATCCCTGAGACATTAATGAGTGCGGTTAAAGAATTAGAAGAAACTTATAGGCACTATAAAGAAGATAAGATATTTAATGAGGAACTTCAGGAACTGTTTAGGAAGTATACAGGGAGACCTTCATTACTTTATTATGCTGAAAAGATGACAAGAGATTTAGGTGGGGCTAAGATTTATTTAAAGCGAGAAGATTTAAATCATACAGGTTCCCATAAAATTAATAATGTATTGGGGCAAGTTTTATTAGCTAAGAAAATGGGTAAGAAGCGTATTATTGCAGAAACAGGAGCTGGGCAACATGGTGTTGCAACGGCTACAGCTGCTGCCCTTATGGGGATGGAATGTGAAGTCTTTATGGGAGAAGAAGATACCATTCGTCAGGCTCTCAATGTCTATCGTATGGAGCTATTAGGAGCTAAAGTAACAGCTGTTAAAACAGGCACCAGGACCTTAAAGGATGCAGTCAATGCAGCCCTTCAAGATTGGACCCGAACAGTAGAAGATACCTTTTACTGTATAGGTTCAGTGATGGGACCACATCCCTATCCTGAAATGGTAAGAGATTTTCAGAGTATCATTGGCAAAGAAGTCAAAGAGCAACTTTTACAAGAAGAAGGCTGTCTTCCAACTGCAGTAGTCGCCTGTGTAGGAGGAGGGAGCAATGCCATAGGAGCCTTTTATGAATTTATTCCTCATGAAGAGGTAAAGTTAATTGGGGTAGAAGCAGCAGGTAAGGGGATAGACACTATTCTACATGCTGCTACCCTTACAAAAGGAGAAGAAGGGATTTTTCATGGTATGAAATCTTATTTCTTACAAACAGAAGATGGAAGCATAGCGCCTGTTTACTCCATTTCGGCAGGACTTGACTATCCAGGAATTGGCCCAGAACATGCCTGGCTCTATGATACGAGGAGAGCTACCTATGTCCCCATTACAGATGATGAAGCTGTAGAAGCCTTTGAGTATCTTTCTCGAGTAGAGGGTATTATTCCTGCCATTGAAAGTGCCCATGCAGTGGCCTATGGCATAAAACTGGCAAAGGAAATGAGAAAAGAAGAGATTATGGTCATTAACCTATCAGGACGAGGAGATAAGGATGTGGCTGCTATTGCAAGATATAAGGGGGTGAATCTTCATGAGTAAGATTGAAAAAGCCTTTCAAGAGGCAAAGGCAAAAGGTCATAAGGCCTTTATTCCATTTATTACAGCAGGCGATCCATATATTCAAGCTACCGAAAACTTTATTTATGCTTTAGAAGAAGCAGGAAGTACGATAATTGAATTAGGTATTCCCTTTTCTGATCCAGTAGCAGATGGGCCAGTGATTCAAAGAGCAAATTTACGAGCCATGAAGGGAGATATTAACCTTCATAGAATTTTTGATATGGTAGGACGAATGCGAAGAAGAAGTGCCATTCCTATCGTCTTCTTAATGTATGCCAATACCATTCATTATTATGGAATTAAAGACTTTTTTAAGAAGTGTCAAGAGGTGGGCGTAGATGGGGTAGTTGTGCCTGATGTGCCTTTAGAAGAGAAACAAGAGTTCAGTACCTATGCCCAAGCATGTGGTGTGGATTGGATTGCCTTAGTGGCTCCTACTTCTAAGGAGAGAACAAAGGCTATATGTCAAGAGGCAAAAGGTTTTCTATACTGTGTCTCCTCATTAGGCGTAACCGGTATGCGAGAAACGATAGAGACTAATTTAGAAGAAATGCTAAGAGAAGTTAAAACCCATAGTACCATTCCCACAGCTCTAGGCTTTGGAATTTCTACGCCACAACAAGCACTTGTACTTAAAGATTATGCAGACGGGATCATTGTAGGGAGTGGTATTGTAAAAATAATTGAAGAATATGGCGAGCAAAGCGAGGAAGCTCTAAAGGTATTTGTTAAGAGCATGCTTCAAGCTTTAGCTATTGAGTAAGCAATAAAAACGAACAAAATGACAAAGAGGTCTTCTCACTAAGAAGATGTGCTCCTCCTAAGTAAACAGGTTTGTCTACTTAAAAGGAGGGTACATAAGGGAGTGAGAAGACCTCTTTTTTTTGTAAGCTAAGAAAGCCCAGCATTTACTTTCCTAGCCTTCCATTTTGTTGGTAAAATATAGTTGAAATAAAGTCTAGCAGCATTCTTCCTCTATAGAAAGACGGCTAGCTTTAGGCTTTATTTTTAAACGTTTTTTAAAGCCACTGGATAAGTGGTCAAAGTTAATGTAAAGGATAGGAACTACAAAGAGGGTAAGCAGGGTGGAAACGGTAAGACCACCAGCAATAACCAGTCCCATACCCTTGAGCATTTCACTATTAGAGCCTTGGGAGAAAATCATAGGGACTTGACCTAAGATCGTTGTAAGGGCTGTCATAAGGATGGGGCGAAGTCTTATAGGACATGCCTTAATAACAGCAGCCTCTAGCTCATAGCCATCCCTTTCGCGTAAGGTGTTGATATAGTCAATCAGAACGATTCCATTGTTAACAACAATACCGATTAGAACAAGGCAGCCAATGAGAGACATCATACTAATGGATTCCCCAGTAATAAAGA
>JAEYNQ010000071.1 GCA_023412455.1 Bacillota bacterium
TATCTCCACATAATCCAAGTACATACCGTTTAACTGGTAATGCATAGCTTCGGTACATTTCTTCAATATCCTTCAACTTCCTTTCACCTCCTCACTTATGAAACGGATGAAGCTAAAATTTGTTACATGAACTCTCTAAAAATAGGATGCGTTTATTAAGCTCTGAGGCTTGTCAGCTGATGAGGGCGTCATTAATAGCCTAAAAATTTATACTATAATTAATATACAACAAATAAAATATATCTTAAAATATAAATAGTATTGAACTTAAGGGGGCTTTATGGTGAAAAAAATTACAAAAATTATAGGTATTGGCATAGCTATAGCCTTATTGTGTGGCATTTTATTTTTATTAAGTATTCGTCACCAATTTGTGAAGCATCTTGAAATATCCTATCCGGACAAACATTTTAGCGTTGGTTTAACTCAAATCGATGTACTCTATAAAAAATATTACACCAAAGTTAAATGTAAAGAAAATGACGTTGAATTTTTTACTTCAAGGTATTATTCTAGCTCAAAAATAGATGATAACTACCAAGATATGTGGAAGAAAAATGAAAATCAGTTGACAGTGGATGTTTTATTTAAAGATAAAGTTGTAGAACCCTTTATTGGTAGCGCTTTTTTATCTCCTTCAGATTCAGGCACTTATGACTATCTTTATATAGGACTTTCAATAGATTGTGATCCGCTGGCAGCAATAGAAGAGATTCAAAAAGTTGTTCAAGCTAGTGACCTTCACATAACCACTCTCCAATTTAACTATGGGGATAAAGAACACGAGTATGAAGTAGAATTTCCTACAGCTAAAATTCTTACTCAAGAAGAATTAGAAGCAAAGGTTGTTCAAAAGAAATAAATGAAGATAAATCAAAAAAATAAAAAACCGTTGAGTATCAATAGTTCAACGGTTTTTATTTTTCTCACTACCTCACCACACTGTCAACCTTAAAAACTGATGTTTGCTTATCTACAACGGTTTCATTAGGTGCTCTCTCAAATGCAAACTTCTTGGAAACACCCTACTTTCAAAATCGAGGCAAGGGGAGACTATGCTTTTAAAAAGAAGAAGTGCTAATGCTGCCATGCCAAATACTTAAAGCTTTTCTTCTACGACCCTCCTAGACAATTAATTTACTACAGCTGTTCACGATGAAATAAATTGCGGAAAAAGCCACCTTGAATGATGGATAGAATAAGCATAAATAGATCGGCACACATTAAAAAGAGGCAAGAAGGAATCAAAAATCTTGTATACATATTATCCCCTACCTTTTGCTTCTTAATATGCCTAGCCAATCTTGCCTCACACCAAAACATCCCTGAGCTAAAAAACAAAAATAAACCCATACTTTTTAATGTCGCTAAAAGAAGTTCACTTGTGATAGGTGGTAATCCTAGTGCTAGGTTCCCCATACTATTTATAAGAAGTTGAAGGAGGGCAATAGGTAGAGCTATTGTATAAACACCCAGCATGACGCCTCCCCCAATCCCTATGCCCCCGCCCCAAATAAGGCCTGATTTTTCTGCCCAGCATTGGTATTGGGCTAAATTGACTTCGCTTTGGTGACCTTCAATAAAGCCATTATTGGTAATGGCATAGACATTAAAATGGTACTGCTTGTCCTTACATTCTTGTTCTGCTTTTTGTAAAAATGTCATGACATTACTAGGTATACCATCTATGTACAAAGGTGCTGCTATGACTAGGGCCTCTATCCCATCCATCTTTTCTAAGGCAGGAGGTATATCTTTTGGTGTTCGCATCTGACATTCTATAATGTCCGTTTTCCCCAGCATGACTTTAATGGTCTTTTGAATATAACGCGACATACTTAATTTCTTTTTAGGACTACCATTTATAATCATGACTCTCATGCCAAAACCTCCTTTAGGTGAAATTCATCTCTCGCCACTAGCAGGGTAGAAGATTTATAGCTCCCATTCACTTCATTGGCATGGACAAGCTTTTGTGCTGTTTCTTTTTCAAGGGCTGTCATCTCTCCATAGAAGCAAACTATTAAATCAGATCGTTTTTTACCATATCTCGGTATATGATGCAGCCTGCCTTCTCTATATGTAAAAAATGGCAGTGAAGTAGAAATCCCTCTATCCAAAATATTTTTAATTGATGGTGAGAAACCTCCATAACAATTTTGACTAATAAAGAGTACCTCATTACTTCTAGCTAACTTCGTGCCTATGTCCTGTAATGCATCCTTCATCACACACTTTCCAGGTGTTTTAAGCCAACAACCAAAACATCCCTGACAAGGTGCATATCTACCATCAGCAACAATAACTTCTGTATTTTCTAAATTCAGTCCTAAGTCATTAAAAGTTTTTTCTGATAAATCATGAATGACTAATCTCTTTTTCATCCATTCTCCTCCTTTTTCCTAACCTATATGCTTTCTATAGAAAAACATAACTTATCTCTTGCCTATTCCATTTCTCCCTCTTACATTTCAAAAGATAACATAAGCATAGGCTTTTCATCAGGTACAGATGCTTTATGCTTATCTCCTTCACCAGCTGATACCCATACCACATCTCCTTGCTTAAATTCTTCCATATGGTCTTCAAAGGTAACTCTAAATATGCCTTCTATAATAACCCCTATATGCCCATGATGACACCAGTCTAGCTCTTCATAGTCTTTGGTTAATTCTATTAATCTTAAAATCTTATTGTCTTTTTCAAACTTTTTATAGCGCATCCCTTTCCCAGCATCCACCCATGGTATCGCTTCAAATACTACTAAATGTTGTTTCATCTCATCACTCCCTATAAATATAAATATAGCACCTATCCGTTCATTTTACTATCACTATGCATTTATGGTATCTGATAAAATAACTAATAGGCACTATACATTTACAAAAACAAATTTCCCTTACCAATTCCTTTTGATGCCTTCACTTGTCAGCTCAACAACCCCTTCTTTCATCAGTCGACCTACGGCTCTTTTAAAGGCAGCTTTACTCATTCCAAGCTCTTCTTTGATGTCTTCTGGTGAACTTTTATCGTGAAGATTCAGTCTCCCTTCATGAAGCGTTAGGACTTCTATAAGTTTTCTTGCATCATCTTCTATTTGTAAATGGCCACTTTTTCTCATACTTAATTCTAATTTACCATCTTCTCTTACCTTTTTCACACGAAGAGATAAGGTCTGCCCTAGGGCATAGTCACCATAGAGTTCTTTAATTGGAATCAAACCATGATATTTGTTTTCCACTGCCACAAATGCGCCATAGGCTTCTTTAATCTCATAAATGGTTCCATTCACCACATCCCCTACTTTATAGTCTGGATGGGTCTTTAAGAGCTCGTAGACCTTCATAGTGGCACAAAGTCTATCACTTTTATCTACATACAAGCCTACCAAATGTACTTCCCCTTTATGAATGGACCCTTTTTGTTGTTTAAAGGGTAAGAATAGATCCTTTTCCAGTCCCCAGTCCAAAAAAGCCCCAATTTGACTGACACTCACTACTTTAAGTGGGGCAAGCTCACCTAATACTAGCTTTGGCCTATTCAAAGTGGCAATCTTTCTATCCTCGGAGTCTCTATATATAAATACCTCTAATGGTTGTCCTACTTCTACTCCTTTAGGCACTTGGTTCCTTGGAAGTAAAATGTCTTTTTCTCCTCTAGCTTCCTGATCCCTTTCGTTGAGGTAAAGACCTTGTTCTGTTTCTTTTATAACCTCTAATACTTGTATTTTGCCAATCTCTATCATCTCGTTTATCCTCATTCTTTTCTTTATTTCATCAGTTCTTAAATTTACTTGTGCCGAAAAGCTTTATTCTATACGTGTATGCCGATACTTAGATTTTACTTTTTTGCTTTAAGTCATTCCTTTAAAAATGAAATATCTCTTTTTATCATATCACAAAACAACAAAAATCCTATAGTC
>JAEYNQ010000015.1 GCA_023412455.1 Bacillota bacterium
ACTCCCCGTGAAGATTGGCCTTAATGATGCGATGAATTTGAAGGTCTGGATAGCGTCTAATAGGGGAAGTAAAGTGACAATAATACCTGGCAGCCAGTCCAAAGTGACCGGTGCATTCTGGCGTATAACGGGCTTGCTTCATAGAACGAAGTAACAAATGACTAATGATGTTTTCTTCGGGGGTATCCTGAATGGTCTCTAACACTTTTTGCATATCCTTGGGATGGACTTTTTGCCCAGCACCCTTAATGTTGTAACCAAAGTTGCTGATAAATTCTGTTAAGGCCAAAATCTTCTCTGGATCTGGGTCTTCATGACTACGGAAAACAAAAGGCTTTTCTTGCCAATAATAATCCTCTGCAATGGTTTCATTACAAAGCAACATAAATTCTTCAATAATACGCGTAGCTACGTTACGGTCATAAGGCTTAATCTCTAAAGGTGTCCCATCTCTATCTAAAATCACTTTCGTTTCTTCAAAGTCAAAGTCAATGGACCCACGCTTCATCCGTTTCTTACGTAGTAGTTGGGCTAAATCTCTCATATTTTCAAACATCGTTAAGAAGTCTTTGTAACGTTCCTTCAGCTCTTCCTCTTCATCCACTAGGATTTTCTTCACCTGGGTATAGCTCATGCGCTCATCAATTTTAATAACTGTTTCTAGAATTTGATGATTTTGTACATTTCCATTCTTATCTACATCCATCATACAGGTCAGTGCAAGACGATCTACCCCTGCATTGAGAGAACAAATCCCGTTACTAAGTTTATGTGGAAGCATAGGAATCACTCGGTCTACTAAGTAGATACTTGTCGCACGCTCTAGAGCTTCTTTGTCTAAAGGGTGCTTCTCCTTGACATAATGGGTCACATCGGCAATATGAACCCCTAAACGATACATGCCATTTTTCAGCTTTTCAATAGAAATAGCATCGTCTAAGTCCTTGGCATCTTCCCCATCAATAGTCACCATTTGTAAGTGTCTTAAATCCGTACGTCCTCTCTTGTCTTTATCGGAAACCTCTGTAGGAATATCTTCGATTTCCTGCATAACCTCTGGCGGGAATTCGGTAGGCAAATCATATTGATAAATAATAGAAAGGATATCTACTCCAGGGTCGTTAACATGACCTAAAATAGAAAGAATCTTACCTTCTGGATTACGTCTTTCCTCTGCCCAGTCTGTAATTTGAACCAAAACCTTGTGGCCTGTTACAGCTCCTTTTGACATCTTCTTTGGAATAAAAATATCTCTGGCATATTTTTGATCATCTGGTACAACAAAACCAAAGTTTTGACTTTCTTGATAAGTACCAACGAGACTCTCAGGGCCTCTATTTAGGATTTCAATAACCTCTGCCTCTGCTCGCTTTTCTCCACTTTCTGGGCGAGTAATACGGCACATGACACGGTCCTTGTGAAGGGCTCCATTGACACCCGATGCAGGAATAAAGATGTCCTTTCCTCCCTCATCTAGAATGAGAAAACCAAAGCCTTTAGGATGCCCTTGGAAAGTCCCTGCCACCAGGTTGAAGGTTTGAGGAATGGCAAATTTCCCTCGTTTGGTACGAATAACTTTACCTTCTTTTATAAGTTCCCCTAAAATAAGCTCCAATTCATTGCGATCAGCCATTGGTACTTGTAGTACAATGGCAATTTCTTTGATTTTCATTGGGACGTAGCTAGGATGCTTCATCATATCGACTAGCATTTGTTTTCTTTGATCCATGGTAACTATTTTTTCTTCATTCATCCTTACCATCTCTTTTCTATATAGGATTTTGCACTTATTTTTAAAGTAGTATCTCCTTATACTTATTATACCATATCTTTTATTTTTTATCAGAAAGTTATTACAAAAAAAAGCCATCTATAAATTTTATTCTTCATCTTTTTCCCTTTTCTCCTAAAAAGTTTAGGGATATCAAGTTGAAGTTTTATAGATGGCACTTACTATTTCTCTACTTGTCTATTTGCCTACTTCTTCATTTCTTAAAAACGACCCGTTTAATCGACAACAACTCCCTTTTTTAAAATCAAGTTGGCATAAAGGGCTCCTTCACTGGTTGCCACAATGGCATAAGCCTTTTTAGCTCTTTCATAAAAAGCAAAGCGTTCGATATAGTCAATCTCTGGTAATTTCCCTTCATTTTTACTAATAATGTCCTTGTAGGTCTCCCAAATAACAGGAACCACATCATCTCCTGAAACAACTTGCATTAGTCCTATCGGTGCTTTTACATAGGTGTCTAGAGGGAAGAAGGGCATAATAGCTTCTAAAAGCTCTGTTACTGTATGTCCATCACACCTTACAAGCCTTTGGGCATAATCAGCAGCAGGAAAGTTGCCATCAGCAAAGACAATCTCATTGCCATGGCCCATTTCCATCATGATCTTCATTAAATCAGGGGGTATAATGGCAGGTATCTTTTTTAACATAGGTCTCTTCTCCTCTTAGCACTTTTTATAAAGTGGCCCAAAGTTTTTACAAGCTCTATAATCTGCACCCTCTAAATCTGTTGTTCCAAAAGCACTCCAAGCTTTTGGTCTAAAGATTTTTTCTTCTGGTACATTGTGCATGGCAACAGGGATTCTAAGCATAGAAGCCAAGGTAATAAGCTGTGCCCCTATATGACCATAGTTAATAGCCCCATGGTTAGCTGCCCAAGTATTCATCACACTATAAACATCTTTAAAAGCACCTTTACCTGTAAGTCTTGGAGCAAACCAAGTGGTTGGCCATGTTTTATCTGTACGTTGATTTAAAATATCATGAACTTCTTCTGGTAATTCTACGGTATAACCTTCAGCAATTTGAAGAATAGGTCCTAAACCTTTTACAAGAGCTATACGGCTCATTGTAACAGGCATACTGCCTTTAGTTAAGAAGCAAGAAGAATAACCGCCTCCTCTAAAGTATTCATCACTATTGGCAGGTGGCCATTCTGTAGCATCTAGACACCTTTGAACT
>JAEYNQ010000018.1 GCA_023412455.1 Bacillota bacterium
ACAGGTGAGTGCAAGACGATCTACTCCTGCATTTAGTGAACAAATCCCATTACTAAGTTTATGTGGAAGCATTGGAATCACTCGGTCTACTAAGTAAATGCTTGTAGCTCGTTCTAAAGCTTCTTTATCTAAAGGATGTTTGTCCTTGACATAATGGGTAACATCTGCAATATGAACCCCTAAACGATACATACCATTTTCTAATTTTTCAATGGAAATGGCATCATCTAAGTCTTTAGCATCTTCCCCATCTATAGTTACCATCTGTAAATCTCTTAAATCTGTACGACCTCTCTTATCCTTGTCAGAAACTTCTGTAGGGATGTCTTCAATCTCCTTCATAACCTCCTCGGGGAATTCAGTCGGTAAATCATATTGATAAATAATAGAAAGTATATCCACACCCGGATCGTTAACATGACCTAAAATAGATAGAATCTTGCCTTCTGGATTACGTCTTTCCTCTGCCCAATCTGTAATTTGAACCAAAACCTTGTGGCCTGTTACAGCTCCCTTTGACATTTTCTTTGGAATAAAAATATCTCTGGCATACTTTTGATCATCTGGCACAACAAAACCAAAGTTTTGACTTTCCTGATAGGTACCAACGAGACTTTCAGGTCCTCTATTTAGGATTTCGATAACTTCTGCCTCTGCTCGCTTTTCACTCGTCTCATGGCGAGTAATACGACACATGACACGGTCTTTGTGAAGGGCTCCATTGACACCCGATGCAGGGATAAAGATATCCTTTCCTCCCTCATCTAAAATGAGAAAGCCAAAGCCCTTGGGATGACCTTGAAAAGTTCCTGCTACCAGGTTAAAGGTTTGAGGAATGGCAAATTTTCCTCGTTTGGTACGAATAACTTTGCCTTCTTTTATAAGTTCGCCTAAAACAAGCTCTAGTTCATTGCGATCGGCTGTTGGTACTTGTAATACAATAGCAATTTCTTTAATTTTCATAGGGACATAACTTGGATGCTTCATCATATCCAGTAGGGTTTGTTTTCTTTTATCAAAGGTAACTATTTTTTCTTCCTTCATCCTTACCATCTCTTTTCTGTATAGGATCTTGTATTTTCTTTTAAGCGAGTCACTTCTTATATTTATTATACCATATCTTTCTTTTTTTATTAGACTCTTACTCACAAAAAAAGAGCTTCTTATAAAGCGTATTCTCCATCATTTCTCCTCCTTTTCCAAAAAGTTTAAGAAATCATGATTGAAGCTTTATAGGAAACTCTCTCTCATTTTCATTCTTCTCTAATTATTTTTTAACTACCTTTTAATCCACAACGACTCCCTTTTTTAAAATCAAATTGGCATAAAGGGCACTTTCACTTGTGGCTACAACAGCATAAGCCTTTTTGGCTCTTTCATAAAACTCAAAGCGTTCAATGTATTCAATCTCTGGTAATCTGCCTTCATTTTTACTCAAAATATCTTTATACTCTTCCCAAATAGTGGGAACAACATTATCTCCTGGTACAACCTGCATCAAGCCTACAGGCGCTTTAACATAGGAGTCAAGAGGAAAGAAAGGCATAATAGCTTCCAAAAGCTCTGTCACTGTATGCCCATCACACCTTATAAGCCTTTGAGCATAATCAGCAGCTGGAAAGTTACCATCACCAAAGACAATCTCATTACCATGGCCCATCTCCATCAAAATTTTCATTAAATCAGGAGATATAATGGCTGGTATCTTCTTTAACATATAACTTTCCTCCTATTAGCACTTTTTATAAAGTGGTCCAAAGTTTTTACAAGCTCTATAGTCTGCACCCTCTAAATCTGTAGTACCAAATGCACTCCAAGCTTTTGGTCTAAAGATTTTTTCCTCTGGTACATTGTGCATGGCAACAGGAATTCTAAGCATAGAAGCCAAGGTAATAAGCTGTGCCCCTATATGACCATAGTTAATAGCCCCATGGTTAGCTGCCCAAGTATTCATCACACTATAAACATCTTTAAAAGCACCTTCACCTGTAAGTCTTGGAGCAAACCAAGTGGTTGGCCATGTTTTATCTGTACGTTTATTTAAAATATCATGTACTTCTTCTGGTAATTCTACAGTGTAACCTTCAGCAATTTGAAGAATAGGTCCTAAACCTTTTACAAGGGCTATACGGCTCATTGTAACAGGCATACTGCCTTTAGTTAAGAAGCAAGAAGAATAACCGCCTCCTCTAAAGTATTCATCACTATTGGCAGGTGGCCATTCTGTAGCATCTAGACACCTTTGAACTTCCTCATCAGTAATATCCCAGAAAGGCTTCATGGTAGGTTCACCCTTTTCATCTGTTTGTTGTCCTGTACCATCTAAGGTGGTAGAACCTGAATTGATGAGATGAATAATACCATTCGCTGCTAAACCTGTTAATTTATGACCTGTTACACGCTCTACAGCTGTAGGACTCCAATAGGTTCTAACATCTGAGAAAATAGAAGCCCTATCTGTTAATAGATGACCAAAAAGCATCGCTACGCCATTTAAGCAGTCATTTTCAGTCGCTACAATAAAAGGTTCACGTATGCCATTCCAGTCAAAAGAAGAATTCAAAATAGCTTCTAAAAAGTCACCATTAGGCATATGGTCTGTCCATTGTCTTTGCCCTTGGAAACCAGAAGCAATGGCATTGTGTCCTTCAGCTTCTTCTTCAAAGCCCATTTCAGCTAGCTTTGGATTACCAATCATTAAATCTCTTGCAATAATAGCCATCTTAACAACATATTCCCATTGAGCATCCTTTTGCTCTCTGGTTCTTGGGTTTTTATTGTAATCTATTCCTTCTTTACAATTTGCCCGAGTCCATGCCAAAGCTTTCTTGAACTCTTCTGGGTCATAGATTTCTTCGTTCACTCTTCTTATAAATTCACTCATATCTATGTATTCATTGCGCATCCCTAAATAATCACTAAAGAAGTGAGGGTCTACTACAGAACCTGCAATACCCATAGAGACGCTACCCATAGCAAGATAAGATTTATCTTTCATAGTAGCAACTGCTAAAGCTGACTTAGTAAAGTTTAATAATTTCTCCTGTACATCTTCTGGAATGCTGTTATCCTGTAAATCTTGTACATCTTGGCCATAAATAGAAAAAACAGGTAAGCCAAATTGATCATGTCCAGCTGCGGCTGCGGCCAAATAAACAGCCCCTGGTCTTTCTGTTCCATTAAAGCCCCAAATAGCCTTGATACGATGAGGATTTTGATCAATGGTTTCTGTTCCATAGCACCAGCAAGGTGTTACAGAAATAGAAATGCCTACATTTTCTTTTTGGAACTTATCTTCACAGCGTGCTGCTTCTGCAACACCCCCAATAGTCGTATCTGCAATAACAAATTCAAGAGGCTCACCACTGGCATGTCTAAGATTATTACCCAAAAATTCTGCTAAAGACTTAGCCATATTCATTGTCTTTTCTTCTAAAGACTCTCTTATGCCTCTTCTTCTCCCATCAATAATAGGACGAATACCTATTTTAGGAAGTCTCCCATTTAAACGCAATCCATTATTCATTATTTTTTCCTCCTTTTTAATTTACTTAACTGACTCAAAACGGCTTCCTTTCATAACCTCTATATCTGTTTATACTGCAAACCATATTGGTATACGTTTAGGTTTATATAAAGGTATACACTTAGGTATATATCTAAATATAGAAGCTATCTTAATTTTAAGATAAACTCTTTCACTTTATTTGTCAATATTTATAGTCATTTTTTTATATTTAAGCTTATTTTTAAACATTTACACTATATTTTTTAACTTTACGATAGTGCTTTTTATTTATAATTGGTATATAATATATATACCAATTTACTTAATTATTCTCAACCACATATAATCTTAATATTGCTTACCATCTATACCTTTAGTATAATTTAAAAGATGAACTTCACCTTTAAAGGAGCCTAAATCATGAAAGATACCAAATCACCCCTGCCTCTTTACAAACAAATTTTTGAGGATTTAAAAGATCAAATACAACAAAACTATTATAAAGAAGGAGACTTTTTACCTGCCGAAAGACTACTTAGTGAACACTATGCAGTGGAACGCCCTACTTTGCGTAAAGCTTTAGCTCTTTTAGCAGAGACTGGTTATATTCAAAAATTACCTGGTGCTGGAAATAAAGTGATCCTTCCTGCCTCCTCTATTTCCCATGAAGCACGCTCTATTGCTTACATTCTTCCTTCTTTCTCCTCTGAAGAAGTGGCACAGCCCTATCATATGGAGATTTGTAATCATTTAGAAAGATATTGTAAAGAGGAGGGCCTCGACCTTATTTTTACAAAGGTGAGTCCCTCCTCTCCACTTCCTGCTTTTCTTGCCAATCCCTCTTCTATTCAAGGGATTATTTGGGTAGGTGGTATTGATCCTAGTTTCCTAGAGTTAGCTAGGCAAAAGCATATTCCTTCTATTGTCGTTTCCAATCAATCGTCTTCCTTTGCTTGTATTAATAATGATGATATTAACTGTAGCTATACGGCTACAGAGCATCTCATTGAAAAAGGCTGCAAAAGAATTGTGCATATTACAGGGCTTTCTAGCTATATTAGTACTGCCCATCGCTTAGAGGGTTACAGAAGAGCCTTACTTGTTAATAGCTTACCTTATCAAGAAGACTATGTCCTTTCTGGGGATTGGAGCTTTAAAAGTGGTTATTTAGCCATTCTTTCCCTTTTGGAAAAAGGAACGCCTTTTGATGGTATTGCTGCTGCTAATGATATGATGGCCCTAGGCGCTATGAAGGCAGTGATTACAGCCGGTCTTCGTGTTCCTGAAGATGTAAAAATTATAGGTATTGATAATATCGACCAAAGCAAAACCTCTATCCCGGCCCTTACTACCATCTGTATTGAGCAACACAGTATTGCTCAGTTAGCCTTTCTTTTCTTAAAGCAAGTTATGAAGGGGACTTTGATTCCTCAGGAAATTTTAATTCCTGGCAAGCTCATTCCTCGTGAGACTACCTAAGAAATGGTCATGCCATGCTCACACTTAAAACTTTGACCAGCTTGTAGTGTGAGTACATCACTTTTTTCCATGAGACAAAGACTATCCTCTAAATAATCTGCATGACCATACCAAGGTTCAATACAAACGAAAGGTGCCTCATCTATTGGACTCCACACACCTAAGAAAGGAAAGCCTTTAAAGTCCACTGTTAATTTTTCAGAATGCTTTTTAGAAACGAATGTCATGGCCTGACTCTTATAGTTGGTCCAAATAAGTACGCCTTCCTTTTCAAAGAGAGCCTTACTAAGAGGGATGTGTGATCCCTTAAAAGGTTTTTCTTCCTTGGTTAAATACACATCTTTAGTAATAAGAAGTTGGACTGCCTCTACCTCTTCTTGTTCCCATACCAATTCATAATCTTCCATTTCTTCATCTGGAAAACGGGGCCATTTAAAAGCAGGGTGAGCCCCTATCTTAAAGGCCATAGGGCAGGTATCTTGGTTTTGAACCTCATAGGCTATTCCCAATCGTCTTCCTTCTAAGGTATAGTGAATTTTAAGACAAAAAGCATAAGGGTAAAAAGCTTTAGTGGCTAATGAACTTTTTAAAACAAAGGTTATAGCTTCCTCTGTCTGTCTTTCCACTTCAAACTCTAAGTCTCTAGCAAAGCCATGAGCAGGCATTTTATAAGTCTTTCCATCTAATTCATATTCATCCTTTAAAATCTTACCTACAATGGGGAATAAAATAGGGGTATGACGTTTCCAGTACCTTGCATCGCCATTCCATATGTACTCTGTACCTTTTTTATCCTTTAAACTGATAAGCTCTGCTCCAAAGCTTTTAAACTCTGCCCTTAAGTCGTCATTGGTTAATGTGTAGTTCATTCGATGACCACACCCTTTTTTAGGATAATATTGGCATATAATGCTGCTTCACTAGTGGTTACAACAGCATAGGCTTTTGCAGCTCTTTCATAAAAGGTATATTTATTAATAGGTAAAACCTTTGTGCTATCTCCTCCGTGCTTGTTAATAAGCTCTTTATAAGTATCCCAAATCACAGGCACAACAGGGTCATTTGGTAAAACTTCCATCAAAATAACAGGGTTTTCTACATAAGGGTCCAGTGGCATAAATTTTAAAATAGCATCTAAAAGCTCTGGCACCCCATGTCCATCACAACGAATGACACGCTCAGAATGTCCAAAACGAGGATAGTTCCCATCTGCAATAACCAACTCATCGCCATGTCCCATTTCCATTAATACCTTTAAAAG
The DNA here is from genome assembly GCA_023412455.1 of Bacillota bacterium. Lineage (GTDB taxonomy): Bacteria > Bacillota > Clostridia > Lachnospirales > Cellulosilyticaceae > Sporanaerobium. The sequence continues at coordinate 6,249 of JAEYNQ010000018.1, forward strand.
CTCTGGTGTTAAAATACTTGGTATACCTTTTAACATCTTTTATCCCCTCTCTCTATTTTGAAATAGTTCCATCTAAGTCCCATAAAGCTGTCCAGTCCTTAGCACCTTCCCAAAGGAATACTTGCCCTTTAATCAAACGACTGTTTCCTTCTACTGTTTTCATAGCTTCCATTTCTTCTGGTGTAAGTGGGTCCTCAATGGTACATTTTAAGTTGCTTACATACTCCTTTTCATGAACAGAAAAAGGAATAGGAATCTGTCCACGTTGAACGGCCCATTTTAAGCAGATAACAGCAGGGTGTACATTATGTTTTTTAGCAATCTCAACCACAACAGGTTGTTCAATATCACAGAGATCTTCTGGTGTCATATCACGATCTGGCCTTGTAGGTGAACCAATAGGGCAAAAACCAATTGGTTGAATACCATTGTCTACACAGTAGTTATAAAGTTCTTCTTGTTGGAAGCAAGGATGAAGCTCCATCTCATTGGCCATAGGTTTTATACGACAGTCTCGGAGCAACAGCTCTAGCTTTGGAACAGTCATATTAGAGGTCCCAATATTTCTTACTAAGCCTGCATCTACCAAACGTTCCATTTGACGCCAGGTCTTCATGTAATTTTCATGAATATAAGGTTTGGCATCCTTGCTACGTGAATCTACAGAACAACCTGGTGCATGATAGTTAGGTACTGGCCAGTGTATAAAGAATAAATCAATATAATCGAGTTTAAGGTCTTTTAAAGTCTGTGCACAAGAAAGTAAAACATCTCCCTCTCCATGCATATTATTCCAAACCTTAGAAGTGATAAATAGCTCTTCCCTCTTTACAATGCCACTATCCAAAGCTTCTTTAAAGACCTCCCCAATCAAATGCTCATTCCCATAAACTGCAGCACAATCAAAAAGACGGTAGCCGGCGCGAATAGCACCTCTTACTGCATCTGAAACTTGTTCAGGTGTAAAACGGTCAGAACCAAAGGTTCCCATACCTATTGCAGGAATTTTCTCACCTGTGTAAAGGGTACGTTTAGGGACTAATGCTGGATTAATAAATTCACTCATGTTCATATCTCCTTTTATTTTTTATTTAAGCCATATAGTTGGCTAATTTTTTATTAAGCTCTAAACTTTTTAACAAGGACTTGCTCTAAAAGCTTGTTGTAATCCTCTACTACGAAACTTCCTGTAGCCGTTGTTAAAGCGTTGGCTGCAGATACAGCTACAGCTCTTCTTATAGTGGTCTCCATGTCTTCTTTCTTGGCTAAGCCCACAGCAAACCCTGCAATCATGGAATCCCCACACCCAACGGTGTTAACGGCTTCTATTTTTGGGGGGATGCCTTGATAAACGCCTTCCTCACAAGCTACCAAGACCCCATCCTTTCCTAGCGAAATGGCTACGATTGGAATGCCTGTTTTTTGCAACTTCTGGGCCATATCAGCTATTTCTTCCAGACTCCCTAGCTTTTTCTCAGTAAGGGCCCCTAATTCATCCTTATTGGGTTTAATTAAAGTGGGTTTACTTTTGATCACTTCACTTAACAAGGCCCCACTTGTATCTACAATAACCTTTTTGCCTTCTTTTTTAGCTAAATTGACTAGCTCGTTGTAAAGGGTTGGTTGGATGCCCTCTGGAATACTTCCTGAAATAGTAAGCACTTCACTTTTTTGAAGAAGTTCCTTGTAGTGGGCCACAAACTGCTCTTCTTCCTTTTCTGTTAAAGCAAAGCCTGGTTCTAAGAATTCTGTATGTTTACCTGTTTGTAGTTCCTTAATATTGATACAGGTTCTTGTCTCCCCATTTACCTTTACAAAGCTATGGGGAATACCTAATTCATCTAAGCGTTCAAGTACCCATCCGCCAGCATGACCACCTACAAAACCTGTAGCGACTACTTTTTCATCCAAAAGCTTAATGACTTTGGTAACATTTAGGCCTTTGCCACCTGCTGTAGCTGTACATTCTTTGACACGCATCACTTCATAAGGCTTATAGTCTTCAACTGTATACAACTTATCAATAGCCACATTGAGCGTAACCGTTGTAATCATTTCACCACCTCATCCTTTACCCCTAATCATTGAGAAGCATAACCTTTCCTTTTACTTGGCTTGGATTCTTATAAAGTTCAAAAGCTTCTTTGACATCCTTCATAGCAAATTTTTTAAAGATAAGCCCCTCATCAAATTGAAGTTGACCTGTAGCAAAGTAATGAGCTGTTAGCTCCCATTCCTTCCCTGGGAAAGGAGCACTATAGGACATCCATGAACCTGTTAAAGTAAATTCCTTACGATTCATATTCTCAAAAAGTTTAGGTGTAAACGCTAAATCTTTAGTAGGTGTGCCCACAAAACAAACATGGGCCTTATTACTGGCCACTTCAAAAGCCATCTGCATCGTTACGGTATTCCCTGCTGTTTCAAAAACATATTTATAGCCTTTTCCATTTGTCAGCTCTTTGGCCTTTTCCATAAAGCCTTCCTCTAAGGTATTAATGGTTTCATCTGCACCTAACCTTTTAGCAAGACTTAGACGTTCTTCATTAATATCAAAAACAACAACCTTCTTACTTCCAAATATTTTTGCCCATTGCATCGTAAAAAGTCCAATGGTTCCTCCACCTAAAACGGCTACATATTCCCCACCTTTATACTGATTACATTCTAGTCCATGTAAGGCTACTGTAGAGGGCTCAAACATAGCCCCTTGTTCATAAGGGATGGTATTAGCAAATTTAACGGCATTAAGAGCAGGCATTACCACATACTCTGCAAAGCTCCCTTGTTCCCTAGAACCAATAAAGCTATAATGCTTGCACAATGAATAGTTCCCATTTTGACAATCTTCACAGGTGAGACAAGGAAGCAGAGGTGCACCTGATACCCGATCCCCTAACTCAAAGCCTATTACCCCTTCACCGATTTCTACTACATCTCCTGAAAACTCATGGCCTAATACAACAGGATAAAAATGAGCCCCATTGTGAAGGACACGGGGGACATCTGAACCACAAATACCTGTTGCACGGACTTTTACTTTGATGCACCCAGGTTTGATACAAGGTGTCTCATACTCATCATAACGTATATCTTCATTGCCATATAATACTGCTGCTTTCACTGCTTTTCCTCCTTTTTATAGCTCTTCCATTAAATCTTTTAACTGACTATATAATTTGATATAAATCTCATAATAATGCTTATAGCTCTCACTGTTTGCCCTATTGGGTAAGTGAATTCTTTTAATAGCTACTGTTTGCTCAACAGCTTCCTCAAAGTCCTTATACAGCCCCACACCTACACCGGCTAAAAGGGCGGCTCCTAAAGTAGTGGCTGTATCTGAAGCAGGTACACTGATTTTCTTGCCTGTTACATCCGCCTTAATCTGAGTCCATACATGGCTGTTAGCTGCGCCACCCATGGCATGGAGCTCTTCTACATGGGCCCCTACATTTTCAGCGATGTCTAAATTATGCTTAAGGGAATAAGCCACTCCCTCAAAGGTAGCACGAATAAGGTGAGCTCTTGTCTTGGCAAAATCTAAACCAAAATAAACACCCTTTGCCTTAGGATTCCAAATAGGTGAACGTTCACCAGCCATATAGGGTAAAAAGACTAAACCTTCTGCACCAGCTTCAATGGCCTCTGCTTCACGGCTCATTTCCTCAAAGGAATGGGTTCCTTTTTCTCTGGCTAACTGTCTTTCAGCCTCACCAAATTGTTCTTCAAACCACCTAATAGTCCCCCCACCTCCTACAGTGCCTCCTTGTAAAAGCCAACGATTAGGAACCACATGGTAGGAAAGAATCAGTTGTTTGTCTGCCCGGTAGGTATCTGTACAAATACTCATGCCACCGGCTTGTCCACCTTGCTCTTGGGTCTGACCATTATGTATAACGCCTGCCCCCAAGGTTCCACATGCTGCATCTAATCCACCCGCTACCACAGGTGTTCCTACTTTTAATCCTGTTACTTGGGCAGCTTCTTCGGTCACATGACCCACTACCTGGTGACAATCATAAATGGGAGGAAGTATGCGTTCCTCTATGCCAAAGGTCCTACAAAGCTTTTTGTCCCAAGTACCGTTATGCATATCAAAGCACTGATAACCATAACCTTGAGATTTATCCTGACTCATCTTGCCAGTTAGCTTATAGACGATAAAGCTATTGGATTGTAAGATAGCGTGTGTTTTCTCATAAACTTCTGGTCGATGCTTCTTATACCATAGGATTTTAGGCAAAGTATAACTGGGCTCTAAAGGATTGCCACATACTTTAAAAATTTCTTCTTCGTTTATTTCTTTTTTAAGTTCTTCACAAAGTGCATTAGCTCTTGTATCCATCCAAATAGGTGTGGGACACAGTACCTTTCCTTCTCTATCTAGGGCAATAGCTGACCAGCTTTGCCCATCTACACCAATCCCTTTTATGCTCGTAGCATTTATATTATTTTCTTTTATTAAAGCCTGTAAAGTACTCGCTACTACTTCCCACCATTCTTCTGGTTGTTGCTCTGCCCAACCTTTGTGAGGATAATAAACCTTATAGCCTCCAGACTTTTGAGCTACTACTTCTCCACTTGTTTTAAAAAGTGCCAGCTTACAAGCTGAAGTTCCTATGTCTATTCCTAATAAATAATCTTCCATATTTCCTCCTTCTCCTCGAAACGTTTCGTTTTGATTAAAAAATATATAGCTTCCCTATATATTTTTAGCAAGCACTGACTCGCCTAGTAATAACTCTGTTGGTAAATTAATCGTCTCTCCATGGCCTGCTCCTTGTCCAGCTAAACGTTTTAACATCATATGGGCAGCACTTTGAGCAATTCGAGTAATGGGTTGTGAAATGATGGTTAACTTCGGTTTTATCACCTGTGCTAAATGCAAGTTGTCAAAACCAATTAAAGAAATTTGCTCAGGCATTTTAATTCCTAGTTCGTTAATAGCAATAATTGCACCTAAGGTCATCTCATAGTTGGTTACGAAAACAGCTGATAGTTCAGGGGCCTTTTCAAGTAGCTCCTTTAATGCAGCGTGGCCACCTTCTACAGTATAATCACCATAGCCGATAAGCTGAGGCTTTGGTAAAATACCTCTTTTTATAAAGGCTTGATTATACCCAAGTAACCTTTCGCCAGAGGTAAAGATCTCTTTGGGACCACAAATAATACCTATTTCTCTATGTCCTCTTTCTAAAAGATGGTCAATGGCCTTTTGAGAAGCTTCTACATTATCCACTACTACAGCATCCACAGGCAAACTCTCAATCTTTCGATCAATCAATACAACTGGCAAATTCTTTGCAAGAGGCAATTGCAGATGACTTCCATCACTGGACACAGGCATATTTATAATACCATCTACCATCTTGTTGATTAAAAATTCTGTGGCCTCGTACTCTAGCTTTGCATCTGTTCGACAGTCACAAACCAATATACCATAGCCATTTTGACGCAGGATATCTTCGATACAGGTGATAATACTTGTGCAGAAGATATTATTTAGTTCAGGAATCACTACACCAATTGTCTTGGATTTATTTGTCTTAAGTCCTCTAGCAAACTCATTGACATGAAAATTTAACTCCTCAATGGCTTTCTCAATGGCTATCTTATTGGCCTCCAATACATTTCCACCGTTTAAGTACTTTGAAATGGTGGCTAATCCTAAGCCTGTTTGCTTTGCTATATCTTTAATTGTTGCTGCCAAATTCTTCACTCCAACTCTTTAGTATTTTCCTTGGCATCCACATACTTTTATACGATTTTTAACAAGTTCTTTCACTTTTTGACGTCCCACCTTAAGATAAGCTTTTGGATCAAAAGTCTCAGGCTGTTCATTTAACACACTCTTAACGCCTTCGCTAAAAGCCACTCGTAATTCTGTTGCAAAATTTACCTTGCAAATGCCCTCTTTAATACATTCTATCACATCTTCATCAGAAAGTCCTGAAGCACCATGTAAAACCAGAGGAATATCTACAACCTCACGAATACGCTTTAATCTTTCCACATCTAGCTTAGGTATTCCTTCATAAAACCCATGAGCTGTCCCTATAGCTACTGCTAAAGCACTAATCCCTGTGCGCGTGACAAATTCTTTAGCCTCTAGTGGGTCCGTATAGCCGGCATCCTTTACTTCTAAATCGTCTTCCTTACCTCCTACTTTACCTAATTCAGCTTCTACAGGTATCCTGTTAGGTCGAGCTACCTCTACAACTTTTTTGGTAAGGGCAATATTATCTTCAAAGGTCTCCTGTGAACCATCAATCATAATAGAGGTATAGCCTACCCTTAGGGCTTGCATGGCTAAATCAAAACTATTCCCATGATCAAGATGCATAGCAACTGGAACAGTAGCCTTATCTGCTAGGGCTTTCACATTGGCAAAAAATTGTTCTAAACTGGCATACTTCACTGTGGAGGGCGTGGTTTGAAGCATAATAGGTGCTCTCAGCTCTTCTGCTGCTTCCACCGCCGCTTGAATCATTTCCATGTTTTCTACATTAAAAGCCCCAACTGCATAGCCACCCTTTTGGGCATCTTTTAACATTTGCTCAGATGTAACTAATGGCATTTTACTCTCTCCTTTTCTAAAGCGAAACGTTTCGCTTTTGTGGTTTTTATAAAGATAAAGAGTGTGGGGGTTAATTACACTCTTTATCTTTATTCATACTATCGGCAACTATTACTAGAAGGATTATAGCTTTTTATAAATTTTTCAAAAATTTTTATTCGTAAAGAATAGGTTTGATATCTTCAGCATCCATATTGGTTTTATCATACCATTTGAAACCTGTATCAATAAATTCTGGATTACTTTCACCTTTGTAAGCTTTGTAAGCTGCTTGAACAGCTGCATAGCCCATTCCTACTGGGTCTTGAGAAACAGCGCCTGCTACTCTACCATCTTTAATAGCATCAAGAAGTAATTTACCTGAGTCAAAACCTACCATTACAAGGTCTGTCTTATTAAGTTCTTTTGCTGCATTCATAACACCTGCCATACTTCCTTCATTGGCACCAAACATACCTTTGATATCTGGGTTAGCTGTTAAGATCGCTTTAGCTGCTTCTGTTGATTTAGCATGGTCACCTTCTCCGTATTGAACAGGAACCACTTCAATATTAGGGAATTCTTTTTGCATCGTTTCTACGAAACCGTCACGTCTATCAATACCTGTTTTACTGGTTTGGTCATGAACGATAAGACCTACTTTACCTTCATTACCAATAAGTTTTGCAAGTTGACGTGCTACTTCAGATGCTGCTGCATAGTTATCTGTTGCACAAGTTGTTTTTACAATAGGACTATCTACACCTGAGTCAAAACCGATAACAGGAATACCTGCTGCTTCTGCTTTTTCAAGATAAGAGGTGGCTGCTTTAGAGTCGAGGGCTGCAAGACAAAGTGCTTGAGGATTTTTAGCTAATGCTGCTTGAAGCATATCCAGTTGCTTATCTACCATGGCCTCTGTTTCAGGCCCTTCAAAAGTAATCTCTACACCTAATTCGCTAGCAGCCTTTTCAGCTCCTAACTTAACAGCTTGCCAATATTGATGTTGGAAACCTTTAGATACAAGTGGAATATAAATCTTTTCTGGTGCTGCTTCCGCTGTTTTCTCTTCTACTTTTTCTTCTACTTTTTCTGCTGCTGGTGCTGCTTTTTCAGGTTCTGGAGCAGGTGTTGCTGGCTTCTGTCCACAGCCTACACTAAGTCCCATAACAAGTGATAGTGCTAATCCTAAAACTAATGATTTCTTCATTATTTCTACCCCTTTCAATGATTAAATTTCTTGAATTTTTATTCTTAACTCTTATAACGAGTTTAGAAACATTATTATTTGGTACGCCTACGCATTTTATCAAGCAATACGGCTAAAACAAGTACAGTACCTGTAATAACAATTTGCCATTCTTGGGCAACACCCATTACCTTAAGCCCATTGGTTAAAGTACTAATGATAAAAGCACCAATGACTGTTCCAAGAATTGTTCCTTCTCCTCCTGACATGGAGGTTCCTCCAATAACAACAGAAGCAATGGCATCCATTTCATAGCCTTGACCTAAGGCTGGTTGAGCAGAGTCAAGTCTAGCTGCCATAACAATTCCTGCAATACCTGCAAAACATCCACATAAAGCGTAAATCGTTGTCTTCCATTTCTCTACATTAACACCGGAGAGCCTAGTAGCTTCTTCATTACTACCAATAGCAAAGTTATATCTTCCTAATTTTGTTTTATTTAAAATAATGGCAGCTACAATAGCCATAGCAAAGAATATAAGAATTCCATTAGGGATACTATACTTACCTTCTGCTCCAAATTTAATAAACGAACCTACTGTAATCTTTCTAAAACTGGGTGTCTCACTAAAGTAGATAGGTTTTGTGCCAGATAAAACAAGAGATAGTCCCTTGGTCATCATCATCATACCTAAGGTGGCAATAAAAGGTTGCAATTTCAGTCGAGAAATAAGTGTACCATTTATTGAGCCACATAAAGCCCCTGCAGCAATAGCAGTCAGTATTCCTAACCATAGCGGTGCTCCTAAATTCGTAATCATTACCCCTGCAATAACTGATGAAAAGGTCATTGTTGTTCCTAAAGATAAGTCGATCCCTCCCGTTATAATAACGAAAATAATACCCAAAGCTAACAAACCATTTACACAAGTGGAAAGCATAATAGAAACAACGTTATCAAAAGTCATAAAATAAGGTGATGCACAACTAAAGAATATAAGTAGCATGATTAATGCCCCAAAGGCTAAGAATTTTTGTGCCCTCGCTGGATTAAATAGGGTTTTTAGTCCTATTGATTTTGAATTTTTACTGACCTCATTTTGCATGATTTATTCCTCCTTCTATAAAGTACCCAAAGTTAGGCCTCTCTCTTCGTAGCATATTTGATGATTTCTTCTTGACTGGCATCTTTAATATCTAATTCCCCTGTGATGCGACCTTCACACATGACCACAACACGATTGCTCATACGTAAGATCTCTGGAAGCTCTGAGGAAATCATAATAATGGCCTTGCCTTCTTTTGCTAACTGTGAAAGAAGCTTATAAATTTCACTCTTGGCTCCAACATCAATCCCTCTCGTTGGCTCATCAAATATTAAGATATCACAATCCCTTAAAAGCCATTTTGCAATAACCACCTTTTGTTGATTACCACCTGAGAGATTTCTGGTTCTTTGCTTGGTGCTTGGTGTCTTTATAGAGAGTTTGTTAATGTATTCTTTGCTTATTGTTTCAATGCCACACATATTGGTAAAGCCAAGCTTATTGGTATATTTATCAATAGAGGCTAAAGATATATTTTGTTCTACTGTTTCGCCTAATGTTAACCCGTAACGTTTCCTATCTTCTGACAAATAGCCTATTCCAAACTTTACTGCATCTAATGGCTTAGTAATTTTGACCTTCTGTCCTTTTACAAAAATCTCTCCACTTTCAAATTTATCTGCTCCAAATATAGCGCGGGCTACCTCTGTACGTCCAGCTCCCATTAATCCGGAAAAGCCTAGGATTTCTCCACGATGTAGCTTAAAACTTACATCTTTAATTTGATTTCCTCGCTTTAGATTTTTCACTTCTAAAACCACATTGTTTTTATCTGTATAGTTATTTTCATTGGCTGTTTCAAAGATTGTTCGCCCTACCATCATATTGATAACTTGGCTCATCTCAACCTCTGCTGTATTTACAGTATCTACATAAGTCCCATCTCGCATAACAGTAATACGATCTGTTATCTTTTTGATTTCTTCCATACGGTGAGAAATATAAACAATTCCTACTCCCTTTTCTTTAAGTAAGCGAATCATTTTGAAAAGCTCGTCAATTTCAGACTCTGTTAAAGCTGCTGTTGGTTCATCCATAACTAGAATAGAAGAATCAAAAGAAAGGGCTTTTGCTATTTCTACCATTTGTTGCATCGCTACAGTAATTTTTCCTACTTTCATTTTAGGGTCTAGCTTAAGATTCATTTTGTCAAAAAGGACTTGTGCTTTCTTGTTAGCTTCTGCATCATTTATAAAGACTTTGTTCTTACTCATAAATTCCCGTCCTATAAACATGTTTTGAGCTACTGTTAAGTGGGGCATGAGATTAAGTTCTTGATGTACAATACAAATCCCCATCTCTTGTGCTTCCTTGGTACCATTTACATGCATCTCTTTACCTTTATAAATAATCGTTCCTTTATCCTTTGTATAGACACCTGTTAATATCTTCATGAGAGTGGACTTTCCTGCACCATTTTCTCCAACTAAAGCATGAACTTCTCCTGCTTTCAAATCAAATCGACAGTTATCTAAAGCATGCACACCTGGGAAAGATTTATCTATGCCTTCCATTACTAGAAGTCTCTCTTCCAAGCCTATCACCTCCATCTTGTTCTTGGCTATCTCTTGTGCTTGTTTCTTATAATCTTATATTAGACCTTTTAGCTTCTTATTTTAATCAAATATTCCATTCAAAAAGTTGAAAATTCTACTTGCCCTCATCTTCCTTTTTCTTTTTCATACTCATAAGCAGCAAAAAAAGGCCTTAAGAGCTTGAGCGTCTATCTTCTCTTGCTCCTAAAGCCTTTTGGGGTTTTATAGGACTATTTGATAATGGGATATAAAAGCTTTTGATTTTCAATAAGATAAAGGGTCTCTCTATCAATAAACTTATAGCCCGTATCAATGAACTGTTCGGTTTTCTTGCCTCTATAAGCTTCTAATCCATTTTTTACAGCTAAATAACCCATATTAAAGGGTTTCTGTACAACAATGGCATCAATGATGTTTTTCTCAAGACCATAAATAATTGTATTTGAACTGTCAAAACCTACTATTTTTATTTTCCCTGCTAGTCCTAATTCCTGTACAGCATCACAAATGCCATCTGTGGATTGTTGATTGGCCCCTACAATTCCCTTTAAGTTAGGATACTGGTTGAGTAGTTTCTTTGTTACCTTATAAGAACCTTGCACAGTTCCTTCACAGTATACCGTAGGGCGCATCTTAATCTGTGGATAGTGCTTCATTTCTTCTTTATAGCCTTCTTCCCTTTCTTTAGCAGAACTTGTTCCTTCTACAAAGCTTACCATAGCTATCTCACCCTCTGCTTCTATATTATTGGCTATATATTGGGTTAATGCTCTAGCTGCTTCTACATTGTTAGTGGCCACATGTTGCATATCCTCTACCCCTTCTGTTTTTGAATCGACTGTTAATATGGTCAGTTTTTTGGCTTTTGCTTCTTCAATAAGTTCTACCAGGGCATGGGTATCTGCTGCTGCAAGAATAATAATATCTGCTTTTTCATCAATGGCTTCTCGTAGTACCTGTTTTTGTGCTTCGATATCTTTTTCTAAAAGAGGTCCCCTTACTTCTAAAATCACATTTTCTTCTTTAGCAGCTAACTCAGCGCCTTGCTTCACTGTTTGCCAAAACTCAAACTCTGGATCAGTGGATTTAGGAATCAATACGATCTTATTGGGTACTCTTTCTTTTAATTCAATGACTCCAAAGAAAAACATATTCATTATAATGATTATAATCGTAATAAAGCCAATGAGCCATTTTCTATAGCGCTTCATCTATTTCCCTCCCATTCTGTAAGTGCTGGGATTGTCACTATTACCTTGGTCCATTCCCCCAATTGACTCTCGTATTTTAGGCCATATTCTTGCCCAAAATAAACCTGAATGCGCTGATGGACATTCTTAATGGCCACGCCCCCTTTAGTAACAGCTGAGGAGATGGGCCTTGTCAAAATTGTATCAATTTGTTCTTGCGTCATCCCTTTTCCATTATCTTGAACCATTAAAATCACATGATTTCCTTCTTTATAACCCTCTATATGAATGTAACCTTCTTCATCTCTATCTTTTATTCCATGATAAATAGCATTTTCAACCAAGGGTTGTAAAATAATCTTGACGGTTAAATAGCTATAAATATTGGGGTCAATATGCATACCGTAGTTCAGCTTATCTTCATATCTAATCTTCTGAATTTTTAAATAGTACTTAATATGCTCTAGCTCATTAAATAGTAAAATCACCTCTTCTCCCTTACTTAAACTTAATCTAAAATATTTGGCCAAGGCAGATGTCATTAATACTACCTTACTACTTTCACCTCTCTCACCTAACCAAATGATGGTATCCAGTGCATTGTATAAAAAATGGGGATTAATCTGAGCCTGTAATACTTTGAGTTCACTTTTACGTAAGGCCTTTTCATTTTCTTTGATTTTATCTAACAAAGCGCGAATTTCCATAAGCATGGTCCGGAAAGAACCCGATAGATTTTGAATTTCTTTGGTATTGGTACTGACTTGTATATTGACGCTTAAGTCCCCCTTTTCTACTTCTGACATAATATTTTCCAGTTCCAATATAGGTTTAGATACTTCCTGAGCAATTTGGCTAGACACTACAAGAGAAAGGATGACACAAATCAAAGAAATGATGCTGATGGTGAGCACAATACTCCTCATGGAAATCATAAATTCATTAAAATAAGAAACACCTACTACTGTCCATCCTGTCTCTTGTAAGGTATGTACTGTAATAAGTTTTGTCTTATCTTCTTTTTCCATAAAGCTTCCCTCTACTTGCTGCTGGGCACTTAATAAATCCTCTGCTTTAAGTCCTGAGTAAATCAGCTGTTGTTGAGGATGGTAAACAATTTCCTTATTTTGACTCATGATGTAAACATATCCTGTATCACCTAATGTAATCTGATTACAAATATCAGCTAGTTTTTTGTAGCTCATATCAATAAGCATGACCCCCAAGACTTTACCTGTCTCCTTATCCACGATACTTCTACTTACAGAAAACACCCATTTATCATTATTCTCTATGTAGTTTTGTATATGGGAGAGTGAAACCACAAAGTTTCCGTTGGCTTTAATCGCATCCTTATACCAGCTCATTTCCTCTACATGGATATAATTCTTAATCTTATACTTCTCATTATCTACTAACCGTACACCATTGGTGCCAAAGACAATAATGGACTCAATATCTTTAGAAATATTGGCATGAACCTTAAACTGCTCTAAGGTAGGCATCATGTAAGTCTCTTGCCCTACCACTTCTTTCATTAGCATTTTCCGAATTTCTGAGTCTTGTGAGAGTACCCAGGAAACTTGTTTCATATATTCAACATAGGATTCTACGTTACGTCCTAGCTGTTTAATAATTTCATAAGAATAATTATGGGCATTTTTCTCTGAAATACTTGTAATTTTATAAGCAAAAAAACCATCTAAAATTAAAATGATGGACATATTCAGCACAAGAAAATAACTAAATATTTTATCTCTTAACTTGCGTGTCTTAAGCATCCTTTGCATCGTCTTCCCCGCCTTTCAATTTCTTATACTGGGAAGGTGTAAGTTTAAACTGCTTTTTAAATAACGTACTAAAATACTGTGGATCTATATAACCTACTTTTTCTGCTACCTCATAGGTTTTAAGATTAGAATATTGTAAAAGCTCCTTGGCCTTTTGTAAACGATACTGGGTCATATATTGAATAAAGGTACAACCTGTCTCCTTCTTAAAAATGGCACTAAAGTAACTAGGGCTTAAATGTACCTCTTGACAAACCATAGTGATAGAAAGTTCTGGTACATGATATTGTTCTTCAATAAATCGAATAATGCTCTTTATGTAGAGTCTATTGGGTGTCACTTGCTCTTCAATATAACTTTGACACTTGGTGTAAAGACTCATCACCCACCTACTAATGGTTTGAATGGTTTTTTTATTTTGAATTTCAGCCATTATATCTAAAGTGTTAGGAAAGAGCTGAATGATGGTTTCATCCAACTGAATAAATTTTTTAAGGATCGCTCCCACCAAAATGTTCCATATATTTTGGCATTCTTCTCGCCTTAAGCCACTCCTTTCCATATAGACCACAATTTCTTCTAATACCTTTTCAAAAGATTCTTGTTCATTAATGGCTTCTATAAGACGCTTTTCCCACTCCAACCATTGATTTTTACTGGAGGTGTTTAGAAAATGGGTATAGGCTTGTTTTGTAATAATAAGGTTTGTCCCTAGGAAAAAACGATTTAAAAGGGCTTCTCGGGCTTGTCTATAGGAAATAGTCATTTCACCTAAAGACTTTACTAAATTACCCACACCAATGGTAAGAGTAATATCTAATACCTGGGTAAGGGTTTGCTTAAGAACGACTAAATAACGATGATAAGTATCCTCATCCTCTTCTTCTCCTAAATAAAGAACTGCATTCTTGCCTTCTAATTCAAGAGCAATCCCCTTACCTTCTGCCTCGATCATCTCATTTAAGACATTCTTAATAGCAAAATAAGTAAGTTCTTGATTATCTTCTTCCCCTTTAATAGGCATATCATAATCAAAAAGTGCTACACCGTAGCACACCTTGTCATAAGGAATCTGTGCTTTGTCACATTTCCTTCGTATAAGGTTTTCTTCAAGATCATCAAAAAGAATATTCTCTATACAATGCTGTTTCAGTAAGGCATTGGATTCTTTAATAGTTTGGCGCATTTTAAGTTGCTCTGACTCATCTACCTTATCCTCATCTAATTTACTAATAAGCTTTTTCAAGAGGACTTCTACTTCCACTTTTGTAATAGGTTTTAAAATGTAATCCTCTACCCCTAACCTCAGAGCCTCTCTAACATAACTAAATTCATCATAACCTGTTATTAAAACTATTTTTATGTGGGGATAGGACTCTCTGACAATCTTACTCAGAGTAAGTCCATCCATCTTAGGCATATTTATATCCAAGAACACAATATCTGGCGAAACGTTTCGTATTAGCTCTAATCCCTTCTCTCCATCTTCTGCATCCCCTGCCATTTCCAACCCTAACTCTTGCCATTGTACTAAGTCTCTAATTCCTCTCCTCACAATATTTTCATCGTCAATTAAGACTATTTTGTACATGCCTTCACATACCTCCTACCTATAAATAGAATGAATAATATTTATTGTATTTATAAAATTAAAAGTTTACATATTAAAAACATTTTAAATCAATTATACCTTATATCTTCTATTTTTCACAATAACTATTTATTTTTTATCTATTTTTTGTATATTTTTATGCATTTTATATTGTTGACTCTTTATTAACAAAACCACCCACATAAGGGGTGGTTCAGTCTGTAGGCCATTGGATCCTCTCAAGTTATTTTTATTTCTCGTTTATGCAATAATTAATGACATCAAATAAAAGGGTGTAGCCTGTTCCTCTGTGTCTGAAAGAACCACAAGCTCCACCGTATGTATTTTTCTTTCTCCATGATGCAAAATGGGTTCTAGATACAAGCAGTCTCCCCAGTCCTCTTCAAAATTTCCATCCAGTAGTACCGTCTGTTCCTCATTGCCATCCAGAATAAGTTTTGTACGTAACGCAGGTCTTTGTATGGTCTTTCTATATTGGATAGCAATACAGGAGGCTTCTACCTCAAAAAAAATCCTGTCCCCCGAACGCCTCCCAATCCAGCCATTCTTAAAGAAATCCAAATGTCCTGTTTTCTCTCTTGAATCAGCATGAAATCCATTAAGCTTTGGGACACACTCACGGATGGTCAGCCTCTCTGCATGTTCATAAGCATTTGTGGTCATAGCAACAGGTAACTCATTTTCCATTTCCACCTCTAACCTATGACGCTTTACTTTTTCTAGAAAGACGTTCATTTCCTCTGCAACCAGCCTATGCCCCAGGTCATTGGGGTGCAGTCCGTCAGGTGTCAGCTCTTTTGTGGCATATTGGACCTGCTTCATTTTTTTATATAAGGTATCTTTCATACTGACATGAGGTACTTGATACCATGTGCCCACTGCGTTATGATACTCTTGGGCATTCTCACCCGTGTCATAAAAGACATTGTTTAATAGGAGGACTGCCGGCCTAGATTCCCACTGAAGTAGCCTACGCAGTACTCCCTCATATGTCTCCTGAAAAAATACATTCGCTTCATCGTTCACACTAAAATCCACGACAACAAAATCTGGTTGATACATCAGGATATCTTCTACAACTCTTGCCACTCCAAAGTGGGACGTTGTTCCTCCAATCCCTCCATTCACATAGTTAAAACGTGCTTTGGGAAATGACTTTTTCCACCAAGAAAAAACCTGCCAAGCATAGGAATTCTCCGGCTTTGTGGCAAGGCTCCCTTGTGTGATAGAGCCTCCTAAAAAGGCAATAGTCAATTCTTCTCCCCTATCTGCTCTTAACATACACCGTTTCAATCTTGAAAGATTATACTTTTCCATCAATCAGTCCCATCCTTCCACCTGTAAAGTTTCGATATATGCTGCCATCTCTTTTGCCATTTCTTCTGCCTCTGGTATCCTCAGATGTCCCGGTGTCCCTCTTCCATTCCTTTTAAAGAGATATTGGGTCACTTTTTCATCTTTAAGTCCTGCTACCACTTCCCCAATGGCCTGATCCCAGGTGGTATCATGGTACAGCAGTGTAGTACAGCAGACAATACAGGCCTTCGGATACTGCCTACGAAGCTTTTCAAGGAACTGCCTATAATGCATTCTCCAAGCCATAGCTCGCTCACCCCAATAATCCTCTTTCATATAATCGTCTGGATGACTATCATTTTGCCCGATAGCCACAAGGATTACTTGAGGGGTATACTGTGAAAAATCCCAATTCACCACTGGACCAAAGGCAGGATTATACTGGGTTTTATCCCAGACAGATTCCATTCCCACCGCCTCCGGCTTACAAAACCAACCTGTTTTATCCAGTAGAGCAATACCACCCTGGGCAATGTCATGAAGCTCTGCCTTTAGCCTTCTAGCTGTCATCCATGCATAAGAATACCAGCTATTGGAATATTCCCCATTATGCTTGGGATCAGTTTTTCCCACATAGTCCAAAGCTTCGGAAACCTCTCCTGCTGCCACAGAATCCCCATATACCTCCATCTTCCGTCTAGGTTTCTCTGGCATAGGCAGAAGTTTTTCTCCCTCTCCCAGTGTTACTCCCAGGAACGCCATCTCGTGACAGGCATCCTGTCGCTTAAATAGAAGGAGTTCGTGTTCATTATTCTCTGATGGTATGATTGGAATATCCAATCTAGCTATACCTTTCTTTGGAAGCTGGATGGCAGACTGGACACCATCAAGGATATATCCCAGGTAGTTATCCCAATAAGCCTTTCTGTTCTCAACTGTGACTTCCAATCTATTTCCAGTAAAACGCATTCCTACAGATGTACAAGGAAAGACAAAGACTGGACTCTGTGGATTGTTCCAATTAATCCTTCCACTATATATGAGCTCTTTATTATTAGGTAAAATCTTCATTTTTATGAGACCCTCCTTATCAGTAAACTCTTCAAATACTTTATCTCCAAAATACTATGATTTACTCAACTTTGGCTGTAGCAAAAATGCATATCGGGCAGCTTTCAAGCTGCCCGATTTCTTCTTCTATTTCTGTAACAGCTTCAAATTACTTTCAATCATAGCGCATCTCTGCTTTACACAGTCCACAGACCGATGTGGATCCTTTGGCGTTGCGAGCAGATAATCCTCCAATTTATCAACGGTGGTAGTCGCTACGTGCATCCTAGTATCACTGGAAGCATAATAAATATAGACATCACCCTTTTCACGGGCAATGACCCCATTTGTAAACACCACGTTGGATACATCTCCCACCCGTTCGTTCCCTAAGGGTACTAGAAATACCCCGGAGGGTTCCGCAATGACTCTGGCTGGATTTTCAAGGTCTGTACCGAAAACATAGAGCACATACCGAAGGCCAGCAGCCGTATTCCTCACACCATGAGCAATGTGAATCCAACATTTCTTCCCCTTAATGGGGGGAGCCCCTGCTCCATTTTTTGACTCTGTCAGTGTATGATAAACGCGCTTACTGATAATGGTTTCCTCATCAATCACCGCATGTTCAATAGTATCACACAGTCCAAATCCGATTCCACCACCACTAAGAACTGAAATAAAACCATCCATGGGCCTTGTGTAAAAGGCATACTTCCCTTCTACAAATTCTGGGTGAAGTACTACATTCCTCTGCTGGGGAGAGCGAAGCGTCTTGAGATTGTCAAGCCTTTCCCATGTTTTCAAGTCTCTTGTCCTCACAATACCCGCCTCAGCTATAGCAGCAGACAAATCCGGATTCTCTTTATCCTTGCTCTCAGAACAAAATACGCCATAGATCCATCCGTCCTCATGCTTTGTAAGACGCATATCGTATACATTCGTTTCCTCCAGGCAGGTATCAGGTAATACCACTGGATAATCCCAGAAATGAAATCCATCAATCCCCGTCTCACTTTCTGCCACTGCAAAAAAGGATTTCCGGTCATTTCCTTCCACCCGAACCACAAGATAGTACTTTCCATTTAATTCAATAGCTCCTGAATTCATCACCGCATTGATTCCCAAGCGTTCCATAAAATAAGGATTTGTCTTCTGGTTTAAATCGTATCGCCAGTGGACCGGAGTAAACTCCCTTGTCAGAACCGGATAGTCGTACCTCTCGTAAATACCATTATAGTAATCACTTTTTTGGTTTCTTCTAGCAACAAGCCGATCCACCTTAGCCTGTTCCACATAGTACTGTTTATGAAGCATCCGCCATCCTCCTTATGATCTCAAAGCACATTCTTCCGTTATGGTAGGGGCATTTCCAAGGCTCCACGATTGGCTTTTCCAACGGCCTTTTGTCTTTATCCAACCCCCAGTACCACTCGGAGCCATTTCGCTTATCCACTAAGTTATTTCTAATATATCCCCAGATATCTAAGGCGGCATCCAAATATTTTTTCTTATCTGGCGACTTCTGATACCCGTTTAGGAAACCAACCACTGCCTCTGCCTGTACCCACCACACACGGGTAGTGTCCACAACACCATTATTTGCTTCATTTACAAGAGAATGGTCAATATAGGCTCTGTTATAAATATTTTCTGTTATCTTCTTTGTAATAGGTAATAGCTTTTCCTCATAAGAAGCATCTTTAAGCACTTCCAGACCACGATCCACTAACCATGCTGTTTCGATATCATGACCATAGGAATACAAGTCCATCAACGTATTCCAGCTCCTATCAAAAAAGACTTCCTGTCGTCCTTCTTCCCAATTATAAACTTTGTTTGCAATCAGGTCCATTATAAACCGGAGCTGTATCCCAATTACTTCATTCTGAGAAACATGATACAGTTCTGTGTATGCTTCAAACACATGAAGCAGTGTATTCATCGTCTTTTCCGCAAGGATTCCATTTTCAGATAATTTCTCATTCTTTTCTGGCTGAAAGTCTCGGCTAAAAGCTTCTAGATAACCATATTCATCCTTACATTTGGTCTCAATCAACAGGGACAGCTCCTGTGCTAGTTTTAATGCTTCCTGGTCTTTCGACGCATTATAATAAGAAGAAAGAGCATAAATGGCAAAGGCCTGATTGTAAGTATGCTTTGTTGTATCCTTCGGCTTCCCATCGTAAGTAAGGGACCAGTAAATCCCTCCATATTCCCGGTCAAGACAGTAATCCTTTAAGAAAAGGAAAGCATGGTGGGCACAGGCCAATAGACTTTTGTCCTGCAAGAGTAGATAAGCATTTGAAAAGAACCAGAGGATTCTGCTATTCAAGATACAGCCTTTCACTGCCTCTTTATCCAGTACAAGGTCATAACCTAGCCAGCCATAGAATCCTCCATATACATTGTCTTTCATACCCTTCCAAAAGGGAATAATATCTTTTGTCAGATGTTCTTTTACCTCTTCTATAAACATTTCATTATCTCCTGATATCCTATCTTTTTCCAATTTCTATATCTTCTTCTGTCAGAACGCTGTGTCTCTTGATATAGGAAACGACCTCCTCCACTGTTGTAAAGGCCAATCCCACATAGGTATCCGCACAGCCATAGTAGATGGCGATCTTTCCACTTGCCGCATCGTGGATTGTGGCACAGGGGAAGGTCACATTGGGTACAAATCCACGTTCCTCGTACCATTCCTCTGGCGTTAAAAGGAAGGTCTCACAGCGGTATTTCACAACAGATGGATTGTCTCTATCCAAAATTGCTCCACCAATGCTGTAGACATAACCATTACAGGTTCCACTTACTCCGTGGTAGAATAAAAGCCAGCCCTCGGTTATCTCAATTGGTGCCGCACCACCTCCGATTTTTAAGCTCTCCCACCATTTGCTTCCTTTTCCCATCACATGGCGATGCTTTCCCCAGTACTCCATGTCCTTGCTTTCGGAAATGAATATATCACCAAAGGGTGTATGACCACTATCACTGGGCCGTGACAGCATAAGAAATTTTCCATTTACTTTCCGTGGAAAAAGTACTGCATTTCTGTTAAAAGGAAGGAAGGGGTTTTCAATTCTTATAAATGTCTTGAAATCCTTGGTTTTGGCCATACCAATGGCTGCACCATAGAAATCTTGGCACCAGATTATGTAATAGGTGTCTTCTACTTTTACAAGTCTAGGATCATAAGCATATCGGGGCATGAAATCATTTCCATCCTCATCCTTAAAAGGAATCTTTTCTTTATCAAATTCCCAATGGATGCCATCTTTACTCCGTCCCAAGTAAATATAGGAGATTCCATTTGTCTGTTCTCCACGGAATACACCAATAAATGCATCCTCGTAGGGGATTACAGCACTGTTAAAAATACGTGCTACCCCTTCCACAGGATTCCTTCCTATAATGGGGTTCTCACTGTATCGCCATACTGGCAGTAACCCCTTATCATCAGCCGCTCTATCCTGCCACGGTACATTTGGTACATTTGTTCCAATAATTCTTACTTCATTCATGAGATTATCCTCCGAAATTATTCTTTTTAGTTTTCTAGCCTTTTACGGCTCCTTGTGTCAATCCACTGTAAATCTGTTTCTGACAGAAAATGAATATCAAAAGAGCTGGAAGCATGGTTATAATTACACCTGCGCAGATATAGTTATACTGATTCCCCAGTGGTCCTGTAAACTTAAATAGGGAGGTTGCCACCGTTACCAGTTTGTTCTTGTCCTGCAGATACAGATTTGCAGTATAATATTCGTTATACACTCCCACACCTTTCAAAATCATGACGGTAATAATGGCTGGTTTTAGCAAGGGAAATAAAATCTTGAAGAACACACCAAAGTATGTACAGCCATCCATGATTGCCGATTCATCGAGAGAAGTTGGGATATTTTCAAAAAACTGTATAAAGATATAGATGGAAATGATATCTGTACCACACATCATAATAATGTATCCCGGCAAGAAGTTGATCCATCCAAGACTGTACATAATCTGGTAAACAGAAACCTGCATAGCAATTCCTGGAAGAAGGGATGCAAACAAGAACATATTCCGAATCAGTCCATTTCCTTTGAATTTAAAACGGCTCAGTATATAAGCCAGCATGGAGCCTGTCAAGATAGAGCCTGCCAATACAAATACCAAAATAATGGCTGAATTTTTAAATGCCACTCCCATATTTGCCTGTTTCCATGCCTGTACAAAGTTTTCAAAGTAGGTCCAATTCTGTGGAAGTGTCATGACATTGGTGGACGCATACTCTTCTGGTGTCTTAAATGCCGTAATCACACACACAACAACTGGAAGTACCGATAGAAACCCACCAAGGATTAAGGTTACATATTTAAAAATAACCCAAATGATTTTTTTCAATCTGGCTGCTAACATGATTACCTTCCCCCTTCTCTGCTTTTTAAAAGCTTTTTCTGTTTTCTAACAGTTCTTAAAGCTTCCTGCTCACCCTCACCAAAGAAGTACCATACTATAAGCTTTTGAATAATTGTAGTAAGAATGATGAGTATGAGCAGTACAATAGCCATAGCAGATGCCAGTCCTACCTTCTGGCTTTCATGTGCCAGTTTATCCATAATAACAAAATAGGTTCCGGTACCGAATTTTCCTCCTGTAATAACATAGGGTGGCTCAAATACGCTAAGAGAACCTGTGATGGAAAGAATCATATTCAACACGATAATTGTCTTGATACTGGGTAGAATAATATATTTGAATTTTTGTAATCCATTGGCCCCATCAATGGCGGCTGCTTCATATAACCCAGAATCCACGGACATAATGGCTCCAATAAAAAGCACCATATTTTGTCCCATATATCTCCATATGGAGGTTGCTGCCACAGAAATATTGTTGATGTTAGTATCTTTCAGCCAGTAAGGCAGATCTTTTATAGCTATACCACACCATTGAAGCACGGTATCCAATACAAATCCTCTTGTGTAGAAGAATTTAAAAATAAAACCAATCGCTATACCACACACCAGATAGGGGAAAAACATAAAACCTTTAAACACGTCTCCACCTTTAGTCTTAAAGCTTAGGATCGTTGCAAAATAAAGAGCCAGTCCCAGCTGAATAAACGATGCCACAATATAATACAAACTCAGCTTCAGAGCGCTGAAACAATCTTTTCTTGTGAATACTTCCAAATAGTTCTGAAGACCCACAAACTTTCTGTCCCCAATATATTTCATGTCGTAAAAGCTAAATCCTATCATCTTCCCAAAAGGTATGTAGGTAAATACAATCAGTAGTGTCAACGGCACTAGCATGAATGTGATAATCACCAACCTCTGATTTACTTTTCCCGATTTAATCCATTCGACAAAACCATTTGATTTTCCATAATTCATAAATTCCCCATACGCTCCTTTCCTCATAAAAGGCAGGGTCGAAACCCTGCCTTTATGCTATTAATGGGTTACACCATTTGCCTCCTGGGCTGAAGTCCATTTCTCATTCCATTCTGTAACCATATCTTCCATTGTCTTAGTGCCTGCTGTAGCTTCCTCAATAATCTGTGTTGCTACAGCACCTGATACATTGATTCCCAGTTCTGAACGATTGTTTACATCATTGAATAGGTTTGCTTCTTCAGGAGCAGCTGGATTATTTACAACAAGTTCAACTTTGTCAAGAGCATTTAGGGCCTCTGGATAGCTATCTCCAATTACTACAGAAAGTCCACCTTCTCCTTGGGCAAATCCTGATTTTTCTACCAACCATTTGATATAGCACATTGCTGCAATCTGATTGTCCTTGGAACTGTTACAATTAATGCCGTAGTTATAATCACCACCTGCCGCAGCATATTGCTTTCCATTCACGGTGATTGGGAATGCCATATAGCCAATATCCTCTGCATTATCTCCCGCCTTCTGAATCTGTGATATAGACCATGAACCAAGTGCCATACAACCAATTTCTCCTTTGTTCATCCTACCCTTACAGCCTTCCCAGTCTGTTGTGGTTGGGTCTTCTTCTGTCAGCCCCCGTTTCACTGCTTCATACAAGGTGTTGTATACCGCATAAGGACCGGTTCCATCACCCCTATCTGAAAATGGATTTTTTCCTTTTGTGAGCCCTTTATTAACAAAATCTGCATCTCCAGTTGCACCTCCGTCAATATAGGCGTCCCATGCTGTCATGGTCCATCCCGCAGCAAAGTTGGTATAGAGTGGAATCGCCTCTGTGTTATCTTTAATTTTTTGCAAGGCTGTAAGGAATTCATCTGGGGTTTTTGGAATCTCTGTCACCCCTGCCTTTTCAAATACTGCTTTGTTATATAGAATTCCCTGTACATTTGCCATAGAGGGGAGGCCATAGGATATGCCCTCATAGGAGTATGCCTCCAGGAATTTCCCTTCATAAATAGCAGAAAGTGCCTTCTTATCTCCTAATCTGGCGAAGTAATTACCCAGCTCGTCTTTATCCACTGAGGTGGGAATCATACAGATGTCTCCCCAGTCTCCTGTTGTAAGTCGGGTTGTAATGTCATTGGCATAATTGGTGATTGCCTCATATTCAATGTTGATATTGGGATAGCTCTTCTGGAACTCTTCTATGTACTGTTTAAATGTGGTGTCCACCACATCTGTTTTATGGGTCAGAAATTTCAAGTTAGCCTTAATATCCGTATAGTCTTCTCCTAATTTAATCTGGTCAAGTGTTACATCCACCTCTCCCTTTTTTGTACCTCCTTTGGAGGCGCTTCCACATGCCACTAGGGATAATGCCATAGCCCCAGAGAGTGTGACAACAAATACTTTTTTCATACTTACTTTTTTCATGACTTTCTCCTTCTTATTCATTAATTTAATCTTCTTGAATTAAATTAACTATATTTTAATTAACAAAATTTTTCAATACTTTTTTAATTTTTTATATGTTAAGAAGATATTTTCGTTATTTCCTTTAAATTGACACCTTATTATTAGTAAAAATAACCAATACTTAAATTAATTTATCTTATTAAATAAATTAATTTAATTTAATTTAATTTCTTATTAAGTTAGTTCACAAAAAAGGAGTGATGTAGCATCACTCCTCAACTAACCAATCCCCTCTTATTTTTTCTGCACCGTTTCCTTCACTATCATTTTTCCAGTTACGATTTGCACGCCCTCAAAATATTTCTTGCCTTTAATCTTTTTTATCAGAGACTTTACACAAACCTCTGCCATGCGCTCCATGTCCACGGCATATGTTGTAATCCGGTCGCACTCCATTCCTGCAGGCAGGAAATCATCAAATCCCACAACAGAGATATCCTCTGGAACCTTATACCCCTTTGATTCTAGCGTCTGGATTACAGTATAGGCAGTAAAGTCACAATTACAGACGTATGCATCCCTATCTATGGGTGAATGCAGAATCACTTCAAAGGTTTTTCCTCCTTCATCACGATCTGGAATCTCCCATGCTTCTTCAAATTGAATATGGTTTTCCCGAAGTGCCCTTCTGTATCCCCAAAATCGGTCGGCAATACTGCTGGTTGCATCAACACTGCCTACAAAGGCAATTTTTTTATGTCCCTGGCTAATCAGATAATTTGTCAGCCTATACATTCCATAATAACCATCGGAAATAACTGTATCGAATACAGTGGCAGGAATATAAGTATCAAGAAAAAACACTGGTAGCTCTGTTTGCTCCACCATTTTTGCAATATATTTTTCATCCAGTTGGCCAAGAAGAATCAATCCATCTACTTTTTCATCCAACATAACCTTTGGAAGATTCCCCTCTCGCTCATCCTCTTTGGATAGCAGCTCCAAAATGCCGTAGTATTTATTATCAAACAGAGCCCTTACCACTTTTTCATACATCTGACCATAAAAAGAGGCGGAATACCCATAATAGTTTTCTGGAACAATCACACCTATATTTCCAGTCTCTATAGTTCTTGTTTTTCCAGATGAACGAGATAGATAGCCCATCTCATCTGCTATTTGCTTAATCTTTATCCTTAAATCGTCACTGACTCCTGGTTTTCCTGACAACGCTTTGGATACAGCCACATTGCTTACTCCAACTTTTGCTGCTATATCCGTTAGTGTAACATTTTTAGCCATCATAATCCCCTTTTTGTTTATTAACTTGATTTATATTTGTTAATTTTAATATAATTATATTTATTTGTATTGTCAACCCACGGCTTTGCTATTGAGGAATGATAGCTTTCATTTATTTTTACATTAATCCATAAAAAGGAGACAACATACTTAAGCTTAGCATGTCGTCTCCTTTCTTAAGGGGCAAGTATTATCTTTTAAGTAGAACCTCTTCTTCATAACGTTTTATTTCATCTAGCCAAGCCATCCCTATTGGTAGTTGATGACTCATTAAGTAGTATTCCCATACTGCTGCATAAGGAGCCGTTTTTATTTCTTCTAATAAAGCAAGTCTAGAAGTATAGTCTCCTTTACGTTCTAAATCTTTTAGGTACTGGATAGGCTCTAGCATAGCAAAGAGAAGGGCCTTTCGCATATTACGGGTACCTATTACCCAGGCTGCAATACGATTAATACTGGCATCAAAAAAGTCCAGGCCAATATGTGTTTTTTCTAAATAGTCACCTCTTACAAGTTCCTTGGCAATCGCTTGGAGTTCATCATCCAAAATAACAACATGATCACTATCCCATCTTACTGGGCGACTCACGTGAAGTAATAGTCCTCCAATAAAAGGCATAACCGCAGATATTTTATCTGAAATAAGTTCTGTAGGATGAAAATGTCCTGCATCTAAGCAGAGCAATTTATGATGGGCTGTGGCATAACCCATGTAAAATTCATTAGATCCCACCGTATAAGCTTCCGCTCCAATCCCAAATACCTTTGATTCTACTGCATCTAAGTTATAGGCTTCATCAATAGGTTCTTCAAAAATCTGATTAAGCGAATCATATAGTCGTTCACGAGGTGACTTACGATCTACAGGAGTATCTTTATAGCCATCAGGAATCCAATAATTTGTCACAGCAGGTGTCCCTAATTCTTTACCAAAATAAGCTGCGATTTGGCGTGAAGCTTTGCAGTGTCTAATCCAAAATTCTCTTATTTCATTATTAGGATGTGAAAGAGTAAAGCCGTCTGCGCTTAGAGGATGTGAAAAACAAGTAGGGTTAAAATCTAGACCTATTCCTTTTTTCTTTGCCCAGTTCACCCAATTTGCAAAATGTTCAGGTCTTAATTGATCCCTCTCTATCGTTTCTCCCTTTGTTTCTGCATAAATAGCATGAAGATTTAAACGAAGTTTACCAGGAATAAGTGACATGGCTTTGTCTATATCTGCCCTTAATTCCTCTGCCGTCCTTGCTTTCCCTGGATAATTACCTGTTGCTTGAATCCCTCCGGTAAGCTGTCCATTAGGGTTCTCAAATCCCCCTACATCATCACCTTGCCAGCAGTGCATAGAGATAGCCACTTCCTCTACTTTTTTGAGAACAACATCTACCTCAATTCCCCATTTATTATAGTAGTTCTTTGCCAATTCATACCCTTGAATAATACGCTCTTTTTCAGTCATTTAACCACCTCTTATTATATGTTTGTTTTTAATAGTACTTAAGTAAACGTTTTCATGTAAATGTTTTCATTCCTTAGCATTAGAATAGCACGTTATTTTTGTACTATCAATATTTTCAATTTAGAATCTTTCTTTTCATGGATTTGGCTATGAAACTTTATGAAAACTATAAAAAGTAACTAAAACTGTATTTTTAGTACCTTTAATCTTCTTCTGAAAACATCTGATCCTGTTGCTTGTCATCTGTGGAACCTCTTATGATTAAAGTTCCTTCTAAGATATGCTTTTCCTCTTGCGAAATAAGATGATTGATTTTAGCATGAAGTAATTTAACAACCTCTCTAGCTATACGATCTAATGGTTGCTTATAGGTGGTTAAGTTAGGTTGTATGATGCGACATAACTCAATATCATCAAAGCCTGCTACTGCTACATCTTGAGGAATATTCAATCCCTTTTCTCTTAAATAGCCTATTGCACCTATTGCCATAATATCATTGGAAGATAGAATGGCTGTAGGTGGTACCATTATCTCCTCCATAAAATAACGTGCAGCCCCATAGCCTCCACTTATTTCATAGTCTGCATAATAAATAAGCTCTCTACTAAGAGGGAGTCCATAGTCTTTTAGACAATCTTCATAACCTAAACGTCTTTCATTAGCCACCTTATAACCTGAGTTACCATCTATATAAGCGATGCGCTTATATCCTCTATCGATAAGATGCTTCGTTATTTCTCGCATACCTTTATAGCCATCTATTACAACTGAACTAAGGGCACTATCAAATTCAAAGTTATCCATAAATACAATAGGTAACCTTTTGGATAAATCCATAATGGTTTTAATTTCTTTTTTATTCCCTCTATAGGTACACATAATCATGCCATCCACATTTCGAGTCATTAAATCCATGATAGCATTTTGCTCAGAAGCTTTATCTTCTTCTAAAGAAAGTAAGATCAAGCGATAGCCTATCTTTTTTGCCTGTCTCTCAATATGCTTGAAAAGTTGAATATGATATGGATTTTCATAGCTAGGTACGATCACCGCTATCACCTTAGATTGTTGTTTTCGCATCCCTCGCGCCAACATACTAGGGGTATAATGAAGCTCCTCCATGACCTTCTCAATCCTTTGCTTTGTTTCTTCATTCACAGGTGCCGTATGATTAAGAACCCGTGAAACAGTTGCCACAGATACTCCCGCACCTTTTGCTACATCCTTAATGGTTGCCATTCATCCTTTTCCTTCCTTCTATCTTTTTAGACTATAAATTTTTGCATAAGAGCCCTATTATTTTAAGTAAAAAGTTTCACTCCTAGTCTGACGGCCTATTATATAACGTCTATTTATATTATAGAGTATCTCATTGTATTCGTCGCTATTGATTTTTAAGAAAATCCTATTGTCTTTCTAATAGGAAGCACGAAAGGCACTAAATCACCTAAGGTTTTCACCTTATAGGCTTTTAGTGCCTTCTCTTTTATCTCCTGTTTGTATAAAGCTCTTGTTCAAAAGACTTTCTTACAATGGCTCTACCTTCACTTAAACTTTCTATATCTCCTAAGGCTTTCATTTGCATAAGAATGTTTCCTATACAAGAGGCTTCTATAGGTCCAGCAATAACCTTCCTGTCTGTACTATCAGCCACTCGCTGGCAAAGGTAGTGATCTTGTATACCTCCTCCTACCATACGAATCGTTGTAATGGTTTTGCCTGTAATCTTTTCAAACTCTTCTAGAACTTCTTTATAGTAAATAGCCAGTCCATTATAAGCAGCTTTTGCAATATCTCCTACTGCTTCTAGTGTGACACCATAAGCTTCTTCACAATAAGCAATAATTTCTTTTTCCATATTAAGAGGAGCCATAAAACGATCTAATTTTGCGTCTACTGCCCATTCACAACTAGATTCCTTTACTGCTGCAATAATATTGGGAAAAGAAAGCTTTAAGCCTCGTTCATTCCATATTTTACGAAGCTGTTGTAAAAACCACAAGCCATTGATATTTTTTAGGTAACGTATGGTTCCTTCTACCCCACCTTCATTGGTAATATTAAAGGTTTTAGACTTTTCATCTAAAATAGGCTCACTAAGTTCCATGCCCATTAAGCACCAAGTCCCACAACAAAGATAAACTTCATTTTCTGTTTCAAGAGGGGTTCCTGCTACAGCAGAGGCCGTGTCATGACTCCCTACTGCTACCACTTTAACTGCCCCTAAGCCTGTCTCTTCTTGAATGCCTTTTGTCAAACTCCCTACAATAGTCCCTGGCATCACAAGAGGTTGCATCTTATCAAAAGGTAAACCTAGGGCATTAAATAACTCCTCTGAGTAGGTTCTTGTTTTAGC
Source organism: Bacillota bacterium (assembly GCA_023412455.1). Taxonomy (GTDB): domain Bacteria; phylum Bacillota; class Clostridia; order Lachnospirales; family Cellulosilyticaceae; genus Sporanaerobium. Next base: position 35,494 of record JAEYNQ010000018.1, read on the forward strand.
ATCCAGCAAAGCGCCTGTAGAAGCTATACTGTACTCATTAAAGGTATTTCCTGTTAAAAAATACGCCAATAAATCAGGCATAAAAAGCCACTTTTCTCCAAAAGCCCTTACCACTTCATTTTGGGTGATGTCATGATAAAGTTGATAGACTGTATTAAAGCTCATCTTTTGAATACCTGTAATATCATAAAGCTTACTATCTGTTACCTTGGTATAGAAATCTTCCATGATCTCACTTGTACGATGATCTCTATAGTGAACAGGATGGGTTAATAGCTTACCCTTTTTATCTAACCAGGCCCCATCTACTCCCCAAGTATCTATTCCAATAGAGCTTATCTCTATGTCTTCACGCTGAGCTATTTTTTTTAGTCCTTGCTTGATTTCATAGAAAATTCGCATAAAGTCCCAATATAAAGTATCCCCTAAGTAGACAGGGTCATTGGCAAAACGATGGACTTCTTCCAAACTCAGCTTGCCATCTTTCATACTTCCCAATAAGAGTCTTCCACTGGAAGCTCCTAAGTCAATTGCCACATATGCTTTTTGCTTCATAACCTTCTCCTTTCTCTTTTCCTTTATTTTTTGTCAATAACAAAAATACCTGTCAGAACAAAAGTGTCCATAGAACACGTATTGGTTCGCGAAGTAGTGAAAGTGTAGAATACCAACTTTCCTACAAGATAAGAAAGTGGACTAGTGTCCACCTTTCAGCAGGTATTTAGCTATAAAGCCTCCCAAATTTGTGGATCTGGATGAGGGATAACTGCACTTTGAAGATACATGCCGTTTTCAAGAAGCACCCTCTTTGCTTTTTCCATAGAAGCCTCTACGGCTGCTAATTCACCACTAAACAAGGCAAAGGATTTACCTGTCATTCCCCTGGCCAGACGAATCTCTATAAGGCGTGTAGGACTTGTTTTTACAATCTCATCTGCTACACCTATAATGGACGCCACCGAATAACCTTCAATAATCCCCACTGCTTCAGGGTTTCCTTTTTCGCTGGCTCCATAAAGAGCTGGAATCAAACTTGCATCCGGATTACCTAGTAAGTAGGTATCTATCAAAACCGTATCAAAAGGAGGTTTGTTAGCCACTTCTAAAGCAGCCTTAACAGAGGACAACTTGCCGGTAAATACAAGGATGTACTTCCCTGGGCACACGACTTGAGCAACTAAGAGTTTAATCTCAGCTGCCTTCACCATATAATCTGCTGCTTGAAGTCCAAGAGCAATGGAGCGATATTCTGCAATACCTAATGATTTCATCTCTGTCATTTCACCACCCTCCTTTCTATTACTATTTCTGTCTCCGTCATCCTACTAACTAGGCCTTCTAGACTACTATGGATCTGGCAGCTTATCTTTTTCTTGCTTCCACAGGCAATAAGCTGTCCCTTGTTTACCTTCTCTCCTACTTGAACAAGTGGCATAGAAGGATTTCCTAGGTGGGCTGCAAGAGGCAAATATACCTTTTGAACTTCAAGAGCTTCTTCTACCCATAGGGGATGCTTGTCATACTGCTTAATCCCTAATTTATCTAATAAGCGACTTGAGGGAATTTCTACTTCCACTCCTGTATTAGTCACTAGTGGCTCATTAGCTTCTGGTTTTATTCCTTGTTTAAGAAGTTCTTTTTTTATTAACATCATAAATTGTGAGGGCATCAGGTCATGATGGCAAGCATAATAAGAACAAATGTTGCAGCCACAACATCCCAAGGCTGTCCTCAAAGCACCTCCGTGGTTCAAAAGGCCATTGGCAAAAGCATTCATAACTTTATGAGGTTCCACCTGATGACCTAGCTTATTACGCGGACATAAGTCCGTACACATTTGACATTGCGAGCAACAAGACATCACTCTTTTCATGCGATTTAAATCAAGGGCCTCCTTGTTACAATAGACTTTACTCTCCTTTGGCAAAATGAGAAGTGCTTTGGTGGTCTTAGTCACATAACCTTCTTTGGAGGCAAAGGAGCCCATCATAGGCCCACCTATTAATAATTCATAGTCTTCTATTTGAGGTTTAACTTGTTTAATAAGTTCCTTATAAGGGGTTCCTAATGGTACTTTAAAAACCATAGGCTCCTCTACTGCTCCTCCTATCATGACATACTTCTCCGTAACAGGAAGTTTTTCAAAGAGGGCTTTATATAGGTTCCATATGGTTTCTACATTGAGCTCAATGACTTTTTTGCTACTAGGGAGTTGCCCTCTAGGGATGATGATTCCTGTACAATGATGGATAAGTGTTAGTTCATCTCCTGCAGGATAAATATTATCAAGGGCACAAATCTCAATATTTTCATCAGATGAGGTCATTGTACGGAGTTTAGCAATAAGACTGGAATGCTTCTTTTTAATCCCCCACACCGCTTTTTTAATACAAAGAGCCTGAAGTAATTGACGAATGACTATGACCATTTCTTCACCATAATGTTCCATCAATTGGTAGTCTGTATAAATGAGGGGTTCACATTCTGCGCCATTAATGACCAAATAGTCCATTTGGGCTGCTAGCTTAATATGTGTAGGGAAACCAGCTCCTCCTGCTCCAATGACACCTGCCTCAAATATAGCTTCTTTTATTTCTTCAAACGTCAATGCCCTTCACCTCTTTTCTAGCCTATCTTTTATTCAAGATGATTTTCCTCATCTACAATTCCTACTATAGCTGCATCAATGGGTACATTGGGATGATCTATACTGCACCTTGCTCCACTTCCCTTAACAATGAGTACAATCTCTCCTACTCCTGCCCCCACTGTATCAATGGCTATGAATCTTTCCTTTTGCTCATCGATTAATTCGAGAGTCTCTACTAAAAGAAACTTATTGCCAACAAGCGCTGGGTGTTTTCTGGTAGCTACGATATTTCCTATTACTTTTGCTAGCGTCATACCTTCGTTCTCCTTTTAATTACTTTCTAATAATAGCCCCTTGCTGACAATTGGCACCTAAGGCATTAGCTTCATCCGTATCGATATGCATTTCTAGGGTAAAACTGGGATCAACTCGAATCTGTACATGATCCAAACGGCCTTTTCGCTCTCCCCCTATTTCCACAGAAACAATTTCATTATCCTTTACTCCAAAAAGAGTGGCATCCTTTTCATTCATATGAATGTGTCGCTTAGCAACAATACAGCCTTCTTCCAAGTAAAGGGCTCCTTTAGGTCCTACAATCGTAATCGGTGCGGAACCCTTTATCTGTCCAGATTCTCGAATAGGGGGATTAATACCCAAACGAATAGCATCCGTTTTAGACAGCTCCACTTGGGTTTCTTTACGTACAGGTCCTAATATACGTACATTTTCAATAACTCTTAGATTGATTCCAATAAGGGTAACACATTCTTTGGCTGCATACTGTCCTCCCATTAGTTCTTTCTTGGGATGAAGGGTTGCTCCTTTTCCAAAAAGAACTTCAAGATGCTCTTGTGTCACATGAAGATGCCTTGCGGAAACACCAATTGGAACACTTCGTTTTGGGCAATCTTTTTGTGCTTCTTGCTTCTTCTCTTTCATGACTTGACCTTGCTGGTTGAATTCTTTTTGAATGGCAGCAAGGATAAGCTCCTGTAGATTATTTTCTGTGATTTCCAAGGCTTTTCACCTCTTCACTAAAATTTAGGAAGAATTTTTTCAACATCTGCATGGGGTCTTGGAATAACATGAGTAGCTACAACCTCGCCTAATCTTGCTGCAGTAGCTGCACCTGCTTCTACAGCAGCTTTAACAGCACCTACATCTCCTCTTACCATAACAGTTACAAGACCTGAACCAATCTTCTCTGAACCTACAAGTTCTACATTGGCTGCTTTAAGCATAGCATCTGCTGCTTCTGTTACTGCTACTAAACCTCTTGTTTCAATCATTCCTATTGCTTGATTATTCATTGTTTTTTTCTCCTCTCTTACTTCTGTTTTAGAACTATTGTTTAAGGCTTCTTGAGCCTCTTTATTTAATACTTCATCTGCTTTTTCTTGTTTATGTGTTACACGTTTGGTGGTACCTTCCGTCTTTACCTGAGCTGCCTGTATTTCGTCATGTTCTGCCACAATCATCACCTACCTATTAAATTTTTGCCCACTACGAAGGACCAGGTTCTGAACTTCTTCATGAGGGTTATTAATAGTAATAGCAGTAGCTACTTTACCTAGCCTAGCTGCTACTACCTTCCCATGTTCAATGGCTTCCTGTACATCGGAAATACTTCCCTCGATCACAATGGATACAAGCCTTCCCCCAAGAGCCCTTTCTGCCGTAACAAATTCTACATTTGCTGTTTTTAACATCCCATCTAATGCTGTGGCAGCAGCCACATTTGCTGCAACTTCTAATATGCCTATGGCTCTCATGCTCTCACTCTTTCTAACAAACGCTTATTTTTGAACAGGTAATATTTTTTCAACGTCACCATGAGGTCTTGGAATCACATGTACGGCCACCAATTCACCCAGTTTAGATGCTGCACTTGAACCTACTTCTGCTGCAGCTTTAACAGCACCTACATCGCCTCTAATCATAACTGTAACAAGCCCCGAACCTATTTTTTCTGTTCCTACAAGTGTCACATCTGCTGCTTTTACCATAGCATCTGCCGCCTCAATAGCTGCTACTAAACCTCTTGTTTCTACCATTCCTAATGCTTCTTGTTTCATTGTAAAATCCTCCTATAATTTTATTTTTTATGAGATACAATTTATTTTAAGTAACTTTTCTAAGTCCTCATCAGGACTGGGTATAACATGAGCTGCTACATAACCTGCCACCTCATTGGCAGCTTTCTTGCCCACCTCTATAGCCTCTTCTACATCTGCTACATTTCCTCTAAACTTCACCATAATAAGAAGTGGTACTGGAAGAGCATCTGCATTGGCTGGTTTATTTTTATCAATGGCTCCAATGGTTACATTGGTTGCTTTACAAACGGCATCGGCCGCATAAAGGGCTGTTGCTAAGCCATATACTTCTAATAGTCCTACTGCTTTTCCCATAAGCATACCTCTTACTTATTAATATAGGCAATCTTAATACCTGCTTGTTTCATATTAACAGCCATGGCTTCATTCATTTCATCCAAACCAAAACGATGGGTAATTAATTTATGTATTGGAATACCTATTGCTTTTGCTCGCTTCATAAACTCAAAAGTATTCACATAGTCTCTAAAAGTATAAACCCATGAACCTACTAAGGTGATTTCTTTACTACAAAGGTCAAAGTGAGGATTAATGGTTGCCTCACCATTATTCACAAAGAAGCCTAATTCGCAAAGTCCACCCCCACGGCGAATAAATTTGTAAATATTAGAAGCTGCTGAAGGGGCTCCTGTACATTGGAAAGCAAAATCTACACCCCCATTGGTTTCTTTGGTCACAAATCGTAGCATCTCCTCAAAGTCTTTAAAATCCTTAAAGTTAACGGTTAAATCTGCTCCAAACTCTTTGGCTACACCTAGTCTCTGCGCATCCCCATCTACTGCAATAATATTTTGAATGCCCATGGTGCGAAGAACAGCGATAACGGTAAGTCCAATAGGCCCACAGCCTTGCACAAGAACGCGCGTTCCAAAGCTTAATAACTGGGTTGTCTTGGCTCTCTCTACGGCATGCATGGCCACTGAAAAAGGTTCTACTAAAAGCCTGTCATCTAAAGAAAGATCGTTGACGTTAAACAGAGAAGAGCCTTTTCTTAAGATGATATATTCGCCAAACCAGCCATTAAAATGGTAAGCATCATCTGGAAGCAATCCATAAACAGCCATATTGGCACTTAAGTTCGCCTTTTCTGGCTTAAGAGTGGTGTATTCATCATCTCCTGTCAGCGTCACACAGGTCACCACTTTGTCACCTACCTTAAGAGGTTTACCTACCATATCTTGGGTTACATTCTTACCTAGCTTAACAATTTCACCGGTTCCTTCATGTCCTAGCACAACAGGAATAAGACCGAAAGGATCATTTTTGTATTCATGAACATCTGTTCCACAAATACCACAGCCTTCTACCTTTACTAACACTTCATCGTCAGTAATAGCTGGAATAGGGTATGTTTTAACTTCTATTTGTTGCTTTGCTGTTAAGTAAGCACATCGTGCAGTTTGAGGAACTTCTCCTGCTCTTACTGGGGTATTACTTCCCTGTAAGCTTTTAATAACTTCTGCCACAATGGCTTCTATATTACTTCCATTATACTCCACTTCTTTCCCTCCTATCTAATATAAAGTGCATTTGCCATAACGCATCTTCTAGCTTTTGTAAATGTTTGGGCATTGGTAAGTCCTTCACCTGTTCGGCTTGCAATAGTAAAGGTGGCAAACCCTTCTCCTCCAAATCCGATCCCTGCATAAGAAGGTGCATTTTTCACATAAATGGCTGTATCTAAAACCTTACCATATTGGGTGAGGTTATGAACATTGGAAGAGTGCATATGGGCTGAATGCCTATTCCCATCCTCTAATACACGGGCAACTTCAATCCCTTCATCCACATGAGCCACCCGAACCACTCCTAAAATAGGCATCATTAGTTCTTCAGTCACTAGGGGGTGCGTTTTGTTTGCTTCAAAGATAATGCAACGGATATTTTGAGGAGCTTCTATACCAATAGCCTTCAAAATGACAGTGGCATCACGTCCTACAAAATCTCTATTAATTATCTTCTTACCGTTTTTCTCAACTAATATCGCCTGGGTTAATTTTTCAATCTGCTCCCCTATTAGCTTATAGCAGTCATTTTCAGCTTCCATATAATAAAGGAGTTCATCAGCTACTTCATTGACTACAATAACTTCTTTTTCTGCTATACATGGCAAGTTATTATCAAAAGTTGCTCCATTCACAATATCCTCTGCTGCTTTACGGATATTGGCTGTTTCATCTACTAATACGGGTGGATTCCCTGCTCCAGCAGCAATACCTCTCTTACCACTTTGTAAAATGGCCTTTACAACCCCAGGACCACCTGTAGCTACAAGTAATTCAATATCCGGATGCTTAAAGAGACTATTACCTGACTCCATAGTAGGGTTAAGTAGGGTTGTCACTATGTTACTTAATCCACCGACTTCCTGAGCTGCTTCATTAACCAGTTGTACCGCTAAGTTAGAGGTTTTGGTTGCATTGGGATGTGGGTTAAAAACAACGGTGTTACCAGCTGCCACCATACCTATGGCATTACAAAAAACAGTTTCTGAAGGATTAGTGGAAGGAGTAATGGCACCTACTACCCCAAAAGGTCCTCTTTCTACTAAAGTTAAACCTTGGTCTCCTGTCCACACCCGAGGTTCAATACATTCTATACCAGGTGTCTTCTTTGCTACTAATTCATGTTTTAGAATTTTATGGCCTACTTTTCCCATACCTGTTTCATGAACAGCTAATTCTGCCAGTAGTTCTTTGTTTTCCATAATTTTCTCACGAATACGTGTAATAATCTTATCCCTAAATTCAAGGGGCATCATTTTAAGTTCTTGTTGGGTAGCCTTTGCTGCTGAAATAGCTTCTTCTATATTATCAAATATACCTTTTCCTAATGTAATCTTAGGAAAATCTGCTGATACTCTGTTAGCTATCTTTCCATCTATTAACTGTTTGGTTATTTCTGCTACTATTTTTTGTAACTCTTTTTCATTCATTCTCCCTTTGCACCCTCCCTATGTACAGCTTACTCCATACTGAGCCAGCTCTATGTCTTCACTAGCGGTACCACCACTCACACCTAAACCTCCAACTACCCTGCCATCTATTTTAATAGGGTAACCCCCACCTAATGTAATGACTTTATTATTGTCCAGCATATGGGGTAGGTTTTCTAAATCCCCACCCAATCGAGTAAGTTCAGCTAGCTCATGGGTCGGGATTTTTAATGCAGCTGCAGTATAGGCCTTTTTAAGCGCTAATTCAAAGCTGACTAAACGTGCATCCTCCATGACCTGCACACTAATAGGGCTTCCTTCTTTAGAAACGACAGCCACTACTACACTCATCTTATTATAATGGGCATAAGCTTTTATACGTTCAATCAATGCGTTTGCTAATTCTAAGTTCAGTTCCATTTACAAAACCTCACTTTAATTATTTATTCAATTGATTAATAACTTGTTTGGTAATACGTGCTATGAGTTCAGCGTCTACCTCTCCTGTTCCTTCTTTTTTATCTTTACAGGTACATACCCTATTTTTGCAATTATCATCATGGGTACAGGCCTCATTTTCAGGCTTTGTACACATTCCTTCCTTTTCAATACAAGGATGTTTGCCTGGTACATTAAAGGTTTTACGGAGATCCACTAAACGTTTGACTTCTTGAGGAGGAAGCTCTTTTGCACCACCTAACATTTGTGCTCTATAAGATAACTCAGCATAAAACTCTAAGCTTTCCATTTTGAAGTAAGCTGCTACAAGGTCAACCCCCCATGATAAAGCCCCATGATTAGCTAATAAAACAGCATCGTGGGTATTAAAGTAAGGTTCAATGGCATCTGGAATCTCCATTGTAGAGGGTAAACCATAAGGTGCAATAGGTACCTCACCCAAGAAAATGGTGGCTTCTGGCATAATTTGCTTATCCAATGGAATACCTGCAATAGCATGAGCTGTTGCATACATAGGATGGGCATGAACAACTGCATTCACATCGTCTCTTCGGTCATAAACACGAAGATGCATTTTAATTTCAGAAGAAGGTTTATGAATACCATCTGATTGAAGAAGATTTCCTTTCCTATCAATTTTACAGATCATATTGGGGGTCATATAACCTTTACTTACACCTGTAGGTGTACAAAGAATTTCATTAGGACCAATTTTCATAGAAAAGTTTCCATCATTGGCGGCTACCATTCCTCTGTTGTATACTCTTTGACCAATATCACACATTAACTTACGCATCTCAAACTCATTAACAAACATTTTTCTACCTCCCTGTTTACTTTGTTTATTGTTATTTTATGTTGTTTTTTCTTTGTTTGTTTTTATATTATCACTATTTATATCTAAGTTCAATATTTTTTTCTGCTAATTTTAATAAATTCCAAAATAAATGAGGCCTATTCAAAAATAGACCTCATTATATGTTGTTTGATGTTGTGTTTTTAGGAAATAATGACTTGGATACCATTGGCTTCACAATAGTCTAGCCACTTCTCAGGAAGAGCTTCATCCACTACTAGGTAATGGATTCCTTTTAAGTCCATAAGCTTGTACATAGACGTCTTTTCTATTTTGGTACTATCAATGGCTAAAATAATTTCTTTCGCACATTCAATCATAGCTTTTTTAATCTCTATCTCTAATTCATTAGAATCCATAACCCCTCGATATAAGTCTGCACCTTTACAAGAAATAACAGCCTTATCAGCATAATAATTACGAATATTCTCTTTAGCTGTTGGTCCTATAAGGGATAGAGATCTTTTTCTAAGGGTTCCCCCAGTTGAAAGAATATTAAGCGCTTCATGGCTACTTAACTCTGATAAAACACTGATTGAATTTGTAATCACAGTAAGATGTTTGTCCTTTTCAATGCGTTTTGCAATTTCAAGACACGTGGTACTTGGATCTAACATCACTACCTCATTCTCTCTTAAAAGCTTGGTGACAGCTAAGGCTATCTTTTGCTTTCCTGTAATATTTTGCTTAACACGGGTATTAAAAGGGGTATCTTCTACCTCTTTTACATTACTCCCTATCAGAACAGCTCCTCCATAGGTCCTCTTTAAAAGCCCTTGTTTTTCTAATTTTTCTAAATCACGCCTAATAGTTTCTTCTGTCACATTAAAGGTTTTACTTAGCTCAATAACTTTAACAGACTCCTCTTTTTCTATTTGTTCGATGATATGTTTTTGTCTCTCCAAAGCTAACATATGACACCTCCCCCTTAACGATGATGTGGTATTTTGTTTAATTTTATCATAGTTATTTCTTTTTTTAAATATCTATCTAAAAAAATAATCTCTTTTTCAAATATTAATGTGTTTTTGTGTTGATTTAATAGTGATTTAGTATTAAAATAAAAATAATCAAAAATAATACAACAAATAACAAATAAGAAAAGGAGGTTTCCTTATGGATTACCAGCAACTTTTGCAACCTACAGTAGCTACTTCACGTATCCAAGCCCTTATAGAAGCACTTTACAAGGACACGCCTGAGATAGAATCTGAACGGGCCATACTTGTTACGGAATCTTATCAACAAACTGAAAATCAACCCATGATTATTCGGCGTGCTTTAGCCCTTCAACATATCTTAACGCATATGCCTATTGTCATTCGCCCCAACGAACTCATCGTTGGTAACTTTACAAGAAAAGCTAGAAGTGCCCAAGTCTTTCCCGAATTCTCTAATCAATGGCTTGAAAAAGAATTTGATTTAATGTCTAAACGCAAAGGGGATGTCTTCTTAGTTTCTGATCCAACTAAAAAGCAACTTCGTAACTGTTTTACCTATTGGAAAGGACGTACCGTTAATGAATTAGCACGTGCTTACATGCTTAAAGAAACCATCGAAGTCATGGATGCCAATATATTTACGGTTAATAACTACTTTTTTAATGGCGTGGGACATATTTCGGTAGACTATAAAAAAGCTTTAGAAATAGGTTTTAATGGTATTATTCTAGAAGCACAAGAAGCCCTTTTTGCTCTAGATGAAGGTGCACCGGACTACTCCAAACGCCAAAAATTCTTAGAGGCCGTTATCCTTTCTAGTGAGGCTATTATTTCTTTTGCTCATCGTTTTTCAGAAGAAGCCCTTCGCCTGGCTACTGTTGAAAAGGATGCTAAACGTCGCCAAGAGTTAGAACGTATTGCAACGATTTGTAAGCGTGTTCCAGCCAATGGGGCTACTCACTTTTATGAAGCCCTTCAAACTTTTTGGTTTGTCCACGCTGTCCTTCAAATCGAGTCCAATGGCCATTCTATTTCCCCTATGCGCTTTGACCAATACATGTATCCTTATTACATAAATGACCTACGAAATCATTATATTACTCCAGAAGAAGCCCAAGAACTCATTGACTGTATCTTTGTTAAGCTAAACGAGATCAATAAAGTAAGAGATGAAGCCTCTACTAAAGCTTTTGGTGGGTATCCCCTTTTTCAAAACCTTATTGTGGGCGGACAAACGGCTACTGGTGAAGATGCTACCAATGAACTCTCCTTTATGTGCTTAGAAGCCACCCATCACACCAAGCTTCCTCAACCTTCTCTCTCTATTCGCGTCTGGGAAAACTCACCTGAAGAACTGGTTATTAAAGCAGCACAAATCAGTCGATTAGGTACAGGCATGCCTGCTTATTATAATGATCAGGTCATTATCCCTGCTCTTGTCAAGCGAGGACTTACCTTGGAAGACGCCAGAGATTACGGTATTATTGGCTGTGTAGAACCTCAAAAAGGTGGCAAAACCGAAGGCTGGCATGACTCTGGTTTTGTCAATGTGGTTCGTATTTTAGAAAGTACCCTTTATAATGGTAAACTAGATGGCAAGCAAGTTGGGCCTCAAACGGGTGAACTGGAAAGCTTTACTTGTATTGAGGACTTTATTGAAGCTTATCGTATTCAGATGGCTTATTATATAAAGCATCTCGCTAATGCAGAAAATGCTGTGGACCTAGCCCATGGTGAAAGAGCCCCTCTTCCTTTTGTATCTTCTCTTGTAGAGGATTGCATTGCCAGAGGTAAATCCATTCAAGAGGGTGGCGCTCACTACAATTTCACTGGCCCTCAAGGTGTGGGAGTAGCTAATGTAGGGGATGCCTTTGCAGCCATTGACACCCTTGTCTTTAAAGAAAAGAAACTGTCCATGAAAGATCTCAAAAAAGCTCTTCAAACCAATTTCCAGGACCAATTTTCTTCCTTATCTCTAGAAGAAAAACTCCTTGTTCAATTGGTTTCTCAAAAGGTAAAAAAAGAACTGATTTCTCAAGGGAAAATAGCTTCCGATTTAGAAGAAGACTCCAATATATACATTAACTCTTATAATAATGGAGAGTACATTCGTCAACTCTTACTCAATAAAGCCCCTAAATATGGTAATGACATCGACTATGTGGACCAACTTACCCGTAAAGCTGCCCTTATTTATTGTGAGGAGGTAGAAAAGTATAAAAATCCACGTGGTGGTACGTTCCAACCTGGCCTGTACCCTGCCTCAATTAATGTGGCAATGGGAGCTGCTGTAGGAGCAACACCTGACGGTCGTAAGAGTGGTACACCTCTAGCAGATGGTGTTTCACCTTGTGCAGGTGCAGATCGCAAAGGACCTACTGCTGTTTTACGTTCCGTAGCTAAGCTTAATCACGAAATCGCCTCTAATGGTACACTTCTCAACCAAAAATTTCACCCCAGCGTTTTACAAGGCGAAAAGGGACTTCGTCATCTAGCTCATCTTGTAATGGGTTATTTTGATGAAAAAGGAATGCATGTTCAATTCAATGTTATCAGCCGTGAAACCCTTCTCAAGGCCAAAGAGCATCCTGAACAGTATAAACACCTAGTAGTCAGAGTGGCAGGCTATAGTGCCCAATTTGTTTCCTTAGATCCTGCTGTTCAAGATGATATCATTAACCGTACGGAACAAGCAGACGAAGGAGTATAAGCCATGGAAACAATTAATTGGTCTCAAAGGGGAAATATATTTAATATTCAACGTTTCTCCTTACATGATGGAATAGGTATGCGAACAATTGTATTCTTTAAAGGCTGTGGACTGCGTTGTAAGTGGTGTAGTAATCCTGAATCCCATACTGCTTCCCCCGAGCTTCTCTACAAGCCAATTGACTGTATCCATTGTGGTCGCTGTTTAATGGCTTGTCCTTTAGGAGCTATTCAACTAAAAGCAGATAAGCTCCTTATCAATCCTGCCCTTTGCAATCATTGTGGACACTGCGCAGAAGTGTGTTGTACAGAAGCACTTCAGCTCATTGGGCACTCCGTAACCGTTAAAGAAATTTTTGATGAAGTCATTAGAGATACCATTTTTTATAAAAAATCTGGTGGGGGCCTCACCCTTTCTGGTGGGGAAGCCTTACTTCAACCCGATTTTGCCAAGGAGCTTTTAAAAGCCAGTAAACAAGCAGGCCTTTCAACAGCTGTTGAAACAGCTGGCTTCATTCCTCTTGAAAATCTCAAAAAGGTTTTCCCTTATGTAGATACC